>DATGXY010000116.1:0-23839 GCA_035298525.1 Holophaga sp.
CCCCAACGCCGACACCCAGGGGCGCATCGTGGCCGACCGGATCCGGGCCTTCCTGGAGACCCATCCCGCCTGCCGCATGGTGGAGAACCTGGGCACCCGCGCCTACTTCAGCCTCATGCGCAGGGCGGGGGCCATGGTGGGCAACTCCTCCAGCGGGCTCATCGAGGCCGCCTCCTTCCAGCTTCCCGTCGTGAACATCGGCAACCGCCAGCGGGGGCGGACCCGGGGGGCCAATGTCATCGACGTCCCCGACGACCGGGCCCTCATCCTCCAGGGGATCCGGAGGGCCCTCTCCCCGGCCTTCCGGGATTCCCTGGCGGGGACCGGGAACCCCTACCAGGCCGGGGGGGCCGCCTCGGAGCTCATCCTCCGGACCCTGCTGGCGGCGGATCCGGCCAGGCTCATCCCCAAGGTCTTCACGGACATGGCGCCCGGGAGGTGCTCATGAACAGGGCGATCTTCGAGGCCCTCTGCGTCCAGAGGTCCACCCCGATCCGCAAGGTGGTGGAGGTGATCAACCGGTCCGGCCGGATCAGCCTCGCCATGGTGGTGGACGAGGACCAGCACCTCCTGGCCACCCTCACGGACGGCGACCTGCGCCGCGGCATCCTCGCCGGCTTCTCCCTGGACGACACGGCCGCGGACCTCCTCAGCGTGAAGGTCCTGGAGCCCCGCCCCCGGGCCGTGACGGCCCCTGTGGGCACCCGCTCCGAGGAGCTCCTGCGCATCATGCAGGAGGCCAAGGTGCGCCAGCTGCCCCTCCTGGACGAGACCGGCAGGGTCGTGGACATCGTGCTCCTGAGCGACTTCCTCCCGCCCACGGATTCGGGTCTCCAGGCCCTGATCATGGCGGGGGGGTTCGGCACGCGGCTGCTGCCCCTCACGGAGGACACCCCCAAGCCCATGCTCCCCGTGGGCGGGCGCCCCGTCATGGAATGGATCGTGGAGCAGCTCCGGGGCGCGGGCATCCGCCAGGTGAACATCAGCACCCACTACAAGCCCGAGAAGATCCACGAGCACTTCGGCACGGGCCGGGACTTCGGCGTCGACCTCAACTACGTGAACGAGGACCTGCCCCTGGGCACCGGCGGGGCCCTGGGCCTGCTGCCGCCCCCGGACGGCCCGTTCCTGGTCATCAACGGGGACGTGTTCACCAAGGTGGACTTCCGGGCCATGCTCGAGTACCACCAGGAGCACGACGCCGACCTGACGGTGGCGGTCAACCTCCACGAGTTCGAGATCCCCTACGGGGTGGTGGAGTGCGAGGGATCCTTCATCCGGGGGATCAAGGAGAAGCCCCGGAGCCGCGTGCTCATCAACGCCGGGATCTACATGCTCCAGCCCTCGGTGTACGACTTCATCCCCCAGGGCCAGAAGTTCAACATGACGGACCTGATCCAGTGGCTGCTGTCCGCGGGCCGGACCGTGGTGAGCTTCCCCATCCGGGAGTACTGGCTGGACATCGGCCAGCACGCGGACTACACCCAGGCCAAGAAGGACATGGAGGACGGCACCTATGACGCGAACTGATAGGGAAGTCGCCATCGCGCCGGACGGGGCGGCCTACGCCCTCCCGGACGATGCCCGACGCCTGGCCATGCTGCGCCGGGCCGAGGCCCTCGCGGCCAAGGGCCCCACCGTCGTGGTCCAGGGCCTGGGCTTCGTGGGGGCGGCGGTGGCCGCCGCCGTGGCCGCCGTGAGGACCCCGGAAGGGACCCCCCGGTACCAGGTGGTGGGCGTGGATCTGCCCACCCCGGGCGGCTACTGGAAGGTGGCCCGGCTCAACGAGGGGACCTGCCCCTTCGACAGCCCGGACCCGGAGCTGGCGGGCCTCACCCGCCGGGCCGTCCTGGAGGACGGCAACCTCTGCGCCGCCTGCTCCGAGGAGGTGTACGCCCTCGCCGACGTGATCATCGTGGATATCCCCCTGGACGTGGAGGACCGCACCGAGGCCGATCCCGGCCGCCTCAAGGTGGACCTGGCCCCCTTCCGCTCCGCCCTGGCCGCCATCGGCCGCTGGATGAAGCCCGGGGCCCTCGTGCTCGTGGAGACCACGGTGCCCGTGGGGACCACGGAAAAGGTGGCCCTGCCCGTCCTCCAGGAGGCCTTCCGGGCCCGGGGCCTGGCGGGGACCCCCCTGCTGGCCCATTGCTACGAGCGGGTCATGCCCGGCCCCCGGTACCTGGATAGCATCCGGCGCTTCTGGCGCAGCTTCGCCGGCCTGGACGAGGCCAGCACCCGCCGGGCCCAGGCATTCCTCGAATCCCTCATCGATACCGCCGCCTTCCCCCTCACGGATCTCCACGACACGCGGGCATCCGAACTGGCCAAGCTCATGGAGAACAGCTACCGGGCCATGAACATCGCCTTCCTCCAGGAATGGACGGTGGCGGCCGAGGAACTGGGCATCAATCTCTTTGCCGTGGTGGACAGCATCCGGGTGCGCCGGGGCACCCACGACAACATGCGCTACCCGGGCTTCGGGGTGGGCGGATACTGCCTCACCAAGGACAGCCTGCTGGCCCAGTGGTCCCTGGGCCATCTCTTCGACCTGCCCGTCTCCCTGGACCTCACCCTGGAGGCCCTCCGGGTCAACTACGAGATGCCCCTCCATACCCTGCGCCGCACCCGGGAGCTCCTGGGCGGCACCCTGGACGGACGGACCATCGCCCTCTGCGGCATTTCCTACCTGGCGGAGGTGCCGGATACCCGGAACACCCCCGCCGAGGCTTTCCTGGACGCCCTCCAGGGCGCCGGGGCCAAGGCCGTCTGCCACGACCCCTGGGTGCGCTGGTGGCCCGAGCGGCCCCAGGAGACCATCCACGAGGACCTGGGCCTGGCCCTGGCGGAAGCGGACGCGGTGGTGTTCGCCACCCCCCACGCCGCCTACCGCCGCCTGGATCCCGGCCAGCTCCTGGCCTGGACCCGGCCCGGCACGGTGATCGTGGACGCCATGAACGTGTTCACCGACGAACAGGCCGAGGCCCTCCGGGCCGGGGGCCGCAGGATCTACGGAATCGGCAAGGGCCACTGGGGCCGGAGGGGGTACCACCTGTGAGCAGACGCATCCTCATCACCGGCGGCGCCGGCTTCGTGGGCTGCCATCTGGCCCGGCGCCTGGCCGCCGAACCCGGCACCGAACTCCTTCTGGCGGACAACTTCGTGCGGGGCCGGCGGGACCCGGAACTGGAGGCCCTCGCCGCCCTTCCCCAGGTGCGGGTCCAGGAGGCCGACCTCACCACCCCCGCGGCCTTCGAGGCCCTGGGCGGCGGCTTCGACGAGGTGTACCACCTGGCGGCCATCATCGGCGTGGAGAACGTGCTCAAGCGCCCCCACGAGGTGGTGCGGGTGAACGCCCTCTCCACCCTCCACCTCCTGGACTGGATGGTCCGGGGCGGCGGCTCCCGCCTCCTCTTCGCCAGCACCAGCGAAGCCTATGCGTGGACCCAGGCCTTCCACCCCCTGCCCATCCCCACCCCCGAGGCCGTGCCCCTGGCCCTCACGGATCTGTCCAACCCCCGGAGCTCGTACGCGGGCAGCAAGATGTTCGGGGAGCTGGCCGTGACCCAGTACGGGCTCATGCACGGGCTGCCCTTCTCCATCGTGCGCTTCCACAACGTGTACGGCCCCCGCATGGGCAACGAGCACGTGATCCCCCAGCTGTACAAGCGGGCCCTTTCCGGGGAGTCCCCCCTGCGGGTCTACAGCGCGGACCACCGCCGGGCCTTCTGCCACATCGCGGACGCCCTGGATCTCACCCTCGCCGCCCTCCGCCGCCCCGAGGGGCAGGGGCGCACCTTCAACGTGGGGAACGACAAGGCGGAGGTGACCATGGGCGACCTGGCGGCCCGCATCCTGGCCTGGGCCGGGCGGCCGGGGGGGATCGAGCCTCTGCCCGCCGCCAACGACCCCATCGCCCGGCGCTGCCCCGATATCACCCTGGCCCGGGAGCTCCTGGGCTTCGAGCCCCGCATCACCCTGGACGCGGGCCTGGACGATACCCTCGGGTGGTACCGCACCGCCTATGGGGGGCAATGATGGGGACCCTCCCCCACCTCCAGGGCCCCCAGATCACCTTCCTGCCGGGAGGCGGCCTGCCGGCCCAGATCCAGGAAGCCGCCCAGCGGCGCCGCAGGGCGTCCCTCCAGGCCGTCTTCGCGCCCGCCGTCTCCCGGGCCCGGGAAAGCGGACGGGAGGTCTGGATCTTCGGGGCGGGGGAAACGGGCCGGGCCGCCCTCCAGGAGGCCAGGCTCCAGGGCCTCCCCATCCAGGGGTTCATCGATTCCGATCCGGCCCTGGCGGGCTCAACCGTCGACGGGCTGCCGGTCCTGGACTTCGAGGGGGCCTACCACCGGGGCGCCCGGACCTTCCTCGTGGCCCTGCGGACGGAGGGCGCGGACGTGTGCCGGGCCCTGTCCACCCTGGGGGAGGATGGCGTCTTCGCCCCGGACGGCCGGGAACTCCTCTGGTCCTTCCAATGGGGGCCCGTGCCGGCCCAGTCCATCCTTCCCTTCGGCATCGAGTGCTTCAACGCCCGGGAGCTCCGGGGATTCTGCCCCCCCGGCTTCCCCCTGGCCGAGGTCGCCCTCTTCAAGGACGGCCGCGAGGCGGGCCGGGCCTTCGTCGCCCAGGAACCCCCCGGAAGCCAGGACCGCATGGAATTCAGGTGCCTCCTGGCGGGCCCCCTCGACCCCGGTCCCGCCTGCACCCTGGAAGCCCTTTTCACGAGCCTGGACGGGGCCACGGTCCGGCTCATCCACGCCGGCCAGTTCCCCGGCGTGCTCCCCATGCGGGAGGCGGCCTTCGTCCCGGAACGGGACCAGCCCTTCGGCGCGCCCTTCCCCCACGGGGTGGCCCTCGCCCTGCACCGCCTGCGCCCCGGGACCTACCCCCGGGAGGGAACCTGGGACGATGCGACCCTCGCCGCCGCCGTCGCCGATATCCGGGCCCTGGACGAGGACCTGGCCCCCGCCGGGCCCATCCACGCGTACCTGGGCTTCCTGCGGAGCCTGGCCACCCGGTTCCGGTTCATCCACCGCCGCTTCCCCCGCTTCAACCCCGGGCGGGCCGGGGATCTCTTCGCCCTGGACGCCCTGGCCGGGGCCACCTCGTACGCCGAGGTGCTGGCCATCGCCCACCACCTGTACGTGCTGCGCTCGTACGGCCTGGAGGGCACCCTGGGCGAATTCGGGTGCTACAAGGGCCTCAGCACCTGCATGCTGAGCCTCGCCTGCCGGGAGACGGGGTTCAGGCTGGCCGTCTTCGATTCCTTCCAGGGCCTGCCGGCCGCCAGCCTCAATGGCCTCTGCCAGCCGGGGGAGTTCCAGGGCAGCCTGCGGGAGGTGCAGGACCGGGTGGAGGAATTCGGGGCGCCCGAATGCGTGAGCTACCATCCAGGGTTCTTTTCCGATTCCCTGCGGGAGCCGCCCGTCCTCCCCTCCGTCATTTGGGCGGACGTGGACCTGGCCACCTCCATGGCCGATGTCCTGGGCCCCCTCTTCGCCTCCCTGCCTCGGATCTCCTGCGTCTTTTCCCACGAACTCTCGGAGGCCTCCCTCAACGGCGAGGGCCCCGCCCCCTTCCAGGAACTGGCCGACGAGGTCCTGGGGCCCCTGGTCGGCGCCTTCCGGGCCGCGGGCCGGCCGGTCACCCTGAGGAACATGGCCGGCTTCACCTCCGCCTTCTGGGAGACCGGCAGGGGGGTGCCCGCCCTGCCCTGGGCCGCCATCGAAGCCCTCCTTCCCGAACCCGTGGTCAACTGAACCGGCCGCGCCCCAGAACCCGTATCCAAGGCCCCCCATGCTCATCGACGGATCCCAGGCCTCCATGCCCGACGACTTCATCCCCCTTTCGGTCCCGGAGATCCGCGGCCGGGAATGGGAGTACGTGAAGGAGTGCCTGGATACGGGCTGGGTCAGCTCCGTGGGGTCGTACGTGGACCGCTTCGAGGCCGCCGTGGCGGCGGCCGTGGGCACCCGGCACGCGGTGGCCACGGTGAACGGCACCTCCGCCCTGCACCTGGCCCTCCAGGTCGCGGGCGTGGAGCCGGGGGACGAGGTCCTGGTTTCCGATCTCACCTTCATCGCCCCCGTGAACGCCCTGCGGTACCTGGGGGCCCACCCCGTCCTGGTGGACGCCGAACCCGTCCACTGCCAGATGGATCCCGGGCTCGTGCGGGCCTTCCTCCAGGAGGGCTGCGAGCGGGTCGGCGGCACCCTCCGGAACCGGGCCACGGGCCGGCGGGTCGCCGCCCTCCTCCCCGTGGACGCCCTGGGGCATCCCGTGGACCTGGACCCCCTCCTGGAGGTGGCCCGGCCCCTGGGCGTGGCCGTGGTGGAGGACGCCACGGAAAGCCTGGGCGCCTCGTACAAGGGCCAGCCCGTGGGCGGCCGGGCCGACATCGCCTGCATCAGCTTCAACGGGAACAAGGTGATCACCACCGGGGGCGGCGGGATGCTGCTCACGGACCGGGAGGACTGGGCCCGCCGGGCCCGGCACCTCAGCACCCAGGCCAAGGACGATCCCATCGAGTTCGTGCACGGGGAGGTGGGCTACAACTACCGCCTCACCAATATCCTCGCCGCCGTCGGCTGCGCCCAGATGGAGCAGCTGGAAGCCTTCGTGACGCGCAAGCGCGCCATCGCCGACCGGTACCGGGAGGCCCTCGCCGGGGTCCCCGGCATCACCGTGCCGGGGGAGGCCCCCTGGGCCCGGAGCATCTACTGGATGTACACCCTCCTCGTGGACGCGGAGGCCTACGGCATGGACAGCCGCGCCCTGCTGAAGGAGCTGGGCCGGCGCCGCATCCAGGCCCGGCCCCTCTGGCAGCCCATGCACCTGAGCCCGGCCCACAAGGGCGCCGCCGTCCTGGGCGGCGCCGTCTCCGAGCGCCTGAACCGCACCGGCCTCAGCATCCCCTGCTCCGTGGGCCTGGACGAGCGCGCCCAGGCCCGGGTGATCGAGGCGATCCTCAGCCTCGGGCCCCGCTGAGGACGGGCGCCAGGCTGGGCAGGAGGGCGTCGTCGAAGAAGGGGATGCCCTCCCGGCCGAGAGAGGCGACCCGGTCCAGGACGGCCCGCTGGCCGCAGGCGCTGGCGCACACGACGGCGGCGCCGGGCGCCTCCGCCGGATCCGCGATCTCCCCGGGCTCGAGGGGGCGGTCCCCCCGGAAGGGATCGTAGAACCAAGCCTGGACGGCCCCGGCCTCGGCCCAGCCCCAGGCCTCCCGGGTCTCCTCCAGGGGGCCCGCCAGCACCACGCCCTCCGGGGCCTGGGCCAGGATCCCCGCCCACCGGGGCGCCCCGTAGCGCTCGCAGGACAGGGCGCGGAAATCGTCGGGGTTGTAGCAGTGGAAGGGCTGGATCCTCCCCTCGGGCGCCACCCAGTACAGATTGGCCAGGCCGTAGCGCACGTCCCGGGGCACGATGGCGCTGGGGACCAGGTAGGTCTCGCCCAGGAGGACGATCTCCATGGTCTGCCGCGACACCTGCCGGATGCCCTCGCCCCGGGCGATGAACGCCTCCACCTGGTCCCGGTGCTCCGGGACGAAGCGGTATCCGGTCGAGAGCCGGAAGGAGGAGGGCGGCCCCCCGGAGCCCAGGAAGGGCGGCACGTCGAAGCGGCGGTTGCAGGCGCGGCAGGAGAACTTGGCCACCCCCTGGGGGCTGATGTTCCGGTACTCCATCGTCGTGTCGCAGTGGGGGCAGCGCACCGTCATGGCCAGGATCCGGCCCCGGAGGGGATGGTCGGGCATCTCCTCCAGGCGCAGCACTTCCGCGGGGGTCGAGTTGTAGGCGTTGGACAGCACCAGCAGGGCGATGTGGGTGCGGAGGTTCTCCGCGTCATTCATGGCCGTGAGGTTCACGCAGGGGCATCCGGCGGCGATGTAGCCGGCGGGGTCCCGGATCTGGCCCTTGGCCACCGCGTCCAGGTAGAGAGGGGTGCCCGGGTAGACCTCGATGGGGAACATCCAGATCTGGTTCTTGCGCAGGCGCAGCCACATGGAGAGGGTCTCGGTGACGGTGGAGGCGGTCTCGGCCACGTCCCCGAAGATGAAGTTCCCCTGCACCTGGATGCCGGCGGCGAAGGTCATCTCCACGGCGCGCTCGATGTCGGCGGCGCGGATGTGCTTCTTCATGCTCTTCAGGACCGTGTCGGACCCCGACTCGAACCCGTAGCTGATGCCCCAGCAGCCCGAGGCCTTCATGGCGGCGAGGGTCTCCTCGTCCAGGTCCGTCACCCGCATCTGGGCGCACCACTTCAGGTCGAGGGGGGCGACGCGGCGGCAGAACTCCATCACCCGGTCGCGCTTCATGGAGAAGAGCTCGTCCAGGATGGTCAGCATGTTGATGCCGTACCGCTCCTTCCAGTGGACGACCTCGGCGACGACGTCGTCCAGGCTCCGCTCCCGGTAGACGTTGCCGATGGGGTGGTAGCAGAAGGTGCACCGGTAGGGGCAGGAACGGCTGGCCACCACGCACATCTCCCGGGGCTGCTCCACCACGCTCGTGCCCCGGGTGTCGTTGGGCAGGCGGTGGGCGAAGAAGCCCTCCAGGTCGAAGATCCCGTAATCGGGGTAGGGCAGGCTGGCCAGGTCCCGGATCGCCGGGGCCGCCGCCGTCCGGACCAGGGTCCCCGCCGCGTCCCGGTAGATGATGCCCTGCACCTCCTCGGGGCGGCGCCTGCCCTCGATGCACTCGGCGAGCTGGAGCACCGTGCGCTCCCCTTCCCCGATGACGCCGTAGTCGGGAGCCATGGCCCCCATGATGAGCTCGGGCTCGCTGCTGAGCAGGCCGCCCCCGAGGATCACCGGCACCCCGGGCACCTCGGACCGGCACCCCTGCACCACGTAGCTGATGGCCCGGTAGTGGGCGGAAAGGCCCCCGGTGGCGATCACGTCGGGGCGCCAGCCCTCCACGGCCCGGGCGATGACCTTGGCGGCCAGGTCCGTGCTCTGGTTGAGGTTGAGCCCCCGCACCTCATGGCCGGCGCTCCGCAGGGCGCTGGCGATGTAGGCCATGCCCGCGGGCAGGAGGTAGTGCTGGGAGGGAGCCGCGACGCGGGGAAGGATGACGAGGAATCTCATGGATTCTCCGGGAGGCGTTCGTCATGGATTGGACAACCCCCCGGCGCAGCAAGGACCGTGCTAATCCTGCGCGGGCACGAGGGCGTAGTCCCGGCCCCGGATCCGCAGGCGCGCCCCGGGGAACCCGGGATAGTGCATGGCGCGGATGCGCCGGAGGGCCTCCGCCTCGTCCATGCCCAGGGTGATCTCCCCCAGGGCCTCCAACTGCCGGCGGGTGGTGGCGGCCCTGGCCCAGCGCTCCCCGCAGGGCTCCAGGGGGCGGCCCTGGACCAGGGCCGCGGTCCAGGCCTCCAGGAGCCGGTGCAGGTGCTCGAGGGTCCGCTCCCGCAGGGTGGCCACCGAGTCCTCCGGCAGGAGATCGAAGCGGGAGACGGCGAGGATGGCCCCCGCGTCGACCCGGGGCTCCATGACGTGGCAGGTGGCGCCGTAGGTGGGGGCTCCGTCGTAGAGGGCGAAGTTGTAGCAGCCGGTGCCCGGGTACTCGGGGGGCCCCGGGTGGAAGTTCACGGCCTGGACCTTGGCCCGCCGGAGCACCGGCGCGGGCAGCACCCACTGGGCCAGGTAGGAGACGATGAGGTCCCCCTCCCATTCTCCGGCCCATCCCGGCAGGGCCTCCCCGGGGGAGGCGGCCGCCGCCGTCCGCACCTCCAGCCCCGCGTCCAGGAGCACGCGCTCCGCGGCCCTCCCGGGGGCGTTGTCCTTGGTGACGAGGAGGGCCTTCATCGTCCGTCCCCGGGTTCCGCGGGGCGGACCACGCCGGCCTCCACCCGGTGCATGCCCAGGACGCTGACGATCCAGGCCCCTTCGGGGACCCTGTCCGCCAGGGTCGGCAGGAGGCGTTCGGTGATGTCCTCCCGGGTGGCCAGCACCAGGATATCGAAGGGGAGGCCGCGCAGGACCTCCGGCGGCTGGATGGTCCCGTCGAAGAATTCGGTCCTGCGGCCCTGCATGGCGGAGCCGCCGTCCACGATCATGGCCAGCTGCCCCACCCGGTGGGGGCAGTGGTAGAGCCAGCGCTCCCCGCGTCCCCTCAGGCCCCAGAGGGCGATCCGGGGCTCCCGGTCCCCCAGGGTCCTGGCGGCGCGCTGGACGAGGGCCTCCAGCCGCTTGGCGTCCAGGTCGGAGTGGGCCAGGGTCTGCACCTCCTCCCGGAGGGTCTCCAGGAAGGCGGGATAGCGCACCAGGCGGGGCAGGGCGAAGCTCCGGAGCACGTCCATGCCCTTGTGGCGCTCGGGCATGTCCAGCATCTGGGCCACCATCCTGGCGCCGTAGCGGGCCAGTTCCTCCCACAGCACCTCCAGCACCGCGGGATCGAAGGGGGTCTTCTCCCCGAGCCAGTCGAAGAGGAGGGCGTGGCCGTGGATCATGGTCTTGTTGATCCAGAGGGCCCAGTCCTGGTGCCAGCTGCCCTGGAGGACGGTGGGCTCCCCGATGCAGCCCACGGGCTTGCCGGCGCAGGCGCCCAGGCTCAGGACGGAGTGGGGGAACATGTTGTCCAGGGTCTGGTTGGCGTCTTCCCAGTCCTCCAGCACCACGATGTCGTTCCGGCGCTCCACGTAGATGCTGCGGCGCATGAGGTAGCAGAAGATGGTGGAGAACATGGCGTAGGGGCTGGGCCAGCTGAGGGCCACCAGGTCCTCCAGCCGGTCCAGGCGCCGGGATTGCCGGTCCTCCAGCTGGAAGATGGTCTCGTAGTCCTGGGGCACCCGGCAGTCCTCCTCCAGGATGGCCCGGTTCCTCTGGGGGATGGAGACCCAGCCCACGTTGAGGTACACGTAGTCCAGGTCGGGGTTCCCTTCCAGGAAGGCCAGGATCCGCCCCACGCTGCCCCGCACCAGGAGGTCGTCGTCCCCGATGAAGAGGACGTACTCGCCCCGGGCGAGATCGCAGGCCGTGTAGGCGAGGCTGCGGGGGAAGAGGGCCCGGGTCTCCAGGCGGCCCGTGACGATCCGCCCCCGGTACCGCTCCAGGAGACCGGCGGTGCCGTCGTCGGAGGCGTTGTCCCCCACGACCACCTCGACCTTGGACCCGAAGGGCTCGGCCTCGCTGAGGACGTTGCGCAGGCCCAGGTCCAGGAGATCGGCCCGGCCCCGGGTGGGGATGCAGATGGAGAGAAGGGGACGTTCGCTCATCGAGGGGATCCCTTCATGCCTGTTCGCGGGGGTGGAACCACTCCAGGAGGAACTCCCGCTTCCCTCCGTTGAGGAAGAAATTGCCCAGGGGCAGCATGTCGTAGAACTCGGGCTTGAGGTCCTGCAGCAGATCCGGGGCGCCCACCATGAAGGTGGGGACCTGCCTCGCCTCCTCCGGATCCAGGTTCCGGGGGCAGCCGGCCGTCTCGCCGGCGTGGACCAGGTCGAACACGGGCCTGGTGGTGGCGGGCTGGCCGGAGGCGCCGGTCATGATGACGCAATCGAAATCGTCCCGCCCCGGATCCAGGGCGGGGGAATGGAAGTAGCGCTTCCCGAGCCGGTCCAGGGCCTTCTCCAGGAAGGGGACGCTGGAGGGCAGCCCCAGGATGCAGAAGGAATCGTAGCGGTTCACCAGCCACTCCACCGCCTTGGGATTCACGAGGAAGGAGCAGAAGTGGGGCGGGTCCTTCATGACGAAGCGGTTCGGCCCCTCCCCCGGGATCCGTTCGCAGGCGTCCCGGTGCCGGGCCACGTAGGCGGCGATGGCCATGCGGACCCGCTCCAGGTCGATGGGGCGCCGCTGGTAGTCCTCGTCCCCCTGGAAGGCGCGGTACTCGTGGTAGTCCCAGTTCCAGGTGTGCTGCATGAACTCCTGGTGGAAGGCGAGGGTCATGATGGGCTTGCGCAGGGCCATGCGCAGGTCCTCCAGGGCCTCCAGCACGGCGGCGGGCGTGATCTCCAGGCCCAGGACGGGCTTCCGGGGCAGCAGGTGGTGCTTCAGGGTGTACCGGGTGAACCGGTGGGCCAGGAAGTCCTCCAGCTGGGAGTGGGTGGACCGGTGGTCCAGCTGGGGATACACGCAGAGGGGGGGAAGCCGGAAATTATCCTCGTCGTCCACGATGAGGAGGCTGGCCCGCTCGATCTTGGCCAGGCATTCCGCCACGGCGCTGAAGCCCGGATGGGCCTGGCGGGGGAGGAAGTAGTCGTGGAACACCAGGTCGGAGAGGAGGACCGGCAGGGGCGGCACCACCAGGTGCTCGAAGGTGACCGGGCAGCCCACGATCCGGGAGAGCTGGTCCAGGAAGGCCTCGTCCACCAGGCTCCAGGGCGACCCGAAGCCCAGCTTGATGCCGTCCATGAGGGCCACGATGGAGAAGACCTCCCCCGCGGGCTCCGCGACCCGCGCCGGCTCCGGCGCCACGATGCCCCCCAGGGTCATGCCGGGATGGAAGGGCACGCCGTGGTCCTCGCAGATCATGCGCAGGGCCACCAGGCCCATGGAATCCATGAGGTCGCCCACCGGCCGGTCCTTGTCCAGGTGGCCGAACATGGCGTCCAGGTCCCCCTGCAGATCGGCGGGGCCGGCGCTGGGCGCCGCGGCCCGCTCGGCCAGGGTCCAGTCCTTCAGGGTCTCGACCCGGTTGATCTTGCCCGAGGAGGTCTTGGTGATGAAGGCGGGGGGGACGGGGTAGCAGTCGAAGGACTCCAGGCCCGTGGTCTCCCGGATCGCCTGCATTTGTTCGGCGGTGGGGGCCCAACGCCAGGGCTTGGGCACCTCCACGAGGAAGAGCACCCGCTCCGTGCCCAGGGCCGCGTCGAACCGGGCCAGGGAGGCGATGCGCCCCGCCGATTCCGGGAAGAGGGCCCCCATGCGGAGATCCAGGTCGTTGAGCATGAACTTCCGGCCCGCGATATTGACCAGGTCCCGCTTCCGGCCCGTGATCACCACGGCCCCGTCCGCCAGGAGCCCCAGATCGCCCGTGGGGTAGAAGCCCTCCCCGTCCCGGATGTCCTCGCCCCCCGCGTAGGCGTGGAGGGAGTGGGGGCTCCGCACGAGGATCTCCCCGTCCACGACCTTCAGGCGGGTGCCGGGGATGGGCCGGCCGCAGCTCACGTGCCGCACGCCGTCCACCTCCACCACCTCCAGGCCCCGGCTCTGGGTCACGGCGAAGACGTTCTCGGCCATGGCGTAGCAGGCGAAGAGGGTGGAGGGATCGGCGCCCGTGGCCGCCTGGAACTTCTCGAAGGTCTCCAGGTACACCGTCTCGGAGCAGGAGATCCAGCGCTTCATGGAGGGGCACCGGGGGCCCCCCGCCTTGGCCAGCACCTCGAAGGCGAAGTTGGGCATGAAGCAGGTGGTGCCCCCATGGGCCGCCGCCGCTTCCAGGAGGAGGGCGGGCCGGGCCACCCACACCATGGGGTCCATCATGACGATGGGGACCCCCAGCATGAGGGGCAGGAGGAAGCAGGCCACGAACCCCATATCGTGGTAGAGGGGCAGCCAGCTGACGATGCAGTCGGTGCCGTCCAGGCCCAGGACCTGGTTGTAGGCCTCCATGTGGCTGGCCAGGTGCTCGAAGGAGAAGGCCACCCCCTTCTTGTAGCCCGTGGTGCCGGAGGAGAGCTGGAGAATGGAGCCCGCCTCCGGGAAGTCCGCCCGGAGGGGCGTCTCCCCCGGCGCCAGGAGCAGGTTCTCCCCCGGAACCTCCGCCAGCTCGGGCGCGTGGACCAGGCCCCGGATCCCGCAGACGGCCATGGTGTGCTGGATGGAATCGCGCCAGTAGCCCTTGTTGAGCTTTTCCGTGGGGTACTGGAGCACGCAGGGCACCCGCCCCGCGTGGAGGACCCCCAGCCAGGCGAGGACCAGGTCGGGACCGCTGCGGAAGATGAGGCCCACCGGCTCGCCGGGGGCGAAGTGGCCGGCCACCTGGTCGGCGATGGCCTGGATCCGTCCACCGCAGGCGGAGAGCGCCAGCCTTTCCTCCCGGTCCCCGGTGACGAAGACCACGGGGGGCAGGGTTTCGATGCGGAACAAGCGGCTCATGCCTCCCCCGCCAGGAGGGACTGGAGGGTCCTCGCCGTGTGCTCCAGCATGGCGGGGGTGAGGGCGGGGTGGAGGCCCACCCAGAAGGTGTCCCGCATCACCCGGTCCGAGCCTTCCAGGGATCCGACGACGCGGTGGGGGATATCCCGGTAGGCGGGCTGCCGCAGGAGGTTGCCTCCGAAGAGGAGGCGGGTCCCGATGCGATGGGCCTCCAGCCCCCGCACCAGGTCGTTGCGGCTGCGCCGGGCCCCCTCCCGCACCGTCAGGAGGCATCCGAACCAGCTGGGCTCGGACCCGGGGGCCGCCTGGGGCAGGATGAGCTGGTCCCGGAGGGGTTCCAGGAGCCCCAGGAGGGTCTCGAAGTTCCGGCGCCGGGCCTGGATGAACCCCGGCAGCTTCTTCAGCTGGGCGCAGCCCACCGCGGCCTGCATGTCCGTGAGCTTCAGGTTGTACCCGATGCGGCTGTACGTGTACTTGTGGTCGTACCCCCGGGGCAGGTCCCCCAGCTGCCAGTCGAAGCGCCGGTGGCAGGTGTCGTCGTGGCCGGGGTCGCACCAGCAGTCCCGGCCCCAGTCGCGGTAGGACTCCACCAGCTTCTTCAGGAGGGGATCGGAGGTGAGCACGGCCCCGCCCTCGCCCATGGTGATGTGGTGGGCCGGGTAGAAGCTGGCGGTGGCCAGGTCCCCGAAGGTGCCCACGCCGCGGCCCTTCCACTTCGCCCCCACGGCGTCGCAGCAGTCCTCCACCACCCACAGGCCGTGGCGCCTCGCCACGTCCATGACGGCGTCCAGGTCGAAGGGGTTGCCCAGGGTGTGCGCCACCATGATGGCCCGGGTGCGGGGGCCGATGGCCTCCTCCAGGCGGGAGGGGTCCAGGTTGTACGAGGGGATGTGCGCGTCCAGGAAGACCGGCACGAGGCCGTTCTGGAGGATGGGGTTCACCGTGGTGGGGAACCCGGCCGCGCAGGTGATGACCTCGTCGCCGGGGCGCAGACGGCGGTCCTTGAGCTCGGGGGCGGTGAGGGCGGTGAGGGCCAGGAGGTTCGCGGACGAGCCCGAGTTGACGAGGCTGCAGTGGCGCACCCCCATGAAGGCGGCGAACTCCCGCTCGAAGCGCGCCGCGTACCGGCCCGTGGTCAGCCAGAAGTCCAGGGACGCGTCCACCAGGTGGCGCAGGTCGTCGCCGTCGAAGACCTTGCCGCTCACGGGCACCGGGGTGACCCCGGGCTCGAAGGGCCGCCCCGGCCATTGGGCGGCGTGGTACTCCTCCACCAGCCGCAGGATCTCCGCCCTGATCTCCTCCGCCTTCACCGCGCCTCCTCCAGGAAGGACCGGTACCAGGCCACGGTCAGCTCCAGGCCCCGGTCCAGGCCGAACTTCGGCTTCCAGTCCAGGACCCGGAGGGCCTTGGAGGCGTCCAGGTACTGGTCCTTGATCTCGGCCCGGGCCGTCCCCAGGACGACGGGCTCCAGGTCGGGGCGGCCCACGGCGGCGAGGGTGGCCCGGGTGATCTCCAGGACGCCGAGGGCGCGCTCGGGGCTGAAGTTGAAGCCTTCGCCCCGCACCCCTTCCCGGTCCGCGTGGGCCGCGAGGGCCAGGTAGGCGTCCACCACGTCCTCCACGTAGATGTAGTCGCGCAGGAAGGTGCCGTCGGACCTCAGCACGGGGGCCTTGCCCTCCAGGGCGGAACGGATGGTGCCGGGGACGATGCGGCTCCAGTTGAGGTCCGCCCCGCCGTAGATGTTGCCGCACCGCGCCACCGCCACGGGCAGGCCGTAGGTGTGCGCGTAGGTGAGGGAGAGGAGGTCGGTGCAGCTCTTGGAGACGTCGTAGGGGTGACGGCCGTCGAGGGGCATGTCCTCGGTGTAGGGCAGGACCTTGGCCTCGCCGTAGGCCTTGTCGCTGGAGGCCACCACCACCCGCTTCACGAGGGAGGCGTGGATCCGGCAGGCCTCCAGGAGGTTGTACGTGCCCCGGATGTTGGATTCGAAGGTGGCCAGGGGGCTGATGAGGGCGGTGCCCACGATGGCCTGGGCCCCCAGGTGGAAGACCGTGTCCACCTCGTGCTCGGCCACGGCCCGGGCCAGGGTGCCGTAGTCCTCGAGACAGCCCGATACGACGGAGCACCGGCGCACGTCGCCGCTGCGGATGAACTCGCTCTGGGGATCCCAGTCCCGCACCAGGGCGACGACGTGGGCGCCTTCCCGGAGGAGGCGCCGGCAGAGCCAGGAGCCGACGAGGCCCGTGGCCCCGGTCACGAAGACGCGCTTGCCGTTCCAGTCCATCACCACACCTTCCAGGGGGCGCGGCCGGCGCGCCAGAGCTCTTCCAGGAGGTTCCGCTCCCGCACGGTGTCCATGGGCTGCCAGTAGCCCTCGTGGCGGAAGGCCATGAGCTGGCCGTCCGCCGACAGGCGCTCCAGGGGCTCCCGCTCCCAGAGGGTGGCGTCCCCGTCGATGTAGTCCAGCACCTTCCTGTCCAGCACGAAGAAGCCGCCGTTGATCCACCCCTCCCCGATCTGGGGCTTCTCGGCGAAGCCGGCCACCCGGTCCCCGTCGAAGGTGATGCCGCCAAAGCGCGCGGGAGGCCGCACCGCGGTCACGGTGGCCAGGCGCCCGTGCTTGCGGTGGAAGGCCAGGAGGGCCGGGATATCCACGTCCGCCACCCCGTCCCCGTAGGTCATCATGAAGGTGGCATCGTCCCCCAGCCAGGAGCCCAGGCGCTTGATGCGGCCGCCGGTTTGGGTTTCGGCCCCGGTATCCACCAGGTGGACCCGCCACTTGATGGGATTCCCGTCATGGATCCGCACCCCCCCGGTGGCCAGGTCCACGGATAGGTCGGCGTTGAGGGCGTTGAACTTGAGGAAGTAGTCCTTGATCATCTCGCCCTTGTAGCCCAGGGCCACGAGGAAGTCCTCGTGCCCATGGCGGGCGTAGATGTTCATGATGTGCCAGAGCATGGGGTGGCCGCCCACCTCCACCATGGGCTTGGGCTTCACCACGGTCTCCTCGGAGAGCCGGGTGCCCAGGCCGCCCGCAAGAATGATCGTCTTCATGCCTGGTCCCTCCATGGCCTCCGGACCCCTGCCATGCCCTTGGCACGGAGGGGGGGGACCCGGAAGGAGCAAAAAGCGGACCAGCGGTGGGCCATCAGACCCGCCTTCCGAAGCTCCGCTCCAGTTCCCCCCGGGTCAGTTTCTTGATCACGGGCCGCCCATGGGGGCAGGTGTGGGGCACCTGGCAGGCCATGAGGTCCTCGATGAGGCGCTGGGCAAGTTCGGCCGGGAGCGCGTGATGCTTCTTGATGGCGCTGCGGCAGGCCAGCTCGGCGTTCAGATCCCGGCGGAAGGCGTCCAGGTCCGGGCGCCCCCCCTCCTCCAGGCGGCGCAGGAGATCCGTGAGCAGGGCCTCGGGATCCCGGTCCGCCAGGAAATCCGGCAGGCCCCGCACCACCAGGGCATCCGCCCCGAAGGCCTCCACCTCCAGGCCCACCTGGGTGAATTCATCCAGGAAGGGGGTGAGGCGGGCCACCGCCGCCGGGCCCAGGCCCACCACGCGGGGGGGCATGAGGGGAACCACCGCGGGGTGGTGGCGGCGCAGGAAGAGCCGTTCGTACAGGATGCGCTCGTGGGCCACGTGCTGGTCCACCACCCACAATTCCGGTTCGGGCCCCGCCACCTCGGCCAGGAGGTAGGTGGCGTCGAAGGCCCCCAGGTAGCGCACGGCCGGGGTGGACGCCGGCGCGGGTTCGGGGGGGAAGGCGGCTTCCATGGCCCGGTAGGCGCCGGCCCCATCCCGGTAGGGGGTGGACGGCCCGGGACGCTCCGCCTCCCACAGGTGGGGATGGCTGGTTGCCACGGGGGGCAGGGGCTTCTCCAGTTCCGGTTCCAGGGGCTTGGGCGGCAGGTCCAGGACGCTGGCGAGGCCGCCCCGGAGGCCGGTCCAGGCCTCCCGCAGGGCCCGGCCCACCCACGGGAAGACCCGCTGGGGTTCCCGGAACCGCACCTCGGCCTTGGTGGGGTGCACGTTCACATCCACCGCCTCCGGGGGCAGATCCAGGAAGAGGACGGCCGCCGGGTAGGCCCCCTTGGGGAAGAAGCCCTCCCAGGCCGAGGCCAGGGCGGCCAGCAGGAGCCGGTCCCGCACGGCCCGGCCGTTCACGAAGAGGTACAGGTGGTTCCGGTCCCGGAAGCTGAGGGCGGGATCGGATACGTAGCCCCGGATCATCCAGGGGGGCTCACCGTCCCGGAAGGGGACGAGGGCCGCCAGCTTGCCCCCCAGGAGGGGCCCCAGGCGCTCCCCCGGCTCCGCCACCCGGGGCAGCACGAGGCGCCCGCTCCGGTCCGATTCCACCACCCAGTGCACCTCGGGGGTGGCCAGGGCCATGCGGGTGATCACCCCCCACAGGTGGGCGTGCTCGGTTTCCGTGGCCTTGAGGAAGCGCCGGCGCGCCGGCAGCTGCGCGAAGAGATCCCGCACGGTGAGGGTGGTGCCCCTGGCCCGGGCGGCGGGCAGCACCTCCTTCACCACCCCGAATTCGCAGCGCAGGCGGTGGCCGGCCCCGTCCGCCTCCGCCGAGGCGATGTCCAGGCGGGTCACCGAGGCGATGGAGGGCAGGGCCTCCCCCCGGAAGCCGAAGGTGGCCAGGGCCCCCAGGTCGTCGGCGGTGCGCACCTTGCTGGTGGCGTGGCGCTCCAGGGCCATGTACAGGTCGTCCCGGGCCATGCCGCAACCGTCGTCCGCCACCTCCAGGAGCCGCTTGCCCCCATCCTCCCAGCGCACTTCCAGGCGGGTGGCGCCCGCGTCCAGGGCGTTCTCCACCAGTTCCTTGAGGACGGAGGCCGGGCGCTCCACCACCTCGCCCGCGGCGATCTGGTTGGCCACCTGGTCTGAAAGGACGCGAATCTTGGGCATATCAGGCCAACTCCTTCAGGCGCAGCAGATCAGGATTCCCGGGAAAGGCCTCCAAGCCCAGGGCCAGCACGGCCAGGGCCTCCTCCCGGGCGCCCCTCCGCAGGAGGTGCAGGACCACCAGGCGGGGCCAGCCCGGATCGCCCGCCCCGCCGCAGGCCCCCAGGGCCTCCCAGGCGTCCTTGGCGGCCTGGCCCACATCCCCCGTTTCCAGGCCCAGGCGCACGAGGCGCCCCCGCAGGGCGGGATCCCGGGGGGAGGCGGCCACGGCCCCCTCGAGGGCCTTCCGGGCGGCCCCGGCCTCCCCGGCCCGCACCAGGAGATCGGCCAGGTCCAGACAGGGGGTGGCGAAGGCGGGGTGCTCCCGCACGAGGGCCTCCAGGATCCCCCGGGCCTCCGCGCCCTTCCCCAGGCGTTCCAGGGATACGGCCAGGCCGTTGGCGGCGGGGAGATTGTCCGGGTGGACGGCCAGGTGGTCGGCGAAGGCCAGGACCGCCTCCCCGTGGCGCTCCAGGCGCTGGAGGGCCACCGCCCGGGTGAGGGTCACGGTGGGGGGCCCGGCGGGGACGAGGGCCAGGCAACGGTCCGCGGCCTCCAGGGCCAGGGGCCAGACCTGGGCGGCGGCCGCCTGCAGGAGGAGGTGGAACTGGGCCTGGTGGTCTCCGACCCGGTCGGCCGCGTCCCGGCGGGCCAATTCCAGGTAGCGGGGTTTCTTGGCCTCGATCCGGTCCGCCAGGGTGAAGCCCAGGTGATGGATGACCGTGTCCAGGTCCGGCAGGGGGATGCCCCGCGCCAGGAAGGCGGGATCCACCATTTCATGGATGCGGCAGGTGAAGCGGGCCCAGGGGTGGTTGCGGAAGAGGCGCACGGCCCGGGTGTCGGCGCAGAGGGGATAGGCGTCCCCCTCCCCGTACCCGCCGGGATTGGGCCGGGCCTCCCCATCCATCATGGTGAAGTCGCCGGAAGGCAGGTAGTTGCGGATGAGCACCCGGTAGGCCTGGGCGCCTTCGGCCGCCATGGCCGCGCGCACCGCGCCGTGGTCCCGGCCATCCAGGGCCTCGTCCGCGTCCAGCACGAGGATCCAGTCCCCCGTGGCCCGCTCCAGGCCCGCGTTCCGGGCCGCGG
This sequence comes from Holophaga sp., assembly GCA_035298525.1. Lineage (GTDB taxonomy): Bacteria > Acidobacteriota > Holophagae > Holophagales > Holophagaceae > Mesoterricola. The sequence goes on from DATGXY010000116.1 coordinate 20,076, forward strand.
AGAAGTCGTCGGCCCAGGGGATGGCCGCCACCTGGGCGCCGAAGCTCCGGGCGATCTCCACCGTGGCGTCCCGGGACCCGGTGTCCACCAGGACGATCTCGTCCGCCAGGCCCTGGACGGACGCCAGGCAGCGGCCCAGGTGGGCCGCCTCGTCCCGGGCGATCATCGCGACGGTGAGGGTCATCGGAACAGGATAAGCCCAAAGACGCCAGGGCCCCGGGCGGAAACCCGGGGCCCTGGCGCCTGGGGGGATCCATCAGAGGCGCAGATCCCGCAGGAAGGCCCGCACCAGCTTCTCGAAGTCCGCGGCGGCGGCGGCGCCCGCCTCCAGGACCTCCTGGTGGGTGAGGGGCTGGTCCAGCATGCCGGCGGCCATGTTGCACAGGCAGGAGATGCCCGCGGCGCGCATGCCCTCGTGCCGGGCCACGATCACCTCGGGGACGGTGGACATGCCCACGGCGTCCGCGCCCAGGGCCCGGAAGGCCCGGATCTCCGCGGGGGTCTCGAAGCTGGGGCCGGTCACGGCGAGGTACACGCCCTGCTGGACGGTCTGGCCCAGCCGGGAGGCGGCGCCCAGGATCTGGGCGGAGAGGTCCTTGTCGTAGGCGGCGGTCATGTCCGGGAACCGGGGGCCGGGATCCTGGTTGGGCCCGATGAGGGGGTTGGTGCCCATCAGGTTGATGTGGTCCGTGATGACCATGAGCTGGCCCACCCCGAAGCCCGCGTTCACGGCCCCGGCGGCGTTGGTGTGGACGACGGCCTTCACGCCCATGCGGCCGTGGATCCGCATGGGGGCGGTGACCAGGGACATGGGGTTGCCTTCGTAGAAGTGGAAGCGCCCGGCCTGGAGCACCACCTTGCGGCCCTCCAGCTCGCAGTAGATGAGCTTGCCCTGGTGGCCCTGCACGGTCTGGACAGGGAAGCCCAGGTCGGTGAAGGGGATGGACACGCCCTCCCGGGCTTCGGGGCACCCGGCCAGGGCGCCCAGGCCGGAACCGAGCACCAGGGCCAGTTCGGGCACGAAGGGGGCCTTGGCCCCCAGGATCTCCAGGGCTGCTTGGACGTTCATCAGTTCTTCTTCTCCAGGTGGATGGTCACTTGGGTCCCGAGCACCTGCACGTCGGGGCTGAGGATGCGCACCCGCACCCTGTGCCACCGGGGCGAGCTCAGGTCGGCGGGGTTGCCCAGGAGGCTCAGTTCCACGGAATCGTTCTTGGGGAACAGGTAGATCTGCCGGGAATCGCCTTCCAGCCGGACCTCCACCTGGGCCCCGGCGGGCAGGGCCGGCACCGTCGTCACCCGCAGGATGTAGCTCCGGTCGGTGGTGAGGGCGAAACGGGCGTAGCGGACCTCGTCGTAGCTGTTGTTGGGGTAGGCGTCCACCGCCGACTCCACGGCGTTCCCGCCCACGAACGACACCTCGTAGCGCTTGATCTTCGTCGCGGCGGCCATGGACATGGACAGGGTCGGGAAGGGCGTCACCAGGGTGTCGGGATCGATGCCCCAGGTCTGGGTGTAGCGGGGCAGGACGGCGTCGTCCTTGCTGACCCAGGTGAAGTGGTACTTGGACCCCAGGCTGGTGAGGACGGCGTTCGTGAAGAAGGTCTTGAGGTCGGAATTGTCCGAGGAGCCCTTGTCCTCCTGGAGCCGGGCCATCTGGGTGAAGAGGCTCGGGCAGTCCGTGACCACCGTGTTGGTGCCGGAGGTGGCGGTGGGGAGCAGGAGGGTGTAGAACCGCACCAGGTTGATGGGATTGATGGTCTTCCAGGCGGTGTAGTCGCCGGGGGCGGTGATGGCGGTGTTGATCAGCATCATGTCCCAGCACATGGCGGTGACCGCCTGGGCGCTGAAGGGCGAGATCTGCGCCGCCGACAGCCCGGACAGGTCCCGGATGTCCCGCACCGCCGTGAAGCGGGTGGCGGGGGTGGTGCCGCACAGGTAGGGGGAATGGCAGAGGGCCGCCGCCATGGCGTCGCCGAAGGCCTCCACCAGGACGAGGTCGGGGGCGAGGCTCGGGGTGGGGACCCCGGCGGGGACCACGGCCGACTTGCCCTGGGAGTAGACCGCGTTGCGGCCCAGCATCTGATAGAGGACGTTCAGGTTGAAGGCGTCGTCCTGCTGGGGGGTCCCGTCCAGGGTGCCCCCGCCGGCGATGGAGCCGAAGAAGTGGTAGGTGGAGCCGTCCCAGGAGCGGGGCAGGAGGGTGGGGTTGTACTCCACGAAGGTTCCGCGCTTGACGGTGAGGCCCGGACGGTAGTGGAGGTCCAGGATCCCGTTGCCGTTGGTGGGCACGCAGTTGCCGTAGACCTGGCCGAAGATGTAGCAGCTGTCCAGGATGGCCAGGACCCGGCTGCCCACGGCCACGGTTTCGGGCATGGTGTAGGACGCCGCGGGAGGGGTGTACCACTTGGGATGGACCACCATCCACTTGTCGTCCTGGCCCACGGTGAAGTCCACGGTGGCGGCGGCGTTCCCGGTGGTGCTGTGCACGGGGTCGGTGTCGCTGGCGGTGCCGTCCAGGGCCTTGCGGAGGACGTAAATGGGCCGCTCGGTGATCTGGGCGTCGCTGTACACGCCCTTGGGATCCGCCATGACCGTAATGGTGGAGGCCGGGCTCACGGCCTGGGTGGCGATGCTCGTGACCTCCACGAAGGTGGGGTAGCCCTTGGTGGCCAGGCCCGGGATCGTGTACTTGCCCTCGGAGCTGGTGGTGGCGGAGCCCACGAGGGTCCAGACCTTCACTTCCTGGTAGTTGGCGTCGTACTGGGGCTTCAGCTGATAGACCCGCACATTGATGCCCCGGGCGGCCGTGCTGGTGATGAGGGCGGGGTCCGTCTCCAGGCCCGTGGGGATGCCGGTGGCGTCGTAGTGGACGGGCACCCGTCCATACTTCACCGTGCCGGTGATATCAAAGGTCGTGGCCTCGGCGGCCTTCTCGGAGGCGGACTTGCCGCAGGCCATCCCGGTCAGGAGCAGCAGCGCGGAGAACAAATAGGCCGCGCAGGCGCGCAACCCCATCGGACGAACCACCATGATCACCTCTTGAACCTGCCCAAAGGCAAAGCCTAACACGCATGCGCCAAATTGGCTTCCTCTAGGGAAGGTGTGCAGCGAGCGGGCTGGAAGTTCTTGAAAAACGCTTCCGGGGGGTCCGCCTTCAGCGCCGGGCCTTGGGGGCGGCCAGGGCCCGGTTCTGGGCGATCTGCTCGGCGGGGATCTCCTCCACGTCGTTGAGGAAGGGCAGCGGGTTCTGGACCTCGCCGGCCACCCTCAGCTCGAAGTGCAGGTGGGGGCCCGTGGCGTTGCCGGTGCGGCCCACCTCGGCGATCTTCTGGCCCCGGCGGACCACCTGGCCCACGCTCACCAGGTTCCGGTTGTGATGGCCATAGAGGGTCACGATCCCGTTGCCGTGGTCGATCATCACGAAGTTGCCGTAGCCCTTGTTCCGGCCGGCCATGGTCACTTCGCCGTCCAGGCAGGCGTAGACGTCCGTTCCCTTGGGGGCGTTCAGGTCCAGGCCCTTGTGGCTGCCCTTGTAGCGGACCCGCTTGCGCACGGACTTGACCTTGATGGTCTTGGACCGCATGCGGGGACCCCATCCGGAGGAGATGGTGCGGGTCTCCACGGGCCAGAGCAGGTCCAGCTTGTCCGGGTCCGCGGGCTCGAAGGGCCGGGGGGCGGGGGCCGGGGCCCTACGACATGGTGGAGGTGGCCCGGCCCGACACCCGGGTGGTGCCCAACAGCGGCCCCACGGTGGCCTCCCG
>DATGXY010000117.1:0-6110 GCA_035298525.1 Holophaga sp.
CCCAAGCAGCTGGCGCGGTGGCGGGGCGAGTCCCTCCTGCGCCGGGCCGCGAAGGCCGCCGCGGCCTGCCATCCGCTGCTGGTGGTGACGGGATGCCGCGCGGAGGCCATGGCCGCGGAGCTGGAGGGGATCTCCGCCACCCTGGTGGACAATCCCGCCTGGGAGGAGGGCATGGCGTCCTCCCTGCGCGCGGGCGTGGCGGCCCTGCCCGCGGGCGCGCCGGGGGCCCTCTTCCTCGTGTGCGACCAGCCCGCGGTGGACGCGGACCTGGTGGCGCGGCTCCTGGGCGCCTGGAAGGGGGATCCCGTGGCCTGCGTGTACGGCGGCGTGCGGGGGGTGCCCGCGATCCTGCCCGCGCGGCTCTTCCCCGCCGTGCTGGCCCTGCGGGGGGACCGGGGCGCCCGGGCCCTGCTGGCCGGGGCGGAGGTGGCGGAGGTGGCCTTCCCGGAAGGGGCCTGGGACGTGGATGAGCCGGGGGATCTCCCGGATCCCCAGGGGGCCTGAGGACCCCCATTTCCCGTGCCGTCCCCGCCGGAGCCTGGGATAATCCCGCCATCATCGGGGAGCCGCCCATGCGAACGCTCATCGTCCACGCCCACGAGGAGGCCCAGTCCTTCAACGGCGCCATGCGGGACCTGGCGGTGAGGACCCTGCAGGGCCAGGGGCACGGGGTGGAGGTGTCGGATCTGTACGCCATGAACTTCAAGGCGGTGGCCGACGCGAGGGACTTCCTGGAGCGGCGGGACCCCACGTACCTGAAGCGGCAGCTCGAGGAGAAGGCGGCGCTGGAGCTGGGCACCCTGGCCCACGACATCCTGGAGGAGCAGCGCAAGCTGCGGGAGGCGGACCTGCTCATCCTCCAGTTCCCCCTGTGGTGGTTCTCCATGCCCGCCATCCTCAAGGGCTGGGTGGACCGGGTGATGACCATGGGCTTCGCCTACGGGGGCGGGAAGTGGTACGACGAGGGCGGGCTCAAGGGGCGCCGGGCCATGCTGGCCCTCACCACGGGCGGCCCCGAGGCCTCGTACGCGGAGCACGGGATCAACGGCGCCATGGACGCGGTGCTCTTCCCCATCCAGCACGGCATCCTGTTCTTCTGCGGGTACCAGGTGCTGCCGCCCTTCGTGGCCTGGGGCCCGGCCCACCTGGGCCCGGCGGAACGGGAGGCCGTCCTGGAGCGATACCGGCAACGGCTCCTGGGCCTGGACGCCCTGGAGCCCATCCCCTTCCATCCCCTGGCCCACTACGGGGAGGGCATGCAGCTCAGGCCCGAGCACCGCTGAACGCCCGTGCGCGGGAAGGGCCCGGCGTCCGTCTCCGGAGGCCGGGCCCTTCGCGGCGACGCGGTCCTACTTGACGGACAGCTTGCGGGCCTCGAGGAGGTTGCCCACGGCCTTCTCCAGGGCGGTGACGGCGTTGGCGTAGTTGATCTGGGCGTTCAGCTCGCTGCTGCGTGCGGCGTCCAGGTCGGCCATGACCTTCAGCACCACGAAGTTGGTGGACATGCCGTTCTCGAACTTCTTCTGCTCGGCCTCGAGGTTCTTCTGCTGGTAGTAGCGGGTCTTCTCGGCGGCCTTGAGGGCCTTCTCGGTGGTCTCGATGTTGCGGATGGCCGTGCGCACCTCGAGGGTGATGCTCAGCTCCTGGTCCTTGAGGGAGAGCTCGCTGGTGCGGAGCCCGGCCCGGGCGGCGGAGAGGTTGCCCTTGGCGGTGTTGTTGCCGATGGGCATGGCGAACTTGAGGCCCACGGTGTAGCCGGGCTGCTTCATGCCGGTGAGGTCGGAGTTGACGGGGCCGAAGGTGGCCTTGGTGTCGCTCTGGCCGGTGTAGGTGGCGTAGGCGCTGAGGGAGGGCAGGAGCTTGTTCTCGTAGACCCGGGCGTTGAGGGCGGCGGCGTCCTTCTGGGTCCGGGCCAGCTTGAGTTCCACGCGGCGCTCCAGGGCCATCTTGAGGGCGGCGCCCTCGTCCAGCTGGATGTGGCCCAGGGTGGGGGCGTCCGTCGTCTCCAGGGAGGCGGGGCGCTCGGCGTTGGGGAAGAGGCTGCGGATCAGGGCGTCCTTGGCGTTGGCCAGGTTGGCCTCGGCGCCGATGATGTCCTGTTCGGCCTGGGCCACCTGGGCCTCGGCGCTGGTCACGTCGATGGGCGCCATGGTGCCCACCTGCATGCGGATGGTGTTCTCCTTCAGCTGCTTCTGGGCGAGCTCCAGGTTGACCTTCTTGCTGGCCAGGAGGCGGTCGTAGTAGACCACGTTCCAGTACTGGCTCTCGGTGTTGGCCACGAGGTTGATGATCGCCTGCTGGAAGGTGTAGTCGGCGCCCTCGGCGTTCTTGCGGGCGATGACGAGGGGGGCGGTGGTGATGTCGCGGCCGAAGCCCTGCAGGAGGGCCTGGCTGTAGGTGGCCGTCAGGTTACCGCCCCAGGGCAGGGCGGTGACGCTGGGATTGCCGTACGAGATGCCGTCGTAGCTGCTGTAGGTGGGGCCGTAGTTGGCGGTGAGGGAGCCGCCCCAGGTGAAGGTCTTGCTCACGCCCACGTCGAAGGCGCGCTTGGTGGTGGTGCCGTCGGAGTTGTTGGCGGCGCTCTTGGAGTCCTGCTTGCCGAAGGAGGCGTCCGCGTTCAGGGTCCAGTCGAAGGCGCCCAGGTTGGACTGCACGCCGGAGACGGTGGATTCCCGGCTCTGCCGCGCGATCTCCACCTGGAGGTTGTTCTTGAGGGCGATCTGGATGGCGTCCTGCAGGGAGAGGCGCTTGCCCTCCGGCGCGGGGGTCTGGGCCGCCAGGCCGCAGGTGACCAGGAACAGGGGGACCAGGGAGGCACGAACCATCACCACTCCTTAGGATGTCAAGGCAAGACGGGGAACACGGGGACGAAGGGCATACGGGCCGCCGGGCTCATGGTTTAGCCGCGGGCACTCCTGCAGCATGAACGCCTCGCAAAGCGATGGCAAGGATAACCTCGCCGCCACGGGGGCGCCTTCCTCTTGGACACGGGCTCAGGGCGCGGGGTTGAGGCTGGGAAGGAGGCGTTCCAGGCGGCGCACCGCCTCCCGCGAGCCCTCCCACATCATCAGCTCCCTGGCCTCGGCCGGGCTGCACCACCGGTACTCGCTGTGCTCGTCCAGGGCCAGCGCCACTTCGCTGCCCGGGTCCACCTCCACGTGGAAGCAGGTCTCGGTGTTGAAGCGGGGCGGTCCCGGGGGCAGGCCGATGATGGAGGGGTCCATCCAGAAGCTGTGCCGGAAACCGAGGGGCTCCAGGCGGCCCGTGAGGCCCGTCTCCTCCATCAGCTCGCGGCGTGCGGCCTCCTCGTGGCTCTCGCCCGGCTCCAGCATGCCCGTGACGCTGGACCACCAGACGCCGTGCTCGGGGGTGCGGAGCATGAGGAGGATCTCGGGGCCCGAGGGGCCCCGGCGCCAGGTGAGGGCGGAGATGCTGCGGCTGGGCTCGGGCACGGGCAGCAGCTGGAGGCCCAGGGCCTCGCCCAGATGGCGCTGGAGGCTGTCGGCGGCTTCATTCCAGGTGGGGCAGCCGTCGCCCAGCAGGGACTTGAGGCTGCACACGCCCTTGTCCGTGATGCCGCAGGGGGTGATCCAGCGGAAGTGGGACAGCTCGGGGTCCACGTTGAAGGCGATGCCGTGGGTGGTGATCCAGCGGTTGAGGTGGATGCCCAGGGCGCCCAGCTTCTCCAGGCCCCGGGGGGTTTCCACCCACACGCCGGGGAAGCCCTGGAGCCGGTCCGCCTTCACGCCGAAGTCGGCGGCGCAGCGGATCATGGCCTCCTCCAGCCCCCGCACGAGCCGGCCCACGTCCTCGCGCCCGCCCCGGAGGTTGCACACGGGGTAGACGACGATCTGGCCGGGGCCGTGGTACGTGACCTGGCCGCCGCGGTCGGTCTCGTGGACCTCCACGCCCCGGGAGGCCAGGAATTCGTCGGTGACGTGGATGTCGCGCCGGGTGGCGTTGCGGCCCAGGGTGAAGACGGGGTTGTGCTCCAGCACGAGGATCTGGTCGGGGCTGGCGGGGTCCTTCACGTGCTCGGCCATGCCCTTCTGCATGCGCAGCCCGGCCGCGTAGAGCACGTGGCCGAGGCGCCTGACCTGGGCGGGCCTGGAATGGTCGAATCCGATCTGCGTCATGCCTTTGAGCCTAGAGGGAGAGGTCGTCGTCCGCCAGGGCCTTGGCGGTCTGGGCCGCCCGGAAGGCCAGGAGCCGCTCCCGCAGGGCCGGGTCCCCCAGGGCCAGGATGGCCCCGGCCAGGAGGGCCGCGTTCACGGCCCCGGCCTTGCCGATGGCCAGGGTGCCCACGGGGATGCCGCTGGGCATCTGCACGGTGGAAAGCAGGGAATCCATGCCGTCGAGGGACCAACCCTTCATGGGAACCCCCAGGACGGGGAGGTGGGTCTTGCCCGCGCAAAAGCCGGCCAGGTGGGCGGCGCCCCCCGCGGCGGCGATGAGGATCTTCAGGCCCCGCGCCTCCGCCGTCTCGCAGAACGCCACCACCTTGTCGGGGGTCCGGTGGGCGGAGGCCACGTGGGCCTCGAAGGGGATCCCCAGGGCCTCCAGGGTGAGCGCCGTCTCCTTCATGGTGCTCCAGTCCGACTTGGATCCCATGAGGATTCCCACGACGGGTGATTCTTTTTCCATGACCGCTCCCCCTTGCGAACCCCTATTATGGTGCCATGGATCCCATGAGCGTCTCCTTGGGGAATGTTCCCCTGCGCACCATCCTGGTGGTGGACGACGATGCCGTGGTGCGCCGCTACCTGGAGGCCCAGCTCTCGCGGCTGGGGTGCCGCCTGGCCTTCGCCTGCGACGGCGAGGAGGCCCTGGTGCGGCTGGCGGAGGACCGACCGGACCTCGTCCTCCTGGATATCATGATGCCCGGCATCGACGGCTTCGAGGTGTGCCGCCGCATCAAGGGGGACCTGGCCACCCGGGATATCCCGGTGATCCACTTCACCTCCCTGGGCCAGGAGGCCAAGGAGGCCAGCTTCGAGGCGGGGGCGGATGATTTCCTGAACAAGCCCCTCAATATCGTGGAGCTGCGCTCCCGGGTGCGAAGCCACCTGCTCATCCAAAGCCTGCGGGACGAACTGAAGGCCACCCAGGGCTCCCATCCCGGCTGGCGCTGGGAGGAGCAGCCCCGGGCCAAGATCCTGGCCGTGGTCTCGGACGTGGATCTGCGGGAATGGGTGGTGGACAAGCTGCGCACCCAGGGCCACGACGTGCTCTGGGCCCGTTCCCTGCGGGGCTGCCTGGACAGCCTGGCCCAGGGCCTGCCCGATCTCCTGGTGATCGATCACCGCCTGGAGGACGGCGCCGCCTCGGATTTCGTGGGCCATCTGCGCAACTACGTGAAGAGCCGCGATCTCCCCGTGCTCATGCTCTGCTCCCGGGAGGCCATGGAGCGCAAGCAGGTGGCCCCGGAAGCGGGCCCCATCGACTACCTGGTGGTGCCCAGCAACGGCACGGAGCTGCGGGTGCGCACGGACGTGCTCCTGCGGGAGGGGCGCCTCCTCCAGGGGCGCAGCGCCGACCGCATCGGCCTGGAGCGGGATCTCCTGGTGGACCCCGCCACGGGGGCCTATTCGGAGGCCTTCCTGGAGGCCCACCTGACCCTGATGCAGGGCCTCGTGGCCAAGTCCACCGAGCCCCTTTCCCTGCTGGGGGCGGGCTGCTACCAGCGGGTCTCGGGCTGGCTGGAGGCCAAGGACCTGGTGGTGCGGGCCGCCCGCACCCTCAGCGCGGGCCTGGCCCCCGGTGAGGCCCTTTGCCGGGTGGCGGACCGGACCTTCGTGCTGCTCCTGCCGGGGACCGATGTCAAGGGCCTGGAACGGCGCATCCTGGCCCTGCGCCAGGGGGGCTTCGAGGGGGCCCTGGCGGGCCTGCCCGTGACCCCGGGGACCTCCGGGGGGGCCGTCCTGCGCACCCTGGCCCAGGCCCTGCGGGAAGGCGTGGGCGCCGGGGGGGCCTCCTGAGGCTCCTCGTCGCCGGGGGAGGCGCCGCGGGGGTGGTGGCGGCGTGGCGGGGCGCCACCCTGGGCCACGCCGTCACCCTCCTGGAGGCCAACGACCGCCTGGCCTTGAAGGTGCGCATCAGCGGGGGCGGCA
>DATGXY010000118.1:0-8877 GCA_035298525.1 Holophaga sp.
GGAGGCGGGGCTCTTCCTCGCCTCCAGCCGCCGCATCCCCGTGGCCCTGGCCACCCTTCTGCTGTACGGCTACCCCGCCCTCGTGCTCCTGCTGGACTGGGCCTTCCGGGGCCGGCGGCCCGGTGCCGGGCCCCTGGCCGCCCTCGCCCTGGCCCTGGCCGGGGTGGCCCTGGCCCTGTGTTTCCCCGCCCGGGCCCTGGACGGGGTGGGCGTGGCCCTGGGGGCGGGCAGCGCCCTGGGCTACGCCGTATACATGGTCCTGGGGCCCCGGGCCCAGCGGGACGTGGCGCCCCGGACCGCCACCCGGTGGATCACCACCTGGGCCGCCCTCATCGCCCTGGGGGGCGGCGCCGCCGCCGGAGGCCTGGACCTGCGCCTGTCCCTGGCCGGCTGGGCCGGGGTGGCGGGTCTGGCCGTCTTCGGCACGGCCCTCCCCGTGACCCTGGTCATGGAGGGCATCCGCCGGGTGGGCCCCTTCCAGGCCTCCGTGGCCTGCACCATCGAGCCGCCGGTGGCCGCCCTTCTGGGGGCCCTCGTCCTGGCCGAGCCCCTCACCCCCCTCCAGGCGGCGGGGGGCGGGCTCGTCATCGCGGGGGTGCTGCTCCTGGCCCGCGGACGCTGACTTCGTCCGCGTTCACCCCGGGATCCCGGATCTCCACGGGGGGCCGGCGCCGGGGCCATTCGGGAAGGGGAGGCTCCGCCGGGCTGGGCCAGATCGCCTGCTCCGCCCCCCGGACCGGATCCAGGGTGGCGAGATCCACCAGCCGGGGGACCGGCGCATGGAACAAGCCAGGGAAGACCAGAAGGGCGAGCAGGACCGTCATGGACCCAAAATAAATTATTAATTAGAATCGTCCAGGGGATCTGAACCCCCTTCCGCCCGATCCATCATCTTTTCATCCCATGGGAATCTGATAGTTTTGAAAATCAAACCGTCACCCATGGCCCGCCGACGCCCCTCCCAGCTCCCGTTGGACCCCTTGCCCGCCGAGGCCTTCCAGGCCGGCCTGGAGGGGGTTCCGGATGGGGTCCTGGCCGCCTCGGAGGATGGGCGGATCCACTTCGCCAACGCGGCCATCGCCCGTCTTCTCGGCACGAGCCAGGCCTCCCTGCCCGGCACCCACTTGAGCGCCTGGGTGCCGGACGATTGGTGGATGGACTGGCGCATCCCCGTGCTGGAAACCCTCCTGCCCACCAAGGACGGGGACCGGGTCCCCGTGGAGTTGACCCGGACCTGGGTGCCCCGCCCGGTGGGCCGGGAACTCTTCCTGTACGTGCATGACCTCACGGCGAGGCGCGCGGCTGAATCCGCCCTGCGCCGGAGCGAATACCGGTACGCCATGGCCTTCAACGCCAGCCCCGATTCCATCAACCTCACGCGGCTGGAAGACGGCACCTACCTGGAGGTCAGCGAGGGCTTCACCCGCATGTCCGGGTGGAGCCGGGACGAGGCCCTGGGCCGCACCTCCGTGGAGCTGGGCATCTGGGCCGAGCCCGAGGAGCGCCGGCAGATGACCGCCAGGCTGAGGGCGGCGGGCGAGTTCGACGGCTTCCGGTACACCTTCCGCCACAAGACGGGCCGCCTCCTGCAGGGCCTCATGTCGGGCCGCATCGTGTCCCTGGAGGGCACGCCCTGCCTGCTCACCGTCACCCGGGACATCACCCGCCAGGTGGAGGCGGAGCGGGCCCTGGGGGACCTCACCCAGCTGATGACCTCCATCATGTCCAGCGTCCAGGCCTACATCACCCTCCTGGACCGCCGGGGCCGCATCCGGTTCCTGAACCGCATCGCCGAAGGGTTCTCCGCGGAGGACGTGCAGGGCCTGGACTTCAGGGAGGGCCTGGACGCGGAGGCCCGGATCCTCGCGGACAAGGCCCTCTCCGCCGTCCTGGCCGGGTCCCCCCGGGAGGAGTACGAGGGCGTGGGCTGGGGGCCCGGCAAGGAGCCCCGGTGGTACCACTGCGTCATGGGCCCCATGACCGAGGGGGGCGAGATCACGGGCGCGGTGCTGGTCTCCATGGACGAGACGCCGCGCCGGCGCCAGGAGGAGCGCCTGCGGGAGAGCGAGGACCGCTTCCAGGCCCTCCAGATGCACACCCCCGACGCCCTGTTCTGGATCCGGGTGTCCCCGGAGGGCCGGTTCGCCATGGAGGGGATGAACCCCGCCGCGGAGCGGATCATCGGCCACCGGACCGAGGACGTGCGCGGCCTGGGGGTCGAGGACTTCTGCCCCCCCGGCGTCGCGGAGGTCTTCCTGGAGCACGGGCGCAAGGTCCTGGAGGCGGGCACCCCCCTCACCTTCGACGAGACGCTCCCCGGCCCCCTCCACGTCTCCACCACCCTCGTCCCGGTCCGGGACGAATCGGGCCGCATCCACCGCCTTGTGGGGAACTCCCGCGACATCACCCACGCCCTGCGCATGGAGGACGCCCTTCGCCAGACCCAGAAGCTGGAGAGCCTGGGCGTCCTGGCCGGGGGCATCGCCCACGACTTCAACAACCTCCTCACCGCCATGATGGGCAACCTCAACCTGGCCCAGTCGGGCCTTCCCGAATCCAGCCCCGCCCACCCCCTGCTGGAGGCCGTGGAGAACACCGTCCTCAAGGCCTCCGAGCTCACCCGCCAGATGCTGGCCTATTCGGGGAAGGGCCGGTTCTCGGTCAAGCCCCGGGACCTGAACGCCGTCGTCTCGGACATGGTCCACCTCCTCAAGACCACCCTCAACAAGAAGGCCACCCTGCGGGTGCACCTCCAGGAGGGGCTCCCCGCCATCGAGGGCGACGCCGCCCAGCTCCAGCAGGTGGTCATGAACCTGGTCACCAACGCCTCGGACGCCCTGGGGGACCGGGAGGGGGTGATCCGGCTGGAGACGATGTCGGAGCGCCTGGACGCCGAGCGCATCCGCGCGGAGTTCCCCGCCCAGCCCCTGGAGCCCGGCACCTACGTGGTCCTGGAGGTGGAGGACACCGGCTGCGGCATGACCGAGGAGGTGAAGTCCAGGATCTTCGACCCCTTCTTCACCACCAAGGTGCAGGGCCGGGGCCTGGGGCTCTCGGCCATGCTGGGCATCCTCAAGGGCCACCGGGCCGGCATCCGGATCCGCACCGAACCCGGACAGGGCTCCCTCTTCAGGCTCTACTTCCCGGCCTCGGCGAGCCCCGTCCCCAGCGCCGCCGAGCCCCGGCGGGACAGCGGGGGCGAATTCCAGGGCCGCGCGCTGCTGGTGGACGACGAGGACATCATCCTGGAGTCCACGGGAGCCGCCCTGGAGGCCATGGGCTTCGAGGTGGTGCAGGCCCGGGACGGCCAGGAGGCCCTCGAAGCCTTCGCCGCGCCCGGCGCCGAATGGGCCCTCGTCCTCATGGACCTCACCATGCCCCGCATGGACGGGGCCACCGCCTTCGCCCACATGCGCGCCCTGAAGCCGGAGGTGCCCGTCATCCTCAGCAGCGGGTACGACCGCCAGGCCCTGGAGGGGGCGCAGCCCGAGGCCTTCGTCCAGAAGCCCTACCGCCTGCGCGAACTGGCCCAGCTCATCAGGGGCGTGCTCGGAGCGCGTCCAGGACCTCCCCCGCGAAGGCCGTGAGGGAGGGGTCCCGCGCGCCCATCACGAGGACCAGGTCGCGGGGCGCCGCCACCCGGGCCAGTTCCCGGGCCAGCCAGTCCCGGCCGGGGGCGGTGCGTGCGTCGGCGCCCAGGGCGCGGATGCCCCCGGCCACGTCCTCGGAGGAGATGTCCCGCTTCACGGTCCCGCCGGCGTAGAAGACGGGGAGCATCCACAGGATGCTCCCGGGTCCCAGTTCCTCCGCGAAGGCGCGCTCGAAATCCGCGCGCAGGAAGCGCAGGGGGCCGAACCCGTGGGGCTGGAAGACGGCCAGGACCCGGCCCGCCCGGGCCCGGGCGGTGCGCAGGGCCGCGGTCACCTTGGCGGGGTTGTGGGCGAAATCGTCCACCACCTCCACCCCCCGGTCGGACCCCACCGTCTCGAAGCGCCGGGCCACGCCCTTGAACGCGGCCAGGGGCCCGGCCATCGCCTCCAGGGGCACGCCCAGGGCGGCGCAGCCCGCGATGGCGGCCAGGGCGTTCTCAACGTTGTGCCGGCCCGGCACGGGCAGGACGAAGCGGATCCCCTCCACCGTGAAGGCGCAGCCCGAAGGCCCCTCCTCCACGTCCAGGGCCCGCAGGCCGGGGCCCGGGCCCTGCCCGAACCTGCGCCCGGGCTCCGCGAGGCCCTCCAGGCCGGGCCCGTCCCCAGCGAGGAGGACCTCCCGGGTCCGGTCCCGGAAGACGCGGAACATGGCGGCCACCTCGTCCATCTCCTTGTGGTCCCGCTGCAGGTTCAGCACGACCCCCACCGCGGGCCGGTAGCGCACCAGGGAACCGTCGCTCTCGTCCGCCTCCACCACCAGGGGCCCGGAGCCCGCCCAGGCGTTGCCCCACAGCCCCTCCCCGCGCAGGGCCCGCAGGTCCCCGCCGGTGATCACGGAAGGATCCAGCCCCGCGCCCCGGAGGATCTCGAAGGCCATGGCCACGGCCGTGGACTTGCCGCTGGTGCCGGTGACGGCCAGGGTGCGGCGCGTGGCCACGAAGTGGGCCAGGAGTTCGGAACGGTGCAGCACGGGGACGCCCAGGGCCCGGGCCTCGCGCACATCGGGCACCGCGTCCTCCACGGCCGTGGATACCACCACGCCCATGCAGTCGGGCCCCACCCCGGAACCGTCCTGGGGCAGGATCCCCACGCCGGCGGCCTCCAGGAGGGCCCGGCCCCCGGGATGGGCGCCCTGGTCGAAGCCCCGGTCGCTGCCGCTCGCGACCAGGCCCCCCCAGGCCGCGAACTGGGCCAGGGCGCTCATGCCGCTGCCCCCCACGCCCACGAAGTGGAGCCGCCCGGGCCGCGTGACGGCCACCAGGAGGGGATCCCCCGCCTCCACCCGCCCGAAGAGATCCACCACTTCGGCGGGGGCCATGCGCACGCAGCCGTGGGAGACCGGCCGGCCCAGGTCCTCCGGGTGGTTCGTGCCGTGGATGTAGATGGTGCGCTCCAGGGAATCCACGCCGGGCCCCCGGTTCACCCCCGGCTCCTCCCCGTCCAGGGTGAGGACCCGGCCCAGGATGAGGTCCCCGGCGCCGGCGGAGCCGTCCCACACCTCGCCCGTGGCCACCCGGGCCCGGAAGACGGCGTGGGGGTCGGCCCCCTCCCCGATGCGGGCGTGGATGCGGTGCCAGCCCGGGGGGGTTCGGTACGACCCCTCCTGGCCGCCGATGCCGTTGGCGGCGGTGGAGATGACCCAGTCGGCCACCGCCTCCCCGTCCACCAGGAGGCCCATGCGCTGGACCTCCACGTCCACCACGAGGCAGCGGCCGCGGCGGCCCCGCTCCCCCGCGAACCAACGGTAGCGCGCGGCCTGGACGGCGTCCTCCAGGCCGCTCATGCCCGGGCCCAGTCCCGGACGAGGCCCTCGAAGCGTTCGCCCCGCTCCTCGAAGTTGCGGAACTGATCGAAGCTGGCGCAGGCGGGGCTCAGGAGCACCTGGTCCCCCGGCCGGGCCAGGGCGAAGGCCGCCTGGACCGCATCGTCGAAGGGCTGCACGGACACGTGGGGCAGATCGCCCAGGTCCGCCTCCAGGCGGGGGATGTCCTCGCCCAGGAAGACCAGGCTCCGCACCTTGCCCGCGAGGGCCTCCCGCAGCGGCGCGTAGCCCGTGCCCTTGCCCTGGCCCCCCAGGAGGAGCACCAGGGGCCCCGGCAGGGCCCGCACGGCGATGAGGGTGGCGTCCACGTTGGTGCCCTTGGAATCGTTGTAGGCCCTGATCCCGTCCCGCTCCCCGCAGAGGGCGATGCGGTGGGCCAGGCCCGGGTAGGTGCGCAGCCCCTCCCGGATGCCGTCCAGGTCAGCCCCGCCCCGGCCCGCGAGCACAGCGGCGGCCATGGCGTTCTCCACGTTGTGGTCCCCGGGGATGCGCAGGACGGAACGGTTCACCAGCGGGTGCTCCCCGTGGTCGTCCCGGAGCCAGATCGTGCCGTGGTGGTCGCACCAGGCCCCGAACCCGTCGGGGCAGTCCCAGCCGAACCGGGCGCTGGTGCCGCTTCCCGGGGCGATGGCCTCGAAGGCCGGGTCGGCCAGGGGCGTGAGGCGCAGGTCCGAGGCGGTCTGGTGCCGGAAGATCCGCACCTTGGCCTCCCGGTAGGCCTCCATGGTGCCGTGGCGGGCCAGGTGGTCCGGGGTGAGGTTGAGGGCGGCGGCGGCCTCGGCGTGGAAGTCCCGGGTCGTCTCCAGCTGGTAGCTGGAGCACTCCAGGGCGTAGCGGGTCCCGGGCTCGGCGCCGGCGATGGCCTCCACCAGGGGGATGCCCAGGTTGCCGCAGGCCCGGGTGGGGATGCCGGAGGCCTCGAGGAGGTGCGCGGTCAGGTCGGTGGTGGTGCTCTTTCCGTTGGTGCCGGTCACCGCGAGGATCACGGCGCCGTCGTTCCGTTCGCGCAGGGCCCGGTGGGCCAGTTCCAGCTCGCCGATGACGGGGATGCCCCGGGCCGCGGCCTCCGCCGCGAAGGGCATGGCGGGGCTGACCCCGGGGCTGAGGACCACCTCGTCGCAACCGTCCAGGAGAGCGAGGGGGTGGGCGCCCCACACCGCGGCGATGCCCAGGGTGTTGAGGCGCTCCACCACGGCCGGATCCGGTCCCGGGCGGCCCTCGGTGAGAATGACCTCCCGCCCGGCCGCCGCCAGGTGCTCCGCGGCCCCCAGGCCCGAACGTCCCGCACCGACCACCACGCTCCTCGCCATGCCGACTCCTTTCTTACAGTTTGGCACCGGCGCCCCGAGAAGTGAAAATGTGGGCGATGAACAGCACCATCCTCCAGAGCATCCTGAACCGGGACCGCGCGGCGGTCACCTACGCCCACCCGATCATGGACCTGAAGCGGGGCACGGTCGCCGCCCGGGAACTGCTCACCCGGTTCCCCTGCGGGGACGGGCGCATGCGCACCGTGGGCGACCTCCTGGTGGACGCCAGCCTGGACCCGGATTCCCGGGTGCGCCTGGACATCCTCTGCCTGGAGGCCATCTTCACGGCCCTGGAGCGCAACCCCGTCACGGACCATCTCCTCTTCGTGAACCTGGCCCCCCTGACCCTCCTCCACCCCACCTTCTGGAAGCGCCTGGAAGGCTGGATCTGGCACCTCTCCATCCCCCCGCACCGCATCGTCCTGGAGATCACCGAGTCCTTCGGCGGCCAGGAGCCCGCGGACCTGGAGGCCGGCGCCCGGCGCCTGCGCGACCTGGGCCTGCGCATCGCCGTGGACGACCTGGGCTCGGGCATCGCGAGCCTGGCGCACATGAGCCGCCTGGGGCCCGACTTCTTCAAGGTGGACCGCAGCCTCGTCAGCGGCGTCCACCGCCGCCCCTACCAGGCCGCCCTCCTCAACGCCCTCGCCGTCTTCGCCGAGCGCATGCGGGTGGGCTACATCGTTGAGGGCATCGAGACGATGGAGGAACTGCAGGCCGTCATCGACGCGGACGTGCCCTGGGGCCAGGGCTTCATCTTCGGCGAGCCGGAGCCTCTCGTCTTCTGACTACCGCAGCTTCAGGGAGCTCAGGGCCAGCACGCAGCAGACGATGGCGGTGATCCACAGCCGGATCACGACCTTGGTCTCCTTCAGGCCGCCCAGCTCCATGTGGTGGTGGAAGGGGGCCATGCGGAAGATGCGCTTGCCGCCGCGGAGCTTGTAGCTGCCCACCTGGAGGATGACGCTCAGGGCCTCCCACACGAAGAGGCCGCCGGCGATCACCAGGAGCAGCTCCTGCTTGATGATGATGGCGACGGTGCCCAGGGCGCCGCCCAGGGCCAGGCTGCCCGTGTCGCCCATGAAGACCTCGGCCGGGTGCGCGTTGAACCAGAGGAAGCCCAGGGAGGCCCCGCCCATGGCCCCCAGGAAGACCGCGAGCTCGCCCGAGCCGGGGACGTAGGGGACCAGGAGGTACGAGGCGATCTTCACGTTGCCGGCCACGTAGGCGAGGATCGCGAAGGTGGTGGCGACGATGACGGTGCCCCCGATGGCGAGGCCGTCGAGGCCGTCCGTGAGGTTCACCGCGTTGCTGGTGCCCACCACCACGAGGCAGATCCAGGGCACGAGGAAGATGCCCACGTCGGGCCGGAACTTCTTGAAGAAGGGCACGGAAAGCTGGCTGGTCTGGCTGCCCCGGATATTGAAGTGGAGCACGATCCAGCTCACCAGGAGGGTGATGGCCAGGAGGAGGAGCATCTTCTGCCAGCTCCGCAGGCCCAGGTTCTGCTTGCGCAGCAGCTTCTTGACGTCGTCGAAGGCGCCCACGCAGCAGAAGCCCACCAGGGACACCAGGGCGACCCAGATCCCCCCGCTGTGCAGGTCGCACCAGAGCAGGGTGGACACGAGGATGGCCCCCACGATGAGGATGCCGCCCATGGTGGGGGTTCCGGCCTTGGCCTGGTGGCTCTCGGGGGTCTCCTGGAGGATGTGCTGGCCCATCCGCAGGCGCGTGAGGGTGCGGATCACCAGGGGCCCGAAGAGGAGGGAGAGCACCAGCGCCGTGGCCGCGGCCATGCCGGCCCGGAACGTGATGTACCGGAAGACGGAGGCGCCGGGCAGCGCGTCGCGGAAGAAGGAGAAGAGCCAGGGGATCATGGTCGTCCGGAAGCAGGGGAGGGTGGAAGGTGCTCAAGCAGCCAGGCTACGGCGCGCTCCGCGCGCCAGAACCGGCTGCCCTTGACGAGGACACGGGCGCCAGGGGGGACCGAGGACAGGCCCCCGGCATCGTCCCGCAACGCCTCGAAGGTGGGGAAGGCCAGGCTCCCGGGACCGAAGCCCCCGGCCAGGTCCGCGGCCAGGTCGCCGTACGCCAG
>DATGXY010000119.1:0-23557 GCA_035298525.1 Holophaga sp.
CCGCCCGGGCATGAAGTGGGGGTGTGGGGGGACGCAGAGCGACCGCAGGGAGCGGGCGGTCCCCCCACAGGGTATATGGACATCATGCCCGGGCTCCGCCCGGGCATGAAGTGGGGGTGTGGGGGGACGCAGAGCGACCGCAGGGAGCGGGCGGTCCCCCCGCAGGGCACATCAAGGCTCCTCGGCGGCCGCTTCCGCGGCCAGGATCCGCAGGGCCAGGGGCACCCGCCAGGCCAGGGAGGGATCCTGGGCGTAGCCGTCCACCAGGCCGAGGAGATCATCGGGCAGGCCCATGATCCCCTCGGTGGAGGCGGGGTCGTGCAGGTCCTTCACCCGGACTCCGCCCGTGCGGCCCAGGGCGGCGATGGCCTCCAGGGCCCTCGCCCGGCCCTCCCCGTCCCCCATCCAGGCCGCGGCCCGGGCCTGGCCCACCAGGGCGGCGAGGGCGTCCCGGGGGGCCGGCGTCTCCAGGAAGAGGGGCTTGCCCCAGGCGTCCAGGAGGACGAGGCCGCCCGGGATGGGGGCCACCTGGAAGTAGCCCCCGGGGCTCCCCGGCTGTTCCAGGCCGGCCAGGGCCCGGGTGGTGCCGTCCACCTGCAGGGTCCGGGCATGGGGGTCCAGGAGGGCCATGCCGCCCCCGTCCAGGGTGGCCAGACGCCGGGTCCAGCGGCATTGCACCAGGCGGACCGCGGACTGGTACTGGAGGCTGAGCAGGTCCCCCCCCTTGGCGGGGACGGGCTCCAGGCGCCAGGCCTCCGCCCCGGGCCGCAGCCGCCTCAGTTCGTTGGTGGCGGATTCCACGAAGAGGAGCCCCTCGGCCCCCGCGGTCACCCCCAGGGGGGACATGCCCACGGTGCGGGCGTCCGCCGCCTCCTCCCGCCATCCGTAGCCCCCGCCGTTGCCCGCCACGGTCTCCAGGCGCCAGGTTCCCTCGGGTCCGGGGGCCGCCTTCAGGATCCGGCCCCCGAAGTGATCGGCGATGAACCGGGACCCCTCCGGTCCGGGAGCCAGGTCGCAGGTGCCCGAGAGCCAGCCCAGGAAGGGCCTGGAGTGGCCGGGCAGGGGCCATTCCAGGAGGAGCCGGGGCACCCCGTCCGCGTCGATGCGATAGAGGCGGTTCTTGTCGGTGGTGAAGTCGATGGCGCCCCCCGCATCCACCAGGAGCCCCCGGGGCGCGTCGGGGGGGGCGATGCCCAGGGGCCCCACGTAGGTGGGGGGCGGGCGGTGCTCCCGGGAGCGCACCCAGGTTCCCGATTCCGGATCCAGGTGGGCGAGGAGGGTCTGGGTGCCGTCCAGGTGCTGGCGGACCAGGACCCCTTCGTGGGTGTTGCACCCCACCAGGGAGGGGGGCCGGGTGGAACCATCCCAGGCCAGGGCGCTGAAGACCCGGGGACCCGGTTCCAGCCGGCCGATCAGACCGAAGGCCCCGTCCTCCAGGTGGTCCCCCGAAGCCAGGGCCGCGGCCACGGCGTGCACCGCCGCCTCCCGGGCCTGGCGTTCGCCGTCCTTCTCCTCCCGCACCGGATCCCGCAGCTGGGCCAGGAGGGCCTCCAGTTCAGAGGCGCGCCACTGGGCGGTGTCCACCGCCTCCAGGAACCGCACGGAGCCCTCCGGGTCCAGGTAGCGGAAACCCCTGCCCAGGCTGAAGGTGGCCGCGGGCAGGGCGAGGGTTGACAGGAAGAGACTGGCGATGGCGCGGCGCATGGCGTTCCCCCCCGGGGAAGTGGGGGGGAAGGGGGAGGGGTTCCCCCCTCAGCGCGGGGAAGGGAGCCGGATCCCGTCCCCCCGGGTGAAGACCGATGGGGTGGCCGGGGAGATCGATGGCCGCATGAAGGGCCATGGGTGGCCCAGGGGTGAGGCGCCGCCCAGGGGCGCGGGATGGGACGCGGCCCTGATGGATGAATGGAACCGCTTCAGGCCCGGGCTCGGGATCAGGGCGCTTTCCTTTCCCCCGCGCGTTGATCCCAGGCGGTTTCCAGCGTCCGGATGGCCGCCACCGCCCGCAGGGGGAGCCCGGGGTCCTTGTGGTAGCCCTGCACGAGTCCCCGAAGGTCGCTGCCCAGATGGTCGTCCAGGAGGGCGTTCACCTCGGCCTGTTCCTCCGTGGCGATGGGCACCCCGGCGAGTTCCATGGCCACGATCTGCATCAGGGCCGCCTGGTAGCTCTCTTCGTCACCGGCCTTCACGGCCTCCAGTCCTTCGTGGAAGGCCCGGTTCAGGGCGTCCGGGGCCCCGCCCGGGTCCTCCATGAACATGAAAGTCTGGTCCTGGATGCCCAGGAAACCCCCGGGAACGGGCTGGAAATGCCTTGCGAACAGTCGCTTCGCTGGAGGGTCGTTGAGGTCGTACCGGCCTTCGGGGGTCAGGACAACCAACTTTCTGGGAAAGCGCTCGGGGGTGATCATCAGCGCGCTGTTCTCGTCCCTTGGAAGAAGGTCGACGTCAAACGCCAATTGCAACCCGTCCAGTCTCTGGATCGGGACAAGGTCAAAACCGCCCGGCGTATCGACGAGCTGGCAGAGATCCGATTCCCCGCCGTTCCAGGTTTGCAGGATGATCCGTCCATCAGGGAAGGCCATGGACGCCGTCAGGGTGAGGGGGGTCCGGGCCTTCTGGCGTTGGTGGAACCCCTGGGCACGCTTCTCAACCGTAGAGTAGCCCCCCGCGATGATGTCCTGGGTCAGGGCACCTTTGTCGTCCACGCCCAGCCGGCAGAGGGTGGTGCCCCACCGGGCGTAGGCCTGGCCCCCGGCCCCCTGGAAGAGCTTGAATTCGATGCCACTGTAACGGATGTAGCCCAGCCACACGGCCTTGCCTCCCTTCAAGCGAAAGGCGTCGCCTCTTCCCGTCACGCAAAGGATCGAGCCGTCGGGCTCCACCAGGAAATCCCTGGGCAATCTCTCGCGATCGCTGGCGGCGGTCCAGGGCAGATCCTCGCGGTTCCAATCCAACAGCTCCGTGCGTTGGCCATCCCACGAGAGACGGAAGAGCTGGCTTGCCGCCAGGCAAACCATGGCGAAAGGATGGCCCTTGGCCGCCTCCTCCTTGCTCGGCGGGATGATGCGCACCCGGCTCACCCCGGCGGGCAGTGGCTTGCCCCCCGGGGTCCACGGGGCAGCGATCCAGCCCACCTTGGGGGCCCTCAGCGCTTCGCCGAGGGGGGGCACCAGATCCGGCTCGGCTTCAGGGAGCGGGGTGGAGGTCCGGGAGCCGCCGTCCGAGGCCCGGGATGTCTTGGATTGGGCCAGCCCGGACGACGGGTCAACGGTTTGGACCGGCTTGAAATCCGCGGCCCTCATGGCCGCCCTCACGCTGGCAGCGGCCGCTCGCCATTCGTCCTGGTCCGTGCCCTTTCGCTCCGTTTCCAGGGCGGCCAGCAACCCATTCAGTTCGTCCAGGGTGTGGTTCCGGGTCTCCAGAACCGCGCCATCCTGGATGCCTTGGAAGGCGAGCCCCTTGGGAAGCTGGATCCTGGCGGCGCCCAGTTGGGGCGCCACGGCCATGAGGATCGCGGCGAAGGGTAGGGCCGGGTTGCGCATCGGGAATCCCAAAAAGGCTGGGCAGCCTTCTTGTTTATGCCTGATTCATAAAGCAGGTTCCTGGGGGGTGGAGCGAAGCCGGCCTCCCCGGGTTCCAGGCCCGTATCCCCGAAGTCCGGCCACCCATCGTCCAGCGCCCGGGCACCAGGGCCTTGCGCAGGTCCCGGGACGCAAAGAAACGGGCGCCTCGCGGCGCCCGTTCCGGAAAAGCGAGGCTCGGCTACTTGCAGCAGCAGCAGCCCTTCAGGACCTTGCCCACCTGCTCAGCCAGCTGGCCGGGCTTCACTTCGGCGAGCTGGTAGGCCACGCGCACCATGGGCTTGCTGACCTTCAGGACGCGGGTGATATCGATGGGGGTGGCGCTGATGACCACATCGCAGGGGGTGGCCTCGATGGTCTGCTCGAGGTCGGCCACCTGCTCCGCGCCGTAGCCCATGGCGGGCAGGATGCCCTTGGCGTTGGGGTACTTGTTGTAGGTGTAGGCGATGGACTTCACGGCATAGGGGGTGGGATCCACGATGGAGCCCACGCCCACGGCCTTCGCGGCGACGACGCCGGCGCCGTAGGTCATGGAGCCGTGGGTGAGGGTGGGGCCGTCCTCGATGATGAGGGCGTTCTTGCCCTTGACCAGCTCGGGCTTCTCGCAGGTGACGGGGCTGGTGGCGCGGATGACGGCGGCCTTGGGATTGAGCCGGGCGGCGGCGGCCTCGATGGCCTTGATGTCCTCTTCCTTGGCGCTATCGCACTTGTTGATGACGATGACATCGGCGCGGCGGAAGTTGGCCTCGCCGGGGTGGTAGATCTGCTCGTGGCCGGGGCGGAGGGGATCGGCGATGACGATGTGCAGGTCGGAGGCGTAGAAGGGCAGGTCGTTGTTGCCCCCGTCCCAGAGGATGACATCCGCTTCCTTCTCGGCGCTGCGGATGATCTGCTCGTAGTCCACGCCCGCGTAGACCACGAAGCCGTTGTCGATGTGCGGCTCGTACTCCTCCCGCTCCTCGATGGTGCACTCATGCAGGTCCAGGTCCGCGTAGGTGGCGAAGCGCTGGCAGGCCTGCTTGGCGAGATCGCCGTAGGGCATGGGGTGGCGGATGGCCACGACCTTCTTGCCCAGCTCCTTGAGGATGTTGGAGATGTAGCGGGTGGTCTGGCTCTTGCCGGCGCCGGTGCGCACGGCGGTGATGGCGATGACGGGGGCCGTGGACTTGATCATGGTCTTGTCGGCGCCCAGCAGCTCGAAGTCCACGCCCAGGGCGATGCACTTGCTGGCCATGTGCATCACGTACTCGTGGGTGACGTCCGAGTACGAGAACACGGCCACGTCGGGCCTCTCGCGCTCGATGAGGGCCACCAGCTCGTCCTCGGGGACGATGGGGATGCCCGCGGGATACAGCTTCCCGGCCAGGACGGCGGGGTAGAGCCGGCCCTCGATGCCAGGGATCTGGGTCGCGGTGAAGGCGACCACCTGGTAATCGGGGTTGTCCCGGTACACGGTGTTGAAGTTGTGGAAGTCGCGGCCTGCGGCTCCCAGGATGACGACGCGACGCGGAGTGGACATTGGGTTCTCCCTTTGAGAGGGTCGACCGCATGACCGACACACCCGAAATGGGTAGTCATGGCCT
The DNA here is from genome assembly GCA_035298525.1 of Holophaga sp. Classification (GTDB taxonomy): domain Bacteria; phylum Acidobacteriota; class Holophagae; order Holophagales; family Holophagaceae; genus Mesoterricola. The sequence goes on from DATGXY010000119.1 coordinate 5,162, forward strand.
CGGGACCATGGATGATGGGAGCATCCTAGCTCCCCATTTGATTTTTTTCACCGTGCCTGTGATTTTGGACACGCCTGCCAGCCTGGATCGCAAAAGTGCTAGTCTGTCCGCATGAATGCCTCCAGAATCCTCCGCCGCGTCCTGGGGCACTGGGCCTTCCGCATCGTGACCGCCCTGGTGCTGATTTATGGGTTGTTCGGGTTCCTGGGGCTGCCGGCCATCCTGCGCTCGCAGCTGCCCAAGCGTCTGTCCGCCCAGCTCCACCGGGAGGTGACCCTGGCCAAGGCCCGGGTCAATCCCTTCGCCCTCTCCGTCACCCTGGAGGGCTTCCTGGTGAAGGACCGCGACGGATCGCCTTTCATGGGCTGGGACCGGCTCTACGTGAACCTCTCCTCCTCCACCGTCTTCCGGGGGGCCCCGGCCTTCCAGGAGATCCGCCTGGAGGGCTTCCAAGCCCGGGTGACCCTGGACGCCAAGGGCGAGCCCAACTTCCAGGATCTGATGGAGCCCTCCCAGGAACCGGCGAAGCCCTCGGGCCCGCCCCCGGAGGTGCGAATTGATCGGCTGGTCGTCGCCGGCGCCCGGGTGGAATTCCTGGACCAGCAGCCCCGGCCCCCCTTCGCCACCACCCTGGGCCCCCTGAGCCTCCAGCTGGACGGCTTCCGCCTGGCCCGGGACAACCGCAATCCCTACGCCTTCACCGGCAGCACCGAGCGCGGCGAACGCTTCGGCTGGCAGGGCCAGTTCTCCGTGGACCCCGTGGGCAGCGCCGGCTCCTTCTACATCCAGAACTTCTACCTGCCCAAGTACGCCCCCTTCTACAGGGACGAGGTGGCCTTCGATATCCTGGGCGGGGCCCTGGACTTCAAGGCGGCCTACGAACTCCAGTGGGGGGAGGGGCGCCACGTCTTCCGCCTCAAGGAGGGCGAAGCGGGGCTCCAGGGCCTCGCCCTGGCCGAGCGCGGCCAGGCCCAGCCCGCCGTGGTGCTCCCCCAGGTCCAGGCGCGGGGCCTGGAGGCGGATCTCCTGGAATCCCGGGCCACCCTGACCTCCCTCCTGGTGAAGGGCCTCCGCCTCGACGTGCGCCGGGACGCCAAGGGCAGCGTGAACCTGAACCGCATGGCGGTGATGAAGGAGAAGCCCAGGAAGCCCGACGAGAAGCCCTTCCGCTTCACCCTGGGCGAACTGGGCCTGGAGGACGGCGCGCTGCGCTTCGAGGACCTGGGTCCCAAGCGCAAGGTGGCCCTGGACCTGGACCAGATCGCCCTCCGCCTCAAGGGCCTCAGCCTGGAGAAGGACGGAACCTGCGAACTGGACGCAGGCCTGCGCTGGAACGGCAAGGGGCGCCTCACCGCCAAGGGCCGCCTGGCCCCCATGAAGGCCTCCGGCAAGCTGGACCTCAAGGCCGAGAACCTGGATCTGCCCCCCTTCACGGGCTACCTGGAGGGCTTCGCGGACGTGGTCATGGAATCCGGCCGCCTCTCCGGCTCCGGCCAGGTGGACTTCGACGCCCCCCGGGAGGCCTACGGTTACAGGGGCGACGCCCGCGTCGACGCCTTCCGGGCCCAGGATGGCCCCGGCCGCGAGGCCCTGGCGGGCTGGGACGCCCTGAAGATCACGGGCATCCAGGTCTCCACCGCCCCTCTCACCTGCATCCTGGGCGGCATCGACTGGGAGGGCCCCACCGGCCGCTACATCATGACCCCCCAGGGCACCTCCAACGTGGCCAACGCCCGGGCGGCAGCGCCCGCGGCGGCGACCCCCGCCAAGACCACCCCCATGAAGGCGGAAATCGGCGGCTTCCGCATCAAGCGGGGCGCCTTCACCTTCCTGGACCGCTCCATCCAGCCCGTGGCCGCCCTCTCCCTGGACGCCATCGAGGTCCAGGTGGGCCGGCTCACCATGGATCCCGGCGCCCGGGCGAACCTGGAACTCAAGGCCCGGGTGGACGGCCATGCCCCCGTCAGCGCCAAGGGCACCCTCAACCTGCTTTCCCAGGCCAAGTACACCCAGGTGGCCCTGCGCCTGGACGGCATGGATCTCAGCCCCCTCAGCCCCTATGCGGGCAAGCACCTGGGCTACGGCATCGAGAAGGGCAAGCTGGGCGTGGATATGACCTACCTGGTGGAGGACACGAAACTCCAGGGCGAGAACCGCATCAAGGCCGACCAGTTCACCCTGGGCGGGGCCACGGACAGCCCCGACGCCGTGAAGCTCCCCGTGAAGCTGGGCCTGGCCCTCCTCCGGGACCGCCATGGCGTCATCGATCTGGACGTGCCCGTGCGGGGCGACCTGGCCGAACCCGACTTCCGCCTGGGCAAGGTGATCTGGCGGGCCATCCTCAATGTCTTCGCCAAGATCGCCACCAGCCCCTTCTCCCTCATCGGCAAGGCCTTCGGGGGCGGGGACGCGGATCTCAGCGTGCTGGCCTTCGCCCCCGGCAGCGACACCATCGACCCCGCCGGCCTGAAGACCGTGGAGGTGCTGCGCAAGGGCCTGTTCGAGCGCCCCGGCCTGCGCCTGGACATGGAAGGCTCGGCCGGGGAAGCCGAGGACCTGCCCGCCCTGCGCCGGCAGGAACTGGACGCCCAGCTGGCCCGTCTCAAGGGCGCCTCCGTCACCGCCGACGACCGCCCGCGCTGGATCAAGGCCGCCTGGCTCCAGGCCTTTCCGCCGCCCAGGGAGAAGGAGAAGGATTCCAAGGCCGCGCCGGCCCCCGAGCCCGCCCTGCCGGAGATGGAGAACCAGCTCCTGGCCCGGGTCCAGGTGGACGCCGGCAGCCTCAAGCTCCTGGCCCGGCGCCGGGTGCAGGCCGTCCGCGCCCGCCTCCTGGAAGGGGGGCAGGTGGAGGAGGGGAGGGTCTTCGTGGCCGAGGGCTCGGAAAGGGCGCGCAAGGAGGGCGGGCCCAAGGTCTACTTCGAGATGAAGTGAGCTGCCGCCTGTCGTACTGGATCCCAGGTCGTCCCCGGGAAAGGAAAGCGGGCGTGGCACCTGGTGCCACGCCCGCTTCTTCCGGGTTCCGGGGGGGCCCTAGTGGGCGGCGGCGTACTCCCGGAGGCCCTCCTGGGTGGGCTTCATGGCCTTCTGGCCCTTCTTCCAGTTGGCGGGGCAGACCTCGCCGTGCTCGGTGTGGAAGTCGATGGCGTCCAGCACGCGCAGGACCTCCTCCACGTTGCGGCCCAGGGGCAGGTCGTTGACGGTGATGTGGCGCAGGATGCCCTTCTCGTCGATGAGGAAGAGGCCGCGCAGGGCGATGCCGCCCTCCAGCAGGACGTTGTAGTCGGCGGCGATCTTCTTGCTCAGGTCGGAGACGAGGGGGAAGCTCACGCCCTTGATGCCGCCCTGGGCGCGGTCGGTGTTCGCCCAGGCCCAGTGGCTGAAGTGGGAGTCCACGGAGACGCCCAGCACCTGGGTGTTCCGGGCCTCGAATTCCTTGACGGCGTCGGCGAAGGCGATGATCTCGGTGGGGCAGACGAAGGTGAAGTCCAGGGGGTAGAAGAAGAGGACGACCTTCTTGCCCTTGTAGTCGGACAGGGAGACTTCCTTGAACTGGCCGTCGACGAGGGCGGTGGCCTTGAAGTCGGGGGCGGGTTGGGTCACGAAAGCAGCCATGGGGACCTCCTGTGGGTTGTTTGAAACCGGCGAGTTCCCAGGCTAACCCTGGCTGAAAACCGTGGCAAGGAGAAATGTGACAAAATTGGTAAACTATTTCGGAATTCCGTGTCGTGATATGTTTATTTCTTTGTTTTCAAGGGTTTTTCCGGGGAGCGCATGCAGGACATCTCGCTGAAGGTCTTTTCAGAAACCGGCCGCCTCAAGCAGGTGGTCGTGCACAGCCCCGGTCCCGAGGTCGACATCATGGTCCCGGACATGATGGAGGAACTGCTCTTCGACGACATCCTCCACGGGGACCTGGCCCGCCAGGAGCACGCCGTCTTCCGGGGGGTGCTGGAGCGGGTGGCCGACGAGGTGCTGGACATCCAGGACCTCTTCGTGGAGGCCATGGATTCCGAGGGGACGAAGCTCTCCTTCATCGAGGACTTCCGGCGCCTGGTGGCCCTGCCCGACGAATCGGCCAACCTCCTGCGGGGCATGGCCCCCGAGGACGTGGCCCAGGCCCTGATCACGGGCATCCCCTGGGAGGACACCCTGGGGCACACCCACTGGCAGAAGCGCTTCGACTACACGGTGCGCCCCATCCCGAACCTGCTGTTCATGCGGGATCCCGCCGCCGTCCTGGGCCACGGCTACAACATCAACTTCATGGCCACCTGGGCCCGGGAGCGGGAGCCGCTGATCCTCAGCCACGTCTTCCGCCACCACCCGCGCCTGCGCCACCTGAAGGAGACCGACCGCCTCTACGACCAGATCACGCCCCTCCTGAAGGGCGAGATCCGCATGCCCCAGAGCCTGGAGGGCGGCGACACCCTGGTGCTGAGCGAGAAGGTGCTGGCCGTGGGCTGCAGCGAGCGCACCTCCGCCGACGCCATCCACCTCCTGGCCGAGAGCCTGCGGCAGGACCACCACCGGGGCGAAGGCACCTTCGACACCCTGCTCATGGTGCTCATGCCCAAGATCCGCAGCGCCATGCACCTGGACACGATCTTCACCCGGATCCACGAGGACGAGTGCCTGGTCTACCCTCCCTTCTTCACGGACGACAGCCGCGAGCTGCTCAACGTGGTGAGGTTCGACCTGCGGCACAGCACCCTGCACACGACGACGGAGCCCAACCTCCTGCGCGCCCTGAGGGGGTGCGGCATCGACCTGCGGCCCATCCGGTGCGGCGGGGGGGACCGCATCAAGCAGCAGCGGGAACAGTGGACCGACGGCGCCAACGCCTTCTGCCTCGCCCCGGGCGTCATCGTGCTCTACGAGCGCAACCACGCCACCGTGGCCGAGCTGGACGCCGCAGGCTACAACGTCGTCCTGGCCCACGACCTCCTGGCGGACCCGGACCTGGACCTCCTGGACGGGCGCAAGCACGCCGTCCTCCTGGAGAGCTCGGAGCTGAGCCGGGCCCGGGGCGGCCCGCGGTGCATGACCATGCCCCTTTCCCGGGAATAGCGGGGAATCTGTGACCTCGCTCACCCCGGCCGCGGGGGGCCGGGCTTCATAATCAGGCTGCCTTGATTTGGAGCCCCCCATGTCGTCCCACGCCAAGCCCCAGACGAAGATCTTCAGCTACGGCTACGATCCCCAGCGCTCCGAGGGCGCCGCGGTCCCGCCGGTGTTCCGCACCTCCACCTTCATCTTCAAGAACGCCGCCGAGGGCAAGCGCGCCTTCGAGATCGCCTACGGCCTGGACAGCGCCAAGGCCGGCGAGAGCCCCGCCCTCATCTACACCCGCGTGAACAACCCCAACAGCGAGATCCTGGAGGACAAGATCACCGCCTGGGACGGCGCCGAGGCCGCCGCCCTCTTCTCCTCGGGCATGGGCGCCATCTCCAGCACCTGCCTGGCCTTCCTGAGGCCCGGGGACGCGCTGGCCTTCTCCGACCCCGTCTACGGCGGCACCGAGTTCTTCTTCCGCCGGGTCCTGCCCCAGTTCGGCATCCGCACCGTGCCCTTCCCCGCGGGCGCCACCCGGGAGGAGATGGATCGCATCGTGGAGGCCGATCCCGCCATCAAGGTGCTCTACATCGAGAGTCCCGCCAATCCCACCATGATGCTCTCGGACATCCGCGGCGCGCGGGAGGTGGCCGACCGCCACGGCCGCGACGGCCGCCGCATCCTCGTGATGGTGGACAACACCTTCCTCGGCCCCATCTTCAGCCGGCCCCTGGATCTGGGCGCGGATATCATCCTCTACTCCGCCACCAAGTTCCTGGGCGGCCACTCCGACGTGGTGGCCGGCGTGGCCATGGGCTCCGCCGAGCTCGTGGGCCAGATCAAGGTCATGCGCACCATCCTGGGTTCCAACAGCGATCCCGATTCCGCCTGGCTCATCCACCGCAGCCTGGGGACCCTGGAGCTGCGCATGGAGCACCAGCAGGAGAGCGCCCAGCGCATCGCCGCCTTCCTCGCCGCCCATCCCAAGGTCCAGTGCGTGGCCTACCCGGGCAGCCCCGTCATGGGCGAGCGCCAGCTGGAGCTCTGGAGGACCCAGTGCACGGGCACCGGCAGCCTCATCAGCTTCTGCGTTAAGGGCGGGGAGGCCGAGGCCTTCCGCGTGCTGGACGCCGTGCGCCATCCCAAGCTCGCGGTGAGCCTGGGCGGCATCGAGAGCCTGATCGAACACCCCTCCTCCATGACCCACTCGGATATGACCCCCGAGGAGAAGGCCCACGCCGGCATCACGGAGAACATGATCCGCATGTCCGTCGGCCTCGAGGACGTGCAGGACCTCATCGACGACCTGGACCAGGCCCTCGCCACCATCTGAGGCCCGTACGAAGGAAAGCACCCGTATGCGGGTGCTTTCGGGTCTCGCCAGCGAACGGATTCCGGATACCCGAAGCTGGGGAAGGGGCTCGCTCTATGGCGGCCTCGCTGGGGTGTTAGCGGTAGTGTTCTACCCTGCCCCCAGGATAGGCCGCCCCTGGCGCCCTGCAAGCCCCGTCCCGCCTGGGTTTGCGGCTTTCCGGCCGGGCGCGGGGCCGTTCTTTCCGAAAGCTTGGAGCCGTTCCAGATGGTCCATGGGGCCCTCCTTCACGTGGCCCGGATTTTTCCAGGCCTCCTGAAGGAAGGCGTCCGGGGCCCGGCCCCGGGCGGCTTCCTGCTCGGCAGCCAACAGGTACAGGACCATGTGGGCCCCCTGGAGGGAGGCCCGGCGGGGCTCCCGGGTGCGGGACCAGTAGAAGGCCAGGGCCTTCTGGAGGACGGGCCCGGGGTCCCGGCCCTGGGCGGCCCGGGCCCGCGCCTCCAGGGCCTGGACCTGGAGCCAGTCCGCCTGGGCCCGGGGCCGGGTGGGATCCAGGATGAGGGCCTCCTCGGCGAAGGCTGACAGGCGTTCCAGGTCCTTGGGGGGGATCCGCCCCTGGGCCAGGGCCTGGGTGGCCAGGGCCCGGGCTGCAGACAGACGAACGTGGTGCAGGTCCGCGTCGCTGGGGGCCCGGCGCAGGGCCTCCTCGGCCCAGGCCTGGGCCTCCAGGAAGCGCCGGGCCGCTTCGGCGCTCTTGCCGGCCTCCCAGTTCGCCCGCCCTTGGGCCATCAGGGCCTCGCAGCCCACCCAGACCGTGGTGGCGCGGAAGGGATAGGCGGCCCACCCGGCCCGGGCGATCCGCACGGATTCATCCCATTGGCCGTCCATCAAGGCCAGGGCGGCCTGGAAGAGGGCCTTGCGGTCGTCCCGCACGGCCCCGGCCCGATGGAACCAGGAACGGGCCCGCTCCCGGGCCTGGGGATCCGGGGGCGCGCCCCGGAAGGCCGCCGCTTCCGCGTCCTCCATCCACTGGAGCCAGTGGGCGATGCCGAGGAGGTACGCCACCGTGGGGGTGCGGATGCCCCCCTCCCAGGCCGCCGCCAGGGACCGACCGGCAGGGCCCAGGTCCCGGCGGCAGAGCCGGGCCACCCCCTCCACGAGGCGGGCGGGAGCCTGGTCCGCCTGGCCGGGAACGCCGAACTGGGACTCGGCCCCCCGGTCCTGCTCCTCGAAGATCCGGAATTCCTGGCGGAGATCATGGACGGGCATGGCCTGGGCCCGGTTCCAGGTCTCCATGAGGCCCGCCGCCTCCGCCTCGGCCCGGTGCACCGCGTGCTGCCACCGGGCCCGCTGGCGCATCCACCGGGTCCCCAGGACCCCGAGGCCGGCCAGGGCCAGGACGGGAAGCACGAGGGCGAGGCCCCACCGCCACCCCGAGCCCCGCCCGGCCCTGACCCCGGTCCCCCGGGGTTCCAGCAGGGCCAGCAGGTCCTTCTGGAGGTCGACCATGGAGGGATAGCGGTCGCCGGGGGCGGGGGCGAGGCAGCGCATGAGCACCGCCTCCAGTTCGGGGGGGATGGAGGGCTCCAGGGAGCGGGGCGAGGGGAAGCGGCGCTCCTTCTTGACCCGCAGCACCTCCCGGGTGACGGTGCTCACGCAGGGGGGGCGGCCCGTGAGGAGGAAGTAGAGGGTGCCCCCGAGGCCGTACACGTCCGAGTGGGGCCCCACCAGGCCCCGGTCCCCCCGCACCTGCTCCGGGGCCATGTAGGCGGGGGTGCCCGTGAGGGCGTTGGGCAGGGTCAGGCTGGATTCGTTGACGGCCATGGCCAGGCCGAAGTCCACGATCACGGGCTGCCAGGCCCCGTCCACCCACTGGAGGAGGACGTTGCCCGGCTTCACGTCCCGGTGCACGAGGCCGTGGACGTGGGCATGGTGGAGGGCCCCGGCCACCTGGGCGCAGATGCGGAGGATCTCCGCCATCTCCAGATCGGGGGAGGCCGTTTCCAGGTCCGGGCCCCGCACCAGCTGCATGGCGATGCGGGGGACCCCCTGGTGGACTTCTATGTCATAAATTGAACATATATTCGGGTGCTGGAGCCGGGCCTGGAGCTGGGCCTCGTGCATGAAGCGCACCATGGCCGCCGGCTCCATGTGGGTGAGCACCTTGAGGGCCACGGTGCGGCCGAGGACCGTATCCCAGGCCTCCACCACCTCGCCCATGCCGCCCTGGCCCAGGCGGGGGCCCAGGATATACCGTCCCGCCTTCCGTCCCAGTTCGATCCACTCGGGCTTGGCTTGGAGCTGCGTCATTCGGTCGGCCTTCCGGCTTGAGTTGGGGCAAGCCTAAAGGTCGATGAATCATTTGTCAATCTGAAAGTGGGGGTCCAGGGCCTCGGGGTCCGCCACGGGGGGGAGGCAGGTGGCGCCCCGGCACAGGAAGGCGCAGGGGGTGGCGCTCCCCCGTCCCTGGTGCAGGGGCAGGCCGGGGTCGCCCTCCACGAGGGTGACGAGGGTGTCCGGCCCCGCCAGGGCCCTGGCCCGGGCCAGCAGGGCGCGGGTGCGGGGATCGGCGGGATCCCCGGCCACGGCCACCTCGGCGCCGGGGGCGTGGAGGGAGGCCAGCACATCGGCCATGCCCGCCGCCGAGGCCGCCCCCCGGTCCAGGAGGGGGGCCGCGGCCCGCACCGCGCCTTCGGCCCCCTCCAGGAAGGGGCCGTGGCCGAAGAGGCGGTGCAGGTCCCGGAGGGCCCGGGCCGCCAAGGTGTTGCCCGAGGGGGTGGCCCCGTCGTGGAGGGGCTTCTGGCGGATGGGGAGGTCGGGGCGGACCGGGCTCGTGAAGAACCCCCCCGCCGGGTCCTGGAAGTCCCGCAGGAGGATCTCCCCCAGTTCCCGGGCCCAGGCGGCCCAGGCGGGGTCGAAGTCGGCCTGGTACAGATCCAGGAGGGCCGTCGCCAGGGCCGCGTGGTCCTCCAGGAAGGCCGGGGTGTGGGCCTTCCCCCTCCGCCAGGTGCGCAGGAGCACCCCGTCCCGCCACAGGTCCCGGCGCAGGAAGCGCGCCAGGCCCCTGGCGGCCTCCAGGTGCGCTTCCCGGCCCAGGACCCGGTAGGCCCGGGCCAGGGCGGAAAGGGCCAGGGCGTTCCAGGCGGTGACGATCTTGTCGTCCCGGCCGGGGCGGACCCGCCGGTCCCGCCAGGCGCGCAGGGCCAGGCGCACCGCCTCCGGGGGCGGTTCCCCGGGGAGGTGCAGGACGGTGGCGCCCTCGAAGTTGCCCTCGGGGGTGACGCCGTAGGCCCGGCAGGCCTCGGCGGCCCCCGCGCCCAGGGCGGCCTCCACGTCGGCGGGGGTGAACACGTAGAAGCGGCCCTCCTCCCCCTCGCTGTCCGCGTCCTCGGAGGCGTGGAAGCCCCCCTCGGGGTCCCGCATCTCCCGCAGGAGGTAGTCCAGGGTGTCCTCCGCCACCCGGGCGTACCGGGCCTCCCCCGTGGCCTGGTGCGCCTCCAGGTACACGGAGGCCAGCAGGGCGTTGTCGTACAGCATCTTCTCGAAGTGGGGCACCGCCCAGCGGGGGTCCACGCTGTACCGGGCGAAGCCGCCCCCCAGGTGGTCCCGGATGCCGCCCCTCGCCATGGCGTCCAGGGTGGCCAGGGCCATGCGCCGGCCCCCCGCGCCGCCCCGGCGCAGCAGGAGTTCCAGGGTGGCGGGCTGGGGGAACTTGGGGGCGGGCCCGAACCCGCCCCAGCGGGCGTCGAAATTCCGGGCGAGCCAGGCCAGGGCCTCCTCCACCGGCTCCAGGCCGGGCAGGGCGGGGGCGGCTGGGGCCTCCTGGGCCAGGATCCCGGACAGCTGCCCGGCGTCCTGCTCGATGGCCTCCCGCTGGGTTTCCCAGGCCTGGCGGACCCGGCGCAGGAGGTCCAGGAAGCCCGGCATGCCCATGCGGGCCCGGGGCGGGAAGTACGTGCCCCCGAAGAAGGGCCGGAGGCCGGGGGTGAGGAAGACGCTCATGGGCCAGCCGCCCCGGCCGGACACGGCCTGCACGGCCCCCATGTACAGATCGTCCAGGTCCGGGCGCTCCTCCCGGTCCACCTTGACGGGCACGAAGTGGGCGTTCAGTTCCGCGGCCACCTCGGGATCCTCGAAGGACTCCCGCTCCATGACGTGGCACCAGTGGCAGGCGCTGTAGCCGATGCTGAGGAAGATGGGCCGGTCCTCCCGCCGGGCCAGGGCCAGGGCCTCGTCGTCCCAGGGGTGCCAGTGCACCGGGTTGTGGGCATGCTGGAGGAGGTAGGGGCTGGTGGCCTGGGCGAGGCGGTTGGACATTTCCGACTCCTTCGGTCGACATTGTGCCATGAATCGGTCCTGCCGCGCGTTTCCATTGAGTTCCGGCGGAATGGACGGTAAGATCATGGGTTCATCCCAATCCGGGATGGCTCCGCCTGCCCCAGGACCCCATGTTCGAATCCCTCTCCGAGAAACTCGGCCGCGCCCTCAAGTCCCTCACGGGACAGGGCCGCCTCACCGAGAAGAACATCGAGGAGGCCCTCCGCGAGGTCCGGATGGCCCTCCTGGAGGCGGATGTGCACGTGCAGGTGGCGAGAGCCTTCCTCCAGAAGGTGAAGGAGAAGGCCCTGGGCGTGGAGGTGCTGCAGGGCCTGAACCCGGCCCAGCAGTTCGTGGACATCGTGCACCAGGAACTGACCGCCATCATGGGCGGCGTGGCCCCGGAACGGCCCCTGGAACTCTCCCCCCGGCCGCCCACGGTGGTGATGATGGTGGGCCTCCAGGGCTCGGGCAAGACCACCAGCTGCGGCAAGCTCGCGAAGTACCTGAAGAAGAACGGCCATTCCCCCCTGCTGGTGCCCGCGGACGTGTACCGGCCCGCCGCCATCGAGCAGTTGCACGTGGTGGCCAAGGACGCGGGGGTGCCCAGCTACCGCACCGACGAGCGCCGGCCCGTGGAGATCTGCAAGGCCGCCGTCGCCGAAGCCGCCCTCAAGGGCTGGGACGTGGTCATCCTGGACACCGCCGGCCGCCTGCACTTGGACGAGGTGCTGATGGACGAGCTGGGGGCCATCAAGGCCGCCTGCTCCCCCACCGAGATCCTCTTCGTGGCCGACGCCATGACGGGCCAGGACGCCGTGCGAAGCGCCGGCGCCTTCCACGAGAAGCTGGCCTCCACGGGCGTCATCCTCACCAAGGCCGACGGCGATACCCGGGGCGGCGCCGCCTTCAGCATCAAGCACATCACCGGCACCCCCATCAAGTTCGTGGGCGCGGGCGAGAAGCTGGACGACTTCGAGCGCTTCCACCCCGACCGCATGGCCCAGCGCATCCTGGGCATGGGCGATGTCCTCACCCTCATCGAGCACGCCAAGGAACGCATCGACGAGAAGGACGCCGAGCGCATGGCCCAGCGTCTCATCAAGAACCAGTTCACCCTGGAGGATATGCGGAGCCAGTTCCAGCAGATCCAAAAGCTGGGCAGCATGCAGAAGATCATGGGCATGCTTCCAGGCATGGGCAAGATGAAGGACCAGCTGGAATCGGTGGTCACGGACAAGCGGGTCAAGCACCTGGAGGCCATCCTCAATTCCATGACCCCCAAGGAGCGCCAGAACCACAATCTCCTGGACGGCAAGCGCAAGCGCCGCATCGCCGCCGGTTCCGGCCGCCCGGTCCACGAAGTCAATCAGCTTCTGAAGCAGTACTTGCAGATGAAGAAGATGATGAGCCAGATGAACAACCCGTCGTTCATGAAGCGGATGCAGGGCATGGCCAACATGCCCGGTTCGCCCTTTTCCCACTAACCCTGTAACATCCCTCAATACCAAGGAGTCCTGATGCTCTCCATCCGTCTCGCCCGCAATGGCGCCAAGAAGCGGCCCTTCTACCACATCGTCGTCTCCGAGAACGACCGCATCCCCACCGGCCGGGCCATCGAGATCCTGGGCTTCGTGAACCCCATCGCCACCAACGGCGAGACCGTTCGCATCGACAGCGAGAAGGCCAAGGCCTGGATCGCCAAGGGCGCCCAGCCCTCCAAGACCGTCCTCGAGCTCTTCAAGAAGAACGCCATCCTGTAGTCGGACGCGCCGGCCTCCCGGCCGGCGATCCTGGCCACTTTGGCCGGCGAGCCCCGGCCGCCCGGCGGAGCTTCCATGAACCTTGAAGCCTTTGTCATCGATGTCCTCACCCCGATCCTCGATCACCCGGATGCCCTCCGGGTCGAGGTGAAGGGCGAGGGCCGCAAGCTGGACGCCCTCATCTTCGCCGAGCCCAAGGACCGCGGGCGCATCATCGGCAAGGGCGGGCGCATGATCAGCAGCCTCCGCACCCTGGCCAAGGCCGCCGGGGAGAAGTCCGGGCTCAATGTGAGCCTGGAACTCTACGACGGCGACGAGCCGAAGGAGCGCTGATGTTCCTCCTGGCCCATCTCGCCAAGGTCCAGGGACTCAAGGGTGAGTTCCTGCTCCATGAGGTGATGGACGAGCCGGAGAAGCTGGAGGGAATGGGGGAGCTGGTGCTGGCGCCCCCGGCCCTCGATTTGGAGGAGGCCACCGGCCTCCCCGCCGGGGCCCGGCCGGTCAAGGTGCGGACCTTCCGGTTCCACCAGGACCGGGCCTGCGTGAGCTTCGAGGGGATCCCCGACCGCACCGCCGCGGAGCCCTTCAAGGGCTGGGCCCTGTGGGCCCCGGACGAGGCCGTGGAGCGGGAGGAGGGCGCCACCTTCCGCCACGAATGGACCGGATGCCAGGTGTTCGTGGCCGGGGAGCTGGTGGGGGAGGTGCTCCGCCTGGATCCCACCCCCATGGGCTACGATATGGTCATCCTGCAGGATCTGCGCCCGGGCCGCACCGGCCAGCGGGACGTCCCCTACATCAAGGCCTGGTTCCAGGTGGACCTGGCCGCCCGGCGCATCGATCTGGATCCGCCCCCGGGCCTGCTGGACCTGGACCGGGACTGAGGGTGTCGCAGGCATCACCCGTCTGAGGCTCCGCATGCCCCCGCGAGCTCCTGGGATCTCACGGAGGCATCCGAAACGGTCGCCTAGGGCGCGGGGACGATGGCCTCCAGCACCCAGTCGTCGGTGCGGAAGTACGAGGCGCCGAGGGTCGTCTGCTCCGTTTCCACGGAGATGAGGATATTGCGGCCCCGGTAGGGCTGCAGGTCCAGGGCGTAGGTCTTCTGGACGTAGCCGGAGGTGCTGGTGAGATCCAGGTTGCTGAAGACGGTGACGGTGGCCAGGAGGCCGGTGGTCCCCCAGGCCCATGGCTGGTCCGCGTCCTTGATGAGGATCCGGAAGGTGTTCACGGGATCCGTGGCCGAGGGCGCGGCGGTGCCCGTGGCGTTGAAGGCGTTCAGCCAGAGGGTGAGGGTGGCCTTGCCCAGGCCGGAGGGCACGGCCACGGTCTGGTACACCGCGTCCCGCCAGGGCAGGGTGGTGGCGGGGCTGTAGGTGTTGACGCTGTAGTTCCCCTGGTTGGAATAGTAGCTGCCCCCGTGGGCCCGGGAGGCGGTGGAGCCGATGGGCACCGACAGCACATTGGAGGAGGTGCGCCAGGTGCTGTAGCGGCCCCAGACGCTGTTATCGGGTTCGAAGCCCGGGCAGGCGGCCATGTTGATGCGGGCGCTGGGCTGCACGGCGAGGACCGCGTCCGCGCTGGTGATGGAGCCGAAATCGTCGCTGATCCTCACGGCGTAGGTGCCCGCGTCCCCGGGGGCGACGGGATCGAAGGCCAGGGAGGGCCCCGTGGCGCCGGGGAGATCCGCGCCGTTCTTCGTCCACTGGTAGGCCAGGGTGCCGGTGCCATCGGCGGTGACGGACAGGAGGGCGGAGACCCCGTCCAGGAGGGACTGGGTAGCCGGCTGGGCGCTGATGGCCAGGGGGATGATGGCGGGCACCACCTTCAGCTTGGCGGGCTGGCTCGTGACCGAACCCCGGGGGTTGGTCACCGTCACCGTGAACTCGGCCCCGTCATCCGTGGCCACCTGGGGGGAGGCCAGGGTGTAGCTGGATCCCGTGGCGCCGGCGACGGGTTCGCCGCCCCTGAACCACTGGTGGGCGATGGGAGCCGAGGCCTCCACCGCCACGGTGAAGGTCACGGGGGTGCCGAAGAGCACCGTCCTGGACAGGGGCTGGGCGAGGATCACGGGGGCGGCTTCCACGGTGAGGGTGGCGGCCTCGCTGGTGATGTCACCGGCCCGGTTGGTGATCTTCACGGAGAACCGGGCCCCGGAATCGGCCAGGGTGGTGGCGGGGGTGGCGTAGCTGGCGCCGGTGGCCGAGGGGATGGCGGCGCCGTCCCGCAGCCACTGGAAGGTCATGGGACCGCTGCCGGCGGTGGTGACGCTGAAGCGCGCGTTGGCGCCCTTGAGCACGGTGGTGCTGGCCGGGGCCTGGGTGATCGTGGGCGCGAGGATGGCGTCGCCGTGTCCGCCGCTGGCGCAGGCGATGGGCAGCGCCAGCAGGACCCCGGCGAGGGACCACCGGAGCCAGGCGGCGCCCGGAAGGGAATTCGGGTGATCGGGCATGGGGCCTCCAGAGGGATGCCAGAAAGGTAAGCCGGACCCGGCATGTCGTGCAAGAAAATTTTCACAAGTTGTCAGCATGCGTTTTTGCGTCGTCTTTGGACGGGCTTCGAGGTGGGGGTTTGAGGATCCTGGAAGGCAATGATGGTCATGTAATTAAGGCCAAGTGATGCATTCGCATGGATGGTTGTTGTGGTTGAGACGCGGTTTCCGATGTGAAACTTTTCATGCTTGACCAAATTCTGAACAAAACTATTCTTTTGCTGATCCCCGATTCCAACCTCAGGAGAAGACCATGCATCCGCACCTCCGCACTGCATCCCGGTGGGCCCTCCTGCTGGGCCTCCCTGGCGCGCTGATCGCCCAGGGCACCACCTCCGGCGTCCTCAACGGGACCATCCGGGGCGCCGACGGCAAGGGCCTGGCCGGCGCCACGGTGCGCCTCGTCTCGCCGGCCCTCATGGGTGAGCGCGTCGCGCACACCCTGGAGAACGGCGCCTTCCGCTTCCCGGTGCTGCCCCCGGGCCGCTACCGGGTGCAGGTCTCCGCCCCGGGCTTCCAGACCCAGGAAGCCGTCGAGATCATCGAGATGGCCCGCACCGCCACCCTCAACTTCCGGCTGGCCCCCAGGGCCGGCGCGGAGGTGATCGTGACCGCCGCGGCCGCCGACGCCCCCAGCATGGCCACGGTGGCCAGTTCCGTGAACTACACGGGGGAGATGCTCCAGGAACTGCCCCTGCAGCGGGATCTCACCGCGATCATGAGCCAGACGCCGGGGGTGGTCTCGGGCGTGGCCTGGGGCGGGGACCGCACCAACGCCAACGCCTACCTCATGGACGGCATCAACATCGGGGACCCGCTCTTCGGGACCCAGTACATCTACGCCAATCCCGACTGGTTCGAGGAGGTCCAGGTGGGCGGCCTGGGCGCGCCGGCGGAGTACGGCGGATTCTCGGGCGGCTACATCAATTCCCTCATCAAGCGGGGCGGCAACACCTTCTCGGGCACCCTCGCCGGCTACTACACCCCTCCCTCCTTCACGGCCGAACCCCGGCTCAGCGATGTGCGCCTCCGGGACAACTACACGCCCCCGGCCCCGGCCAAGGCCTGGGACGCGGCCCTGAACCTGGGCGGGCCCATCCTCAAGGACAAGCTCTGGTTCTTCGCCTCCATCCAGAAGAAGGCCGACAGCCAGACCCCTGTGGGGGCGCCGGCGGCCGTTTCCACCAGCAATCCCACCTTCCTGGGCAAGCTGTCCTGGCAGGTGGCGAACCCGGCCACGGTGGAACTGTTCTTCTCCTACGACGGTGTCTACCGGGAGCGCCGCGGCATCTCCAACCTCACGGAGGCGGAGGCCACGCGGCGCCAGGCCGGCACCAACCGCACCTGGGGCATGAACTGGATCCAGGTGCTCAGCGAGCGCTCGGTGTTCACCCTCAAGGGCACGGGCTTCAACGGCAGCTACGGCCTCTACCCCTACCAGGAGGTGCCCGCCGTCAGCCTCGACGTGCCCTTCCAGAGCCGGACCCTCTTCCGTTCCGCCACCCGGGGCGAGGCCTACGATTCCAGCCGGCTTGGAGTGCAGGCCATCTTCGACCACGCCCGGGCGGGGCTCATCGTCCCCGGCGACACCCACGCCTTCCGCTTCGGCCTGGAGTGGGAGCAGGGCCAGGCCGTGGAGGACACCTGGCTCGCCGGCGGCCTCACCTACTACGGCACCACCCAGACCCCCGCCAGCGGCCCTGCCTTCGCCCAGACCAGCTACGTGGTCAAGGGCGGCGATCTGCATCTGCGGGCCACCCTGGAGCGCCGCATCGCCTACGCGCAGGACGTGTGGACGGTGAACGACCGCTTCACCCTCTTCCCGGGCCTGCGCCTGGAGGCCTTCACGGGAAGGCCCTTCGGCTGGGGCGGCAAGGCCAATCTCTGGGACACCCGGACCCTGGCCCCGCGCCTGGGCATGAGCCTGGCCCTCACCCGGGACCTGCGCACGGTCCTCAAGGTCCACCTGGGACGGTACTTCGACGGGCTCACCGCGGTGCACTTCGACCGGGCCCTGCCCGGGGGCTACGGGGTTTCCCAGCGCTACTACTGGGGCACGGGGAGCGGCTTCTCCCCCGCCGCCTTCGATGTGCGCAACCCGGAGGCGGTGCCCTACAGCCCCACGCCCTACCGCACCTCCGAGGACACCAACAACAGCCGCATGGATCCCGGCCTGAAGCACCCCTACACCGACGAGGCGCTGGTGACCCTGGAGCGCAAGTTCGGCAGCCACTGGACCCTGGGCCTCACCGGCACCTACCGGGTCAACCGCCGCATGCTCATCCGCGAGGACCGCCTCCTGGGCGGGGGCTGGACGGGCCAGGTCTACGATCCCGTCACCGGGGGCACCCTGCCCGTCTTCGACCAGAACAACCCCAAGGTGGGCGGGGTGATGCAGCACGACTACGTGATCACCAACGCCGACGAGAGCGATCCCGCCCGCAGGGCCAAGCGCGACTACAAGGCCGCCTCCTTCACCTGGGACCGCCGCCAGGCCGGGAACTGGTTCACCTCCGGCAGCCTCACCTTCGCCTTGAGGCGGGGCAACCTGAACCGCTCCAACGGCTACGACGACGCCTTCGCCAACCCCAACTACCTGGTCAACGCCGAGGGCAGGCTGCCCTACTACAACGACCTGGAGTTCAAGTGGCGGGGCGGCTACACCTTCCCCTGGAAGATGCGGGTCTCGGGCAGCTTCACCTACCTGAGCGGCGAGCGCTACACCCGCACCCTGGCCACGCCCACCCAGGTCCTCTCGGGGGTGCAGACCACCCTCTTCGCGGAGCCCCGGGGCGCCTCCCGCTACCCCAGCCGCCACCTGCTGGACCTGCAGGTGAGCCAGACCCTGGCCCTCGGGGCCGGGATCAAGGCCGAGGTCTTCCTGGACATGTTCAACGTGCTCAACACGGGCACCCCGCTGGCCTGGACCACCCGCAGCAACGACTACCGCTACGCCAACGCCACGGACGATCCCACCGCCACCTGGATCAACCGGGACTACCTCAAGCCCACCTCCCAGGAGAACCCCCGGCAGGGCCGCCTGGGCCTCCGGCTCAAGTTCTGAGATGAGGATCACCCTGGGCCTGTGCCTCCTGCTGGGGCCCTTCCGCCCCCTGGGCGCCGCGCCGCCCCCGCCCGTCATCGTGCTGGCGGGGGGCGGCCCGGAGGGGGACCTGGGCGACGCCTCCGCCTGGAGCGCGGGGCTCTACCGGGCCCTCCTGGAGGGGGGAGACCGCAATGGCGACGGCCGCGTCGTGGTGGCGGTGCTCACCCGGGCCGAGCGCCCCACGGATTTCATCCCCCGCTACTTCCGGTGGCTGGGGGCGGACGAGGCCTACAACGTCAGCGTGCCGGAACGGACCCAGGCCGAAAGCCCCTTCGCGGCGGAGGCCCTCCTGCGGGCCGATGCCGTCTTCATCAAGGGAGGGGACCAGGGGGCCTACTACGACGCCTGGAGGGACACC
>DATGXY010000120.1:0-1629 GCA_035298525.1 Holophaga sp.
GGAGGGGGGCTTCCGCATCCGGGAAAGCGAGACGGGGGGGGAGACCCGCCCCTCCGTGCCCCCGGACCTGGCCACCTGCCCGGACTGCCTGCGGGAGCTGGCGGACCCCGGGGACCGGCGCCACGGCTACCCCTTCATCAATTGCACGTACTGCGGCCCCCGCTTCACGATCATCGAAGGGCTGCCCTACGACCGGCCCCTCACCTCCATGAAGGGGTTCCCCCTGTGCCCCGCCTGCGGGGCGGAGTACGGGGACCCGGGGGACCGGCGCTTCCATGCCCAGCCCGTGGCCTGCCCGGCCTGCGGCCCCCGCCTGGCCCTCCTGGATCCCGCCGGTGCCCGCAGGGCCGAAGGCCCGGAGGCCCTGGAGGAAGCCGCCCGCCTCCTCCTCGCCGGGGATCTGCTGGCCCTCAAGGGCCTGGGGGGCTTCCAGCTGCTGGCGGACGCCACCTCCCCGGAGGCGGTGGCCCGGCTCCGGGCCCGCAAGCACCGGGAGGAGAAGCCCTTCGCCGTCATGTACCCCTCCCTGGCGGCCCTGGAGGCCGACGCGCACGCCGGGCCCGGGGAGGCCGCCCTCCTGGCCTCCCCCGAGGCCCCCATCCTCCTGCTCCTGAAGAGGGGGGCCCCGGGGGTGGCGGAGGGGGTGGCCCCGGGGAACCCGCGCCTGGGGGCCTTCCTGGCCACCACCCCCCTCCATCGCCTCCTCCTGGACCGGGTGGGCCGGCCCCTGGTGTGCACCTCAGGCAACCTTTCGGACGAGCCCATGGCCTTCCAGGAGGGGGAGGCCCTGGAGCGCCTGGGGGGCATCGCCGACGCCTTCCTGGTGCACGACCGGCCCATCCTCCGGCCCGTGGACGATAGCGTCCTCCGCCTGGACCCCCACGGGCCCACGCTCCTGCGCCGGGCCCGGGGCTACGCCCCCCAGGCCCATCCGGTGGCCTGCCCCGGCCCCCCCGTCCTCGCCCTGGGGGCCCACCAGAAGAACACCCTCTGCCTCCTGGACCGGGGCCAGGCCGTCGTCAGCCAGCACCTGGGGGATCTGCACACGGTGGAGGGGGCCCAGCTCCTGGCCCGCACCGTGGACGACTTCCTCGCCTTCTTCCGCGCGCGGCCCGAGCGTCTGGCCTGCGATCTCCACCCGGACTACGCGTCCACGCGCCTTGCTGAACGTCTGGCCCAGGCCTGGGGAATCCCCCTGGCGCGCATCCAGCACCACCACGCCCACGTGGCGGCCGTGGCGGCGGAACGGGGGCTGACCGGCCCGGTCTTCGGCCTGGCCTGGGATGGAACCGGCCTGGGAACGGACGGCACCGCCTGGGGAGGGGAGGGCCTGCGCCGGGAGGGCGGGACCTGGGCCCGGGTGGCCCACCTCCGGCCCTTCCCCCTGCCCGGGGGGGATCTCGCCTCCCGGCAGCCCCTCCGGGCCGCCCTGGGCCTCCTCTGGGACCGCCGCGGCTCCCTGGAGGCGGCGGAGGGGTGGATGGAGCCCCAGACCCTGGCGGTGCTGGGCGCCGCCCTGGCGAGGCGCCTCAACGCGCCCCGTTCCTCCAGCATCGGCCGCCTCTTCGACGCCGTGGCCGCCCTCGCCGGGGTCCGGACCCTGCCCGGCTTCGAGGGACAGGCCGCCAT
>DATGXY010000121.1:0-5962 GCA_035298525.1 Holophaga sp.
GGCGCCCGGGACTCCATGCCCGGCATGATGGACACCGTCCTGAACCTGGGCCTCAACGACGTGACCGTCGAGGGCCTGGCCAAGGCCAGCAACAACCCCCGCTTCGCCTACGACTCCTACCGCCGCTTCATCATGATGTACAGCGACGTGGTGCTGGACGTGCACAAGGACCACTTCGAGGAGAAGATCGAGGAGCTCAAGCACAAGACCGGCAAGCAGCTCGACACCGAGATCACCGCCGAGGAGTGGAAGCAGCTCTGCTCCGAGTTCAAGGCCATCGTCAAGGCCAAGCTCGGCCGCGACTTCCCCCAGGATCCCTGGGAGCAGCTGCTGGGCGGCGTCCGCGCCGTGTTCAACAGCTGGGACACCGAGCGCGCCATCATCTACCGGCGCATGAACAAGATCCCTGACGAGTGGGGCACCGCCGTCAACGTCCAGACCATGGTGTTCGGCAACATGGGCGACGACTGCGGCACCGGCGTGGCCTTCACCCGCGACCCCGGCACCGGCGAGCCCTACTTCTACGGCGAGTACCTCATCAACGCCCAGGGCGAGGACGTGGTCGCCGGCATCCGCACCCCCCAGCCCATCACCCGCTACCAGGCTGCCGACAGCGGCCTGAAGAGCCTCGAAGAGGTGATGCCGAGCGTCTACCAGGAGCTCTACGACACCTGCCAGAAGCTCGAGAAGCACTTCAAGAACATGCAGGACCTGGAGTTCACCATCCAGCAGGGCCGGCTCTACATGCTGCAGACCCGCAACGGCAAGCGCACCGCCATGGCCGGCATCCGCATCGCCCTGGACATGGTCAAGGAGGGCATGATCGACGAGCAGGAGGGCCTGAAGCGCCTCAACGCCGACGACCTGACCCAGCTGCTGGCCCCCATCTTCGACATGAAGGAGAAGGCCGCCTTCAAGAAGGCCGGCAAGATGATGGCCAAGGGCCTGCCCGCGGGCCCCGGCGCCGCCGCCGGCGTCATCGCCCTTTCGGCCGAGGAGGCCGAGGTGCTCGCCGCCAAGGGCCCCGTCGTCCTGGTCCGCATCGAGACCTCCCCTGAGGACCTGGCCGGCATGGTCGCCGCCAAGGGCATCCTCACCGCCCGCGGCGGCATGACCAGCCACGCGGCCGTGGTCGCCCGCGGCATGGGCAAGCCCTGCGTCTGCGGCGCCTCCAGCCTCGTCATCGACGTGGCCAAGCGCACCGTCAGCGTCGGCGACATCTGCCTGAAGGCCGGCGAGGACTTCATCTCCATCGACGGCAGCGCGGGCGAGATCTACGCCGGCAAGCTGAGCGCCTTCCCCAGCGAAGTCAACCAGGTGCTCGTCGAGAAGACCCTCAAGGCCGAGGACAGCGAGACCTTCCAGCGCTTCAACCAGATCATGGAGTGGTCCAACAAGTACCGCTCCCTGAAGGTCCGCACCAACGCCGACACCCCGCACGACGCCGCCGTGGCCCGCGCCTTCGGCGCCGAGGGCATCGGCCTCTGCCGCACCGAGCACATGTTCTTCGAGGGCGAGCGCATCATCGCCGTGCGCCAGTTCATCCTGGCCAAGGACCTGGAGGCCCGCAAGGAGGCCCTCAAGAAGCTCCTGCCCATCCAGCGCCAGGACTTCGAAGGCATCTTCGAGGCCATGAACGGCCTGCCCGTCACCGTGCGCCTCCTGGATCCCCCCCTCCACGAGTTCGTCCCCCACGATGAGGCCGGCCAGGCCGAGATGGCCAAGGTCATCGGCGTCAGCCTCGAGGAGGTCAAGCACCGCGTCGAGAAGCTGCACGAGTTCAACCCGATGATGGGCCACCGCGGCTGCCGCCTGGGCATCACCTACCCCGAGCTGATCCGCATGCAGATGCGCGCCATCGCCGAGGCCGCCATCAACGTCTCCAAGAAGGGCATCAAGGCCGTGCCCGAGGTGATGGTCCCCCTGATCGGCACCGTCAAGGAGCTCGCCTTCACCAAGGCCGAGATGCTGGACGAGATCGCCGCCGTCAACAAGGAGCAGGGCACCAGCTTCATCTGCCCCATCGGCACGATGATCGAGATCCCCCGCGCCGCCATCACCGCCGACAAGGTCGCCCAGGAAGCCGAGTTCTTCTCCTTCGGCACCAACGACCTCACCCAGATGGGCTTCGGCTACAGCCGCGACGACTCCGGCACCTTCCTGCCCGAGTACGTGGCCAAGAAGATCCTCGAGGACGATCCCTTCCAGTCCCTGGACCAGGAAGGCATCGGCGAACTGGTCCGCATCGCCTGCGAGAAGGGCCGTCAGACCCGCCCCGACATCAAGCTGGGCGTCTGCGGCGAGCACGGCGGCGATCCCCGTTCGGTGAAGTTCTTCCACCGCACCGGCCTCGCCTACGTCAGCTGCAGCCCCTACCGCGTGCCCGTCGCGATGCTGGCCGCCGCCCAGGCCGTCCTGGAAGAGAAGAAGTAGCCTTCCCGGCCTGCCGGATCCGAAAGGGGCGCCCCCAGGGGCGCCCCTTTCCTTTGGCCGTGTACCATGGGGCCATGACCCCGTCCCGCTCCCTGCTCCTCGCCGCCTTCCCCCCGGAACTCGCCGGCTTCGCGGAGGCGCCGCCGGAGGGATGGGTCACCGCCTGCACGGGCGTTGGAGCCATCACCGCCGCCGTAGAGACGGCCCGGCTCCTGTCCAGCCTGCGACCCACCCGGGTCCTCTTCCTGGGCACCTGCGGCGCCTACGGGGAGACGCCGGCCGTGGGAGAGGCCGTGTGGGCCACGGAGGCCGTGGCCACGTCGGTGGAGGAGGCCGAAGGGCGGGCCGTACGGCCCGGCATCGAGCGAACCCGCTGGGAGGCCACCTGGACGGATGCCCTCCCCTTCCCCGCCGCCACCGTGGCCGTGCCCCCCGCCGTGACCCGCACGGAGGCGGGCGCCCGGGCCCTGGGGGCCCTGGCCGGCGTGGAGCACCTGGAACTCACGGGGGTCTTTGCCGCCTGCGCGGCGGCCGGCGTCCCCTGCGGGGCCGTCCTGGCCGTGGCCAACCGGGTGGGTCCCTCCGCCTCGGAGGAATGGCGGAGGAACCACGCCCAGGTCAGCCGGGGCCTCGCCCAGGCCATCCGGGACATGCGCCTCCCTGGGGCGAGGTCGTGAGCGCGGAGGCCCCGCGATGGTGGCCCGCCGATCGGGCCTCCTGACGCCGTCGCGGGGCCTCCTGCATGCCGAACACGCCCTGAATTGTCCTGTGGGGGGACCGCCCGCTCGCTTCGGTCGCTCTTCGTCCCCCCACACCCCCCCTTCATGCCCGGGCAGAGCCCGGACATGAAGTCTAGTTGAGCTTCCGGAGGAGCACCACCTTCTGGGCCTGCTGGGCGTTCGCCGCCAGGCCGAAGCCCACATAACCGCTGGCGCCGAAGGGAATGACGAGGGCCTGGAAGGCGGAACCCTCCAGGACGCTGCTGCCCGGGGCCGCAGGATCGCCCACCGAGAAGTTGAAGTTGTAGGCGGCACAGTCGTTGCGGGACGTGAACATGCCGTGGAGGACGCTGGTGCTGCCGCCGGCCGCCGCGGGGGAGGCTGCGCCGTTGTTGACTTGACCGGTGGTGCCGTCCACCTGGAACATCAGATGGGTGGAGAGGACGGTCTGGCCGTCGGTACCCGACACATAGGCATCCAGGGGGCTCACGTTGTTGGCCAGGCCCAGGCTCAGGGGCGCCGCGGGGACCCGGGCGAGGGTGAAGGGCATCGTCTGCGTCTCGCCGCCGGAGAGGACGGTGAGGGACCCGTGGATCTGGTCCGGGCCATAGGTGCCGGCGATGCTCAGGCTGGTACCGGAGGGGAGGGCGGGGATCCCCTGGAGCTGGTCCGCCTGGGCCTGGATGTGGCTGCCGTCGAAGGTGTAGGCGGTCCGGAAGACGGTGGCCTCGCCGTTGCTCATGCGGGACGCGGCGCCCCAGGCCACCAGGTCCGCGGTCAGGACCACATGGACATCGCGCCCATCGGGCAGTTGCCCGGTGTACAGGCCGGGGATGGGGGGAACGGGGGGGGTCGCGTCGCCGCTGCTGCTGCCGCGGCAGGCGGCAAGGGTCAGGGCCAGGGCGCAGCCGGCTGCTGCCTTGAGGTAGAAAGACATGACGTTCCTTTCGAGCGAAATGCTCGAAATTAATTATTAATTTCTTGAAGAGCGTGTCAACCCGGTTTAAGTTTAATAACTCTTTTTATTTATCAACTTCCATCCTGAAGCCTTCAAGCAATCCGGACCATCCCCGCCCCGTTTCAACGAGCCAACCATTGGCTTCAGCCTGGATGCGCACCCCCAGGTCCCGGCCGGTCAAGAAGACGTGCGAGGCGCCCAGGACCTCCAGGGGCTCGGGATGGGGATGGCCGAAGCGGTTGTCCCTCCCCGCGCTGATGATCGCCACGGAGGCCCCCAGGGCCTCCACCCAGGCCCGGCTGGTGGCGCTCCGGCTTCCGTGGTGCCCGACCTTGAGCAGGCGGTGCGGGGGCCCGGGCCCCGGGTCCCCCAGGTCCAGGAGATCCCCCTCCTGGAGGGCCAGGGCGTCGCCCATGAGCCAGACCTCGAAGTCCCTCCAGCGCACCCGCAGCACGAGGGACCCCATGTTGGGGTCCCGCAGCCGCAGGAGGCCCGGTGGCCACCGCACCTGGAAGGCCGCCTCCCCCCGGCGCCATCCGTCCCCCCGCACGAATCCCCGGAGGGTGGCCCCGGCCGGACGGTACGGATCCCAGCGCCCCGGGTCCAGGAGGGGACCCGCCACGGAAGCGGGGGGCCACAGCCGGACCAGGGTGGCCCAACCCCCCGCATGGTCCAGGTGGGGGTGGGTGAGGACCAGATGCACGGGTTCCCTCACCCCCCGGCGGCTGAGGACCCGGACGATGCGCCGGGCGGCCCAGGGGTCCGGCCCGGCGTCCACCAGGGTGGCGTCGGCCCCGGCCGTGCGCAGGAGCAGGGCATCCCCCTGCCCCACGTCCACGGCCTCCACGCTGAAGGAACGGGCCGCCCGGCCCGTGCCCCCCAGGACCATGAGGCCCAGGGTTCCCAGGGTGAGCGTGGCGATCAGCCATCGGGTGGGGCGGAAGGCGGAGGCCAGTTGGCCCAGGAGAACCCACCCGGCCGCCAGGGCCAGCCAGGGCAGGAGATGACCCGTGGCCAGGGGGAGGATCCGGGCGAAGGCGGGCACGAGGCTGTCGCCGGTCCAGGCGAGCCCGCGCCCCAGGGCCTCCACCGCGAAGCCCAGGGGCAGGAAGGTGAGGGCCAGGCAGGCCGGGACCAGCAGGGACACCAGGGGCAGGAGGAGGAGGTTGGCCCCGGGGCCCCAGAGGGGCGCGCCCCCATGGAGGAGGGCCAGGAGGGGGAGGGTGGAGAGCCAGGGCGCCACCAGGGGCGCGATCTTGCCCGCCCAGCGCCCCCCCAGGGGCCCCAGCAGCCCCGCCAGGGGCCCCGACCCCCATTGCAGGCCCGCCAGGGCCGTCCAGGACAGGAGGAAGCCCGGATCGCAGCCGGAAGCGGGGCGGGACAGGATCCAGGCAACCAGGGCCCCGTGGAGGCCCAGCGCGGGGGGCGCCTTCCATCCCGTGGCCCGGCCCGTGGCCCAGGCCAGGCCCATGAGGAGGCCCCGCCATACGGGGGCGGTGAAGCCGGTGGCCAGGGCGTAGGCCAGCCCCGCCCCCGCCGCCGCCCAGGCGCTCCCGCGCCCCGCCACCCGGCGCCAGAGGGCCTCGGCGGCCCCCATGACGAGGGTCAGATGCAGGCCCGAGACCACCAGGGTGTGGAGGGTGCCGCTTTCCGCGAAGGGCGTGAAGGTCTCGGGGCGGGCCGGCGGGATGCCCAGGGCCATGGCCCCCCACAGATCCCGGCCCGTGCCCTCCAGGGGCAGGGCGTCGAAGCGGTGGCGGAGCCAGGTGCGGAACCCCAGGAGGGGCCCCGGGTCCGGAGGCCCCAGGACCTGCAGTTGCAGGGCGGAGGCCAGGCGGACGCTGCGGGCGGG
>DATGXY010000122.1:0-19000 GCA_035298525.1 Holophaga sp.
CAGGCCCCGCATCCGGCCGCAGCCAAGCCCGGGCCCAGGGCGGGCGGGGCGGGGGCGGGCGGCAAGGTCTCCATGCATGGGATCATGCATGAGGCGGTTCCCTTTGCCAAGGCGACCCTCCCGGCCCGCCCCGACCCCTGGGCGCCACCCGCCACCAGGGACAGGGGGGGATGCGGCCGGAAAGATAGCGGCCGCCGGTCTCTCGGATGGCGAAGAACTCGGTGGAGACGGGGGTATAGCGTCCCCCCACCAGTTCGTCCCGTCCCGATCGGACGCAGAAGAGGAAGGATCCCTCGGCCAGCCCCGTATCCAGGATCACCCGCTGGATGGCCTCCCGGTGGTCCACCTCCTCGGGGATGCCCCGGATGAGCATCAAGGGCGCGGCGGGGCGGCCCAGGGGGATGAGGGTGGGGAGGAAGGCTCCGGGACCGTGCTGGCGCAGGTAGTCCAGGGTGCTTTCGATGAACGCGTCAAGGGTAAGGGATTCCAAGGGGCCTCCTCGCCCTCCCCTGTGCGGGGAGGGCGGTGGAGGTTTGATCAGGGGCCTTCCCAGGCCGATTCCGCGGCGTCATGGAAGGGCTGGCACCGGACCCAGCCCCGGTGGACATGGCCGGCGGGGTCCTGGGCCACCACCCGGTACACGGGCACATGGCAGGCGATGGCCAGGGCGAAGGGACCGCGGGGAACCCAGCAAAGGCGGGCGGAAAGGAGGCGCCAGCCCCGGGAGGCCACCGCCCCCTCCATGGCCAGCCGCGCCTGGCCCAGCCTGGCCCGGTTGTACCGGGCCGTCCAGGGCAGGGCGGCCAGCACGGCCACGAGCAGGACGAGGGCGAGGATGGCGGGGAGGGGCATGGGCATGGGGAAACCGGATCCAGGATAGCGCCTTCCGGTTGGCCGGATGGGGCTTCCGGAAACAGAAAATATAAATTATTACTCAAGCGTCCCTTCCCCCGGGGGGGCCTCCGCCTATGCTTTCTCCCATGACGAGGATTCTGAAAACCTCCCGGTATCCCATGCAGACGGTCACTCCGGGTGGGGAGGGCGGGCCGGAGGTTCAGGCGCCGGGGCCGGTGCCCCTCGCCTTCCGGTTCCTGGGGGTCCCCTTCCTGCAGGGGCCTGGTCCCGCCGTCGCGGCCATCCACCTGTGCCCGGCCCGGGTGCACCTGGGCGTGGTGCGGGAAGGGGGCGGCCTCGAACTGTACAACCGCTTGGAGCTCGCGGCCCTGGACCTGGAGGATGCCGGCCAGGGCCGGAACCTCCGCTTCCGACCGACAATTAATAATTCAATCACGGAGGTGGCCCTCCTGGGCCCGGAGGGGGCGCCCGTCCTCTCCCGGTGGGATCTGGGGAACGGGTGCCGCCTGCCCAGCCTTCCCTTCCAGGGGGCCTCCGTCCTGGAATACAGCCTGGATGGCCGGTTCCTCGCGGCGGGCGGAGAAGGGGGGCTCCTCCAGGTCTGGCATCTGGGGGGAGAGGCGGCCACCACGGTCCTCCGCCTGGAATGCGGGTCCCGGGTGGAGGCCCTCTGCTTCCATCCGGAGCACCCGACCCTGTACGCCCTCCTGGAGGGGGGCGTGCCCGCCGCCTTCGAACTGGCCCCCGGCCATGCCGCTTCCGTGCCCCTGGTCCTGGTGGAGCAGGCCCCCGGCGTGGGTTTCACCCATCTGGCGGCGGGTCCGGGTTCGTACGCCCTCCACCTGGCGGGGGACGACGGGCAGGTGTACGTGGTGGACACGGTCACCGGCGACGTGGGGGCCTTCCACCCCGAGGTGGGGCCCATCCTCGGCCTGGAGGTGCTGCCCTCCAGCGGCTGCCTCTGCGTGCGGGGCCGCCGCTCCGTGTACCTGGCCCCGCCACGGCTGGCGGTGCGGGGTGAGCACCTGGCCCTGCGCTGCCCCTTCGCGTGCCCCACGTACGCCGCCTGGGAACTGGGCCGGGACGCCCTCCTCGTCTTCCACGCCGCCGAAGCCCCCTGAAAGGGGAAGGGCGCCCCCGGGGGCGCCCTTCCTGCGTGCGGAGGCCCGGAAAGGCCTTACGCGTGCTGCTTCAGCTTGTCCTTGCCGCCGAAGGTGTGGTCCCAGAAGACCACCACGGGGCTGGCGATGAAGATGGAGGAGTAGGTGCCGGTGATGACGCCCACGACCAGGGGGAAGCTGAGATCGCGCAGGGCGTGGCCGCCCCACACGAAGAGGCAGAGGGCCACGAAGAGCACGGACAGGGAGGTGAGGATCGTGCGGCTCAGGGTCTGGTTGATGGAGTCGTTCACGAGCTTGACGATGTCCACCCGCCGGTATTCGGGCTTGTGGCTGTTCTCGCGGATCCGGTCGAACACCACGATGGTGTCGGCCATGGAGTAGCCGATGAGGATGAGGAAGCTGGCCACCACCGGCACGCTGAACTCGAACCCGAAGAGCACGAAGAGGCCCAGGGCCATCAGCACGTCGTGGATGAGGGCCACGATGCCGCCGACGGAGAAGCTCACGGTGAAGCGGAAGATGACGTAGAGCAGGATGGCCAGGAGGGCCCAGCCCACGGCGGAGAGGGTCTTGATGGTCCACTCGCCGGAGATGGAGGGCGAGAAGCTCTCGTTCTTCAGGATGGTGAGGTTGCCCAGGCGGTAGTCCTTCTCCAGGCTGGCCCGGAGGGGGGCCGGCAGGTCGGAGGGGAGCTGCGCGTAGTCCGTCATGGGGCTGGCCTTCTCCCGGGCGCGGATGACCTTGTTCACCCAGGGCTCGTAGGCCAGGCGCAGGGCCGTCTCGTCACCCTGGACGCCCAGGGGGTTCTGCTTCATCCAGGATTCGACGATGACGCCGACGCTCTCGGTGTTCAGGTCCATGCGTTGGTCGCTGGCGCCCTTGGCGTCCAGGTGCTTGAGGGCGTCCGTGATCTGCTTGATCTGGACGCTGGAGTCCTTCTCGTCCTGGCCCTTCCTGGCCTTCACCTTGATGCTGAACATGGTGATGCCGGGCTTGTCCTTGTAGGCGACGACGGCCGCGTCCTTCACGCCGCCCGCGTAGAGGGCGTTGCGCACGTCCTCCTGGGGCACGGTGCCCTTGAAGGCCACCATCATGTCGATGCCGCCGGTGAACTGCATGCCGAGCTTCACGCGGGCCGAGGCGCCCTTCCAGGGGTGGATCCACAGGAAGCAGGCCAGGATGATGCCCCAGGAGATGGCAAGGGCGATGCCCTTGTACTTCATGAAGTCGATGTGGGGGATGTTCTCGAAGATTTTCATCGGTCAGGCCTAGATGGAGAGGGTCTTCGTGCCGGGGTGGCGCTCGAGGATCCAGTCGTAGATGAACCGGCTGATGTAGATGCTGGTGAAGAGGGAGGCCACGACGCCCACGGTGAGGGTCACGGCGAAGCCCTTCACGGGCCCGGTGCCGAAGATGAACAGGAGGATGGCCGCCACCAGCTGGGTGACGTGGCTGTCCACGATCGTCCAGAACACCCGGTCGAACCCGGCCTGGACCGCGCCCGCCACCGATTTGCCGTTGGCCATCTCCTCGCGGATGCGCTCGAAGATGAGGATGTTGGCGTCCACCGCCATGCCGATCGTCAGGGCGAAGCCGGCGATGCCGGGCAGGGTGATGACGGCGTGGAAGGAGCCCATGAGGCCCAGCATCACGACGAGGTTCACCGTGAGGGCCACGATGGCGTTCACGCCCGACCAGCGGTAGTAGAACACCATGAAGGCGATGATGGTGAGGAAGCCGATGAGGGCCCCGCGCACGCCGGCCGCGATGGAGTCGGCGCCCAGGCTCGGACCCATGGCCCGCTCCTCCAGGAACTTCATGCTGGCGCGCATGGCGCCGGACTTCAGCTT
This sequence comes from Holophaga sp., assembly GCA_035298525.1. Taxonomy (GTDB): domain Bacteria; phylum Acidobacteriota; class Holophagae; order Holophagales; family Holophagaceae; genus Mesoterricola. The sequence goes on from DATGXY010000122.1 coordinate 3,827, forward strand.
GAGGGCGAAGTCGTCGGCCTCGTCCTTGGTGAAGCTGCCCGTGATGCGCACGGCGCCGCCGGGGATCTTCTCCTTGCAGTAGAGGACGCTCACGACCTTGCGGTCGAGGACGACGGCGATGCGCCGGCCCTCGTCGGAGGCGATGCCGGAGAGGTTGTAGAAGTCCTCGGCGCCCTTCCGGTTCAGGACGTAGCTGATCTCGTGCTGGTCCGTCTGGGGATTGACGGTGGGCTCGGCCTTGGTGATGTCGGCGCCGTCCACGTAGACCTTCTCCTCCACCAGCACCCAGCTGCGGATGGGCTCGGGCTGGCCGGGGGCGGGGGCGTTCCAGGGCTTGCCCTCGCGCCGGGCCTCGCGCTCGGAGAGGGGCAGGGGCAGGAGCTCGGTGCCGGGAGGGAGCTGGCCGCCCAGACGGGCAATCGCCGCTTCCCGGGTGGGCCAGCCGGAACCCTGGGTGGGATCCTGCTTGGCGATGAGGCGCTGTTCCAGGCGACCGGGAGTCGTCAGGAGGCCCTTGATGCGCTCGCGCTCGGCGTCGCCCACGCCCGGCAGTTCCACGACGATGCGGTTGCCTTCGGCGCCGGTGGCGGTGATCTCGGGCTCGGCCACGCCGAACTGGTTGATGCGGTTCTCGATGATCTGGAGGGCCCGCTTGTTGGCGTCGTCCTTGAGGCTCTTCTGGTAGGCGTCCTTCTGGGTGAGGACCACGCCCTTGTCCGTGAAGGTGGCGTCATAGCCGTTGAAGCCCTGGCTGATGATGCGCTGGGCGTCGGGCTGGCGCTCGGTCGGGATGCCCTCCGCCTTGACGGTCATGCCGTCCACCCGGGCGATGGCTTCGGGGAAGCCCTTCTCCTTGAGGCGATCGGTTAGACGGTCACGGGTGTCCCGCAGGTCGGCCTCGAGGGCCTCCTGGCCCTGGACCTCCAGCTCGAAGTGCACCCCGCCCTTCAGGTCGAGGCCGAGCCGGACCTTGGAGAGGGGGACGAAGAAGTACGCGCAGGCGACGCAGATCAAGGAGGTCAGGATCAGGCGCCAGAGGCTCCGCTTGCTCACGAAAGGGCTCCAACGAAAGGAGGGCGGGGGCTGGCCCGCCCTCGGAACGGCCTAGGCCGGGGTTCAGTTCTGCTCGGGGGCCGGCTCGGTGGCGAGGGCGGCCACGGCCTGGCGGCGGGCCTTCACGATGGAGGAGCCCAGCTTCAGGAAGATGTGCTTGTCCTCGACCCGGTCGATGGTGGCGTAGAGGCCGCTGGTGAGCAGGACCTCGTCCCCGGCCTTCAGCTTGGAGAGGCGTTCCTCCATCTCCTTCCGGGCCTTGTTCTGGGGACGGATGAGCAGGAAGTAGAAGAGCAGCGCCATGCCCCCGAAGAGGATGATGGGGCCGAAGGCCGACTGGTTCTGGGCCTGCTGGATTAGGGCGAAATTCATCTAGGGCTCCTCAGTGTTCCAATTTTCGAGCGTGCGGCGCGCGAATTCCGGGAATCGGTCCTCCAGGAGGGCCCGGCGCGCCGCCCGGGTCAGCCCCACAGTGTAACTCAGGTTATGGATGCTGTTGAGGGTCGAGGCCAGCATCTCCCCCGCCCGGAACAGGTGATGCAGGTAGGCCCGGGTGAAAGTCCTGCATGTATAGCAGTTGCACTCGGGATCCAGGGGCGCCTGGGACTGGCGGTGGCGGGCGTTCTTGATCTTCACGCGGCCCCGGGAGGTGAGCAGGGTGCCGTGCCGGGCCTCCCGGGTGGGGAGGACGCAGTCGAAGAGATCCACCCCGTGCTGGATGCCGAAGAGCAGGTCCTCGGGGGTGCCCACGCCCATGAGGTAGCGGGGGCGGTCGGCGGGGAGGGTGCGGGTGAATGCCGCCAGGAGGGCGTTCATCTCCTCCTTGGGCTCGCCCACGCTGAGCCCGCCCACCGCGAAGCCCTGGAACGGGGTGGCGGCGTCGATGTCCAGGATCTCACCCAGGTGGCGGGTGCGCAGATCGAAGTGGACCCCGCCCTGGTTGATGGCGAAGAGGCCCTGGCGCTCCCCCAGGGGGAAGTCCCGGCACCGCTTCAGCCAGCGGGTGGTGCGGGCCATGGATTGTTCCAGGGCGGCGCGCTCCATGCGCCCGGGCGGGCACTCGTCCAGGGCCATGACGATATCCGAACCCAGGTTCCGCTGGATCTCCATGCTCCGCTCGGGGCTGAGGAAGTGGGTGGAGCCGTCGATGTGGCTCTGGAAGGTGACGCCCTCCTCCTTGATCTTCCTGAGGCCTGACAGGCTGAACACCTGGAAGCCCCCGGAATCCGTGAGGATGGGGCCGGGCCAGGCCATGAAGGCATGGAGCCCCCCCATGTCCCGCACCAGGTCGTCCCCGGGCCGCAGGCCCAGGTGATAGGTGTTGCCCAGGATCACCTGGGGACCGATCTCCGCCAGCTGCGCCGGGGTGATGCCCTTGACGGTGCCCTGGGTGCCCACGGGCATGAAGGCCGGGGTGAGCACCTGGCCCCGGGATGTGTTGAAATGGCCGGCCCTTGCTGGCCCGCACGTTGCCTCCACCTGGAAGGCCGAAATGGACTGTGACATGACTGTGACAAACCTCCTCGAAGTGTCACGTGATGATCACGAACTGGCCCCTTCCGGGGCCCCCGTGTCACGACGATGGAAAAAATGCATGCTGTGAGCTAAATCAAGCGCCTGCGCGGATTTCATCACTTGACGCATGGCGGGCTATTTGTAATCTTAACCGCTGGGCCAGCCCCAGATCATTCAACCCTTCGGTTCCGAGCCGTTTCTGTGATTCCGCAGATCCGGCTCCATTTTTTTCATTCATGTTTTCCACGGGAGTCGCATGAGCCAAGACCCCAAGACCAACCCTCCACCCAACGCGCAGTCCAAGGAGACCCTCGAGGACCTGGTCTACCGGTCCAGCCTCGCGGCAGGGAACAGGAGCCTCAAGGGCGCCAATCCCCTGGTGACGATCCCCTTGACCCTGGTCTCGTACGTGGCCTTCGGGACCTTCGGCTACTTCCTTGCGACCCGCACGGAAGCCGGCAAGAAGGTGCTCAAGACCATGAGCCTGGACCTGACGGAGCAGGCGGATGCCCCGCCGCCGCCCCCGCCGCCGCCTCCCCCGGCGCCGGCTGCCCCGGCCGCTCCCGCGCCCAAGCTCCAGATGAAGGAGGCCCCGCCGCCGCCCCCCATCAACCCCAACCAGGACATGGTCCCCGAGGTCGCTCCCCGCGAGCTGCCCAAGGAGGATCTGACCATGCGCTACGCGTCCGCGCAGAGCGCCGGTTCCGGTGTCCCCGGCGGCGGCGTCTCCGGCGCCTCCGGTCCCGCGACCGCTGGCGGCCTGGCCGTGGCTGGTTCCGGTTCCGCGCACGTGGTGGACTTCGACTTCAGCCAGATGAAGATCAAGTTCCAGCCCCCCGCGCCCCCCTATCCCCCCCTGGCGAAGATCGCCCGGATCCAGGGAACCGTGGTGGTTGAGATCGTCGTCGGTCCCGACGGCATCCCCCAGTCCGCCCACGCGGTGGAAGGCCCCCAGCAGCTGCGCCAGACGGCTGAGCAGTATGCCATGGGGTGGAAGTTCGAGCCCGCCATGCTCAACGGCGTGGCCCAGACGGCCCGGTTCAAGCTGACCATGCCGTTCCGGCTCAAGTAGGACGTGGCGACCATGTCACGCTCCGCTTGGCTGGGCGCAGGTTCCGCCCTCGCCCTTGCAGTCGCGCTCACCGTCATCGGCGGCGGCGCCCCCAGGAAGCCGGAGACCTCTCCGGCCCCCGCTTTGAACCAGGCCCCCGCGCCTACCCTTGTCCCCGTGGTCAAGGACTCAACCCATCAACCTGACGCCTCCACCGAGGCACCCAACCACGCCACCCCCATCCATAAGGAATCCGCCAAATGAGCCCGTTCCTCTTCGCCATCTCTGAAGCTGCTGAGAACTCCTTCGGTCCCAAGGCCATCTGGGAAGCCGCCTCGCCCTTCAACAAGGTGATCATCCTTCTCCTGATCGCCCTGATCCTGCTCCAGATCTACACCGCCGTCGAGCGCGGCATCGTGTATGCCCAGAGCAACGCCGCTTCCCGCAAGTTCCTCAAGCTCTTCATGGATACCCTCCGCCGCGGGGACTTCGAGGCCGCCAAGCGCGCCGCCACCACCCACAACAAGAGCCACATCGCCCTCGTCCTCAAGCACGGCCTCGATATCTTCCAGTACGAGAAGCAGCTGAAGACCCTCCACGAGACCCACGACGTGATCCAGCCCGTTGAGCGCGCCATCGTCCGCGGCACCGCCGAGGTCACCGACCTGCTCAAGAAGGGCATGCTGGCCCTGGCCACCATCGGCGCCCTGGCCCCCTTCATCGGCCTGCTCGGCACCGTGGTCGGCATCATCAAGGTCTTCTCCGACCTGAAGACCAAGGGCGCTGGCGACATCAACGCCCTGGCCGGTTCCATCGGTGAGGCCCTCGGCACCACCGCCCTCGGCCTGATCGCCGCCATCCCCGCCGTGTGGATCTACAACCTCTACACCGCCCAGCAGGACAAGATGGTCACCAACATCAACAACGCTGCCTCCCAGATGATCGACGAGTTCATCCGCCGCGAGAGCCAGCAGGCCTAAGTCTTCAACCCCGGCCCGGGGGGCCCTCGACGGCTCCCCGGCCCATCTAGGAGGTCACCATGGATGCAGGTGGTGGTGGCAAGTCTGGGGTCAAGGCGGACATCAACGTTACCCCTCTTGTCGACATCGTTCTGGTGCTGCTGATCATCTTCATCGTGATCACGCCCGCCGTGAACAACGCTGTGCGGCTTCCGCTCTCGAAGCACAGCATGAAACCCGAAGCCCAGGCTGGCGCCAAGTACCTCACCCTGATCCTTCCGGCTCACCGTGACCCCAAGACGGGCGTCATCGATGGCCCGGCCCCGATCATGGTGGACGACAAGGACGCCAAGGACGCCAATGGCAACGCCCTTACCTTCACTTACAAGGACGAGGCCAAGAAGGCGAAGCTCATCGAGTTCATCAACAACTCGATGAAGTACCTGAGCGACCGTCGCGTCTTCATCAAGGCCGACGCCGACATTCCGTTCAAGCACGTGGACGAGCTCTTCCAGATCTGCCGTGAGGGCGGGGCCGACGAGGCCTCCGTCGTCACCAGCGAGGACAAGAGCACTGGCGAGAAAGGGGGCAAATAATGGACGCTGGCGGCCCTTCCGGGAAAGCTAAGAGCGATATCAACGTCACCCCCCTGATCGACATCGTGCTGGTGCTTCTGATCGTGTTCATCGTGATGGTGCCGGGCCTTTCCAAGTCCCTGCCCGTCGTGGTGCCCCAGGTGGTGAAGGTCCAGACCCCTGTCGAACCCGACAAGAAGAACCCCCCTGTCGTCATCACGATCGACCAGAACGGCGATCTGATGCTGCAGTCCGACAAGATCCAGCTGGCTGAACTGGCCGACAAGCTGAGCCCCGTGGTCCAGCTGCAGCCCTCCGGCATGCGCAAGGTCTTCCTGCGCGTGGACGAGGAGCAGGCCTACCAGTACGCCGTGAACGTCCTCGACCAGATCAAGGTCGCTTCCGATCGCGCCCGCAAGGAGACTTCCCTGCGTCCCGAGTTCGTGGGCACCGGCCTGGACGGCGGCGAGATCAAGGTCGTCGCTGCCGTGAAGAAGCGGAATCCCACCAGCTAGTCCTGGGATGCCGAACGGGAAGGGGCCGCCAACAGGCGGCCCCTTTTCCTATCCCCCCGGGGTTGTGGCCCCCTAGGGGTTGTAGGCGCCCTGGGGCAGGTTCATGCCCTGGAGGTGGAAGCGGTCCCGGCGGGCCAGGTGGTCCAGCATCTGGCCCAGGTTCTCCCCGCCGGGGATGACGGGTACGCCGATCTCCCGCTCCAGTTCGGCCAGGGTCATATCGTCCAGGAACTGGTTGGCGGGGGTGGGCTCGGCGCCGTCCGTGATCACGTACTGGTCCGTGGGGCCCGTGTGCACCCGCAGGGAGGCGCTGGGGATGACGACGGCGTCCACCCACCGGGGATCGCCGCCCTTCGCCTCCCGGTCCGCATGGGCGGCATACGCCAGGTCCCGGCCGCAGAGGAGGCCGGCCACGGTGACGGAGGTTCCGAAGGCGTTATTGGGGGCCGCGATGGCCCGGAGCTCGCTGCCGGTGATCCGGTTCACCTGGGCCAGGCTCCGGTTCAGCACGGGGGCGAAGGAGGCGCCCGTGAGGGCCAGCACCTTCCGGCCCCGGTACCCGTGCACCCTCGGGGTGCGCAGGAAGCGCCGGGTGTGCTCCAGGAAGCGGCGCACGAGGCCCACGCCGTTCTCCAGCTGGGCCCAGGACTGGCTGTAGAAGGCGCGGCCGGGCACGTCCACGCCGGCCCGGGTGAACCATTCGTCCGCCAGGAGAAGCCAGGGCTCCCCTTCGTTCTCCCGGGCGTAGCGCCGCACCTGGGGCACCCAGCGCTTCACCCAGGCGGCCGCGAAGGCGGGGTCCACGTCCGGGATCTCCGGGAGGCCGGAGCGGTGGGAGGTGAGGCCCACGGGCACGCAGGAAAGGCTGAGGACGCCCCCCTTGCCCGCCCAGCGGCCTTCCGTCTGGTAGGCCCGGCGCTCCCACAGCTCGCGCAGGGTCTTCTCCCAGATCTCCCCGTCGTTGACGCCGGGCACGAGCACGGCCTGGGTGTGGATATCCACGCCTCCCTCCAGGAGGCGATCGATCTTGCGGAGGATGTCCCCCTCCTTGGGGTTCCCCACCACCCGCACCCGCACCTCGGGGTCCGTGGCGTGGACGCTCACGTGGACCGGGCTCAGGCGCTCGCGCACGATGCGGTCCAGCTCCGCGTCGTCGCTGGAGCTGAGGGTGCTGAAGTGGCCGTACAGGAAGGAGAGGCGGATATCCTCGTCCTTGAGGTAGAGGGATTTCCGGAAGCCCTTGGGCATCTGCAGCACGAAGCAGAAGATGCAGTTCTGCTTGCAGACCTTCACCTGGTCCTGGGCCAGGTCCACGCCGATGCCGTCGCCCCCGTTCTCCACGGTGACGGTGGCGATGGACTTGTCCGGGCGCTGGAAGCGCAGCTCCGTCTCGTCCCGCTGGCTGATGAGGAACTGGTAGCTCAGCTGGTCCAGCACCGGCTCCCCGTTGATGGCCAGGAGGGTGTCGCCGGCACGCAGCCCCGCCTCCCATGCCAGGCTATCGGATTCCACGGAAATGATCAGGACGCCCTGCTTGGCCATCGATGCTCCCGTTCCAGTCTGGGGGCAGGGGGGGCGGGGATCAAGGGCGGGGTCAGGCCCCCTGGCATCGGGCCCTGGCCTCCGCCACCTTGGCCTCGTCGTAGGGGAACCACTCCCGCTCCCCGTCCTGGGTGCCGTCATCGATGACCATGCCCTTGGGGTCCGTGAATAGGCGAAGGCCCGTGCGGCCGTGGTAGCGGTTCTGGCCCGACTGCTTCACCCCCCCGAAGGGCAGATCCCGGATGACGTAGTTCACCAGCACATCGTTGATATCCACGGAGCCCGCCCGGAGGCGGTTGGCGATCTTGTTGGCCCGGCGCATATCCGCGGTGAACACGTAGGCGTCCAGGCCAAAGGGGTTGTCGTTCGCTAGCTCGATAGCCTCCTCGTCATCCTTCACGGAGCAGATGGGCAGGATGGGGCCGAAGGTCTCCTCCTTCATGATCCGCATGGAGTGATCCACCTGGGTGATGACGGTGGGCTGCCAGTACCACCCGGAGTGGATGGCGGGGAAGCCCCCGGCCACCAGCTTCGCCCCCTTGTCCAGGGCGTCGTGGAGGAGGGACCGCAGGGAGGCGACGGCCCGGTCGTTGGCCAAGGGCCCCAGATCCGTGGCGGGGTCCAGGCCCGGACCCTGCCGGAGGCGGCCCACGTGGGCCACCACCTTCTCCACGAAGGTCCGGAGCACGGCCTCATGGCAGTAGACCCGCTTCACGGCCGCGCACACCTGGCCGGCGTTGCTGAAGCGGCCGTAGACGGCGGCCCGGGCCGCCCGCTCCAGGTTGGCGTCCGCGCACACGATGAGGGGATCGCTGCCCCCCAGTTCCAGGAGGCTGGGCCGCAACAGGGGGGCCAGGTCCTGCTGGAGCTTGCGTCCCACGGCCGTGGAACCCGTGAAGACGACGAAGTCCACCCCCTCGGCGGTGGCCAGGACCGTGCCCAGCCGGCCGGGGCCGTGGAGCACCTGGGCCAGGCCCGGCCAGCCCTGGAAGGCCTCGTTGAAGAGGCGCTCCAGCATCTCGCCCACCAGGGGGGCGGCGGAGGTGGGCTTCAGGAGGACGGCGTTGCCCGCGGCCAGGGCCGCGACGGCGGGGCCCATGGACAGGTCGAAGGGGAAGTTCCAGGGGGCGATGACGGCGACGACGCCCCGGGGGGCGTAGCGGACGAGGGCCTGCTTGTGCTTCTCCATGGCCGGAGGCAGGGCCACCTTCTCGTCGGAGAGGTACTGCTCCCCATGGCGGATGTAGTCGTCGAGGCAGTCCAGCACCATGGCCACGTCGTACAGGTACGCCTCGTACAGGGGCTTGCCCATGCTCCGGGTGATCATGCGGGCGATCTCGTCCGCGTGCTGGGCGATGACCCCCTTGAGGCGGCCCAGGACGCGGTTCCGCTCCTCCCAGCCGGCCTGGGCCCAGCCTTCGGCGGCCTTGCGGGCCCGTTCCACGAAGAGGGGCACGAGGCCCTCGGGCGTCTGGGGCACGGCGCCGATCTGCTCGAAGGTGGCGGGGTCCACCGCGGGGGTGACCTGGTGGCGGTAAGTCGGCGGCTCAGCCCTTCGTTCGACGCGGGTGCGCGGGTTGAGGTTGCGGCGTTCCGTGAACTCCATGGCGGGCCTCCTTGCCTGGCGTAGGGGTTGGATGCCGGGGGCCCGCGGGGCGTACCCGCCTGTAGCGGGCTGTCGGACGCTGAAATTTCCCGCCGGTGGTGTCAGCATGGGGAAAGGTCCCCCCGGAGTCCCCATGCCCTGCCCCCGCATCGCCTTACTGGCGGCCCTGCTCCTCAGCCTCGCCTGCGACCGGCGGACCCAGGAAGCGGACCCGGGGATGGAGGCCTTCAAACGCCAGGACTATGCGGCCGCCCTGGCCATTTGGCGGCCCCAGGCCGAGAAGGGCGAGGCCCGGGCCCAGGTGGCCCTGGCCGATATGCTGGCCCGGGGCGACGGGGTGCCCCGGAACATGGCGGAGGCGGCCCAGTGGTACCGGAAGGCCGCGGAGCAGGGGGTGGCGCGGGCCCAGGTGCAGATGGCCTGGATGCACACCCAGGGCGACGTGGTGAAGAAGGATCCGGCGGAAGCGGCCCGGTTCTGGCGGATGGCCGCGGACCAGGGGAACGCCCTGGCGCAATACAACCTGGCCGTCATGCTGGACAAGGGGGAGGGGGTGCCCCGCCAGGCGGCGGAAGCTCTCAAGTACTACCGGATGGCCGCCGACCAGGGGGACCCCAACGCCCAGTACCTGGCGGGGTGGTTCTACGCCCGGGGCGAAGGGGGGAAGAAGGATCCCGCCCAGGCCGTGGCCCTGCTCACCAAGGCGGCGGGGCAGGGGGTGGCCGGCGCCCAGTCCCTCCTGGGATGGATCCACGAAACGGGCGACGGCGTCCCCGCCGATCCCGCCCAGGCGGCCAAGTGGTACCAGAAGGCCGCCGAGAAGGGCGATCCCCTGGCGGAAGGCCAGATGGGGGCCCTTTGCGCCGCGGGCTCGGGCGTGGCCAAGGATCCGGCCCAGGCCTTGAAGTGGTACCGCCAGGCCGCGGAGCACGGCAATATCACGGCCCAGGCGGCCCTGGGCTGGATGCTGGACCGGGGTGAGGGGGCGGTCCGGGATGGGGCCGAGGCCCTGAAGTGGACCCGCAAGGCCGCCGAGCAGGGCAATGCCGATGCCCAGTGCCACTTGGGGGTCATGCTCAGCAAGGGTTCGGGGGGGCGCAAGGATGCGGCCGAAGGGGTGGCCTGGCTGCGCAAGGCGGCGGACCAGGGCTACGCCCAGGCCCATGCCCTCCTGGGAGCGGCCTACCTGGCGGGGGAGGGCGTCCCCCGGAACCCCCAGGAGGCCTACCTGTGGTTCCTTCTCGCCAAGGCGGGCGGGGACGGAACCTCGGCGGAGGCCGTCGAGCGCATGGAGAAGGAACTGGCGCCCCAGGCGGTGGCGGACGCCCAGCGACGCGCCGCTGAGATCTGGAAGAAACGTCCATAAAATTCCGGCGAAGGCCGGGCCTGGATTTTGTCCTTCGAATCCTCAACATCCATTAGTGGTGTGAAGGTCTACGGCTCCCGAATCCGCTAGGCAGGTTGGCTGGATTCCGGTAGATTTGTTCAATCGGATCCATGCAAAGCTGACCCGCGAGGGGTCGAGGAGAAACCCATGAACATCCGCCGGGTGCTGGCGCACCCTGCTTTCCTGTTGCGCGCCACCGTACGTACGGTCGGCCTTCTCGCCGCCACATTGCTGACGGCCTTCTTCCTTGCCTGTTCCTCCGGCAACGATTCGGGTGGGACGTCGGTTCCGACGATCCTCGCCCAGCCGAAGGGCATGTACATCCAGACCGGGAAGCCCTTCGCCCTGGCGGTGACCACCACCGGCAAGCCGGCGCCCGCCTACCAGTGGATGAAGGGCGGCACCAGCATCCAGGGCGCCACCCTGCCTGAATACAAGGTGGCCGCGGCCACCGCCGCGGATTCGGGCGCCTACACGGTCCGGATCACCAACGCCCAGGGCTCGGTGACCAGCGAAGCGGCCACCGTGACCGTGCTGGATCTTCCGGTGATCACGGCCGATCCCGTGGCCGTCACCACCGGCGCGGGGATGGGGGCCACCCTCCAGGTGACCGCCACCGGCGGCGCTCCGCTTTCGTACCAGTGGATGCGTGACGGCCAGGCCGTCAGCGGCGCCACCTCCGCCACCTATGCCATCGCCGCCGCCGCGCCCACCAACGCCGGGACCTACACCGTCACGGTGAGCAACCCCGTCGGCGTGGCCACCAGCAAGGCCGCCACCATCACGGTGGTGCCGCCCCTCGTGGTGACCGCTCCCGCCAGCGCCGCCGTCGTCGATGGCGGCATGGTCTCCTTCAGCGTCACCCCCGCGGGCCTCGCCCCGTACACCTTCCAGTGGCTGAAGAACGGCGTCGCCATCACCGGCGCCCAGGCCAGCACCTATGCCATCCCGGCGGCCCTCTGGGCCACCGAGAACGGCGCCCAGTACGCCTGCACCGTCACCGACGCCCTCAACCGCACGGTGACCACCGCCTTCGCGACCGTGACGGTCACGCCCATCGCGCCGGCCGTCACCGCCGATCCCGCCGACCTGGCCCTCATGGCGGGCGAGCCCGCCACCTTCACGGTGGGCATCTCCGGCACCCTGCCCATCGCCTACCAGTGGTACAACGGCTCCACCCCCGTCGCCGGGGCCACCTCGAACACCCTGACCCTGGCCGCCGTGACCAAGGCCGACGAAGGCCTCTACTGGGTCAAGGCCACCAACGCCGCCGGCACGGTCAGCACCAAGTACGCCAAGCTGTCCGTGAACCCGCTCCTGTCCGTGAGCGGCCCGGCCAACCAGAGCGTCAACGACGGGGCCACCGCCACCTTCTCGGTGGTCGCCACCGGCGTCGCGCCCTACACCTACCAGTGGTACCGGGGCGCCACCCTCGTCACCGGCGCCCAGTCCGCCAGCTACACCACCCCGGCCACGGTCTGGGCCACGGATAACGGCGCCCAGTTCACCTGCAAGGTGAGCGACTCGCTCGCCCGCACCGTGACCTCCTCGGCCGCCACCCTGGTGGTGGTGCCCGCCGCGCCGGCCATCACCTCCCAGCCCGCCGACAAGGCCGTCACCGCCGGCACCGCCGCGACGTTCTCCGTCACCGCCACCGGCACGGCTCCCCTGGGCTACCAGTGGTACCTCAAGGGCGCGGCCGTCACCGGCGCCACGTCCAGCACCTGGACCCTGTCCTCCCCGGCCGTGGCCGACACCGGCTCCGTCTACGTCGTCGTCAGCAACGGCGCGGGCCAGACCGTCACCAGCAGCACCGTGACCCTCACGGTCACCGCGCCTCCCAGCCCGACGATCTCGGTCCATCCGGCCTCCAAGACCGTCACGGCCCCCGACGGTGCGACGTTCTCCGTCACGGCCAGCGGCGGGAGCCTGAACTACCAGTGGTACCGCAACGGATCCGTCATCACCGGGGCCACCAATCCGTCCTACACCGTCACGGCCACGGACCTCCGGGCCACGGCCGACGTCTACACCGTGGACGTGACCAACGCCGCGGGGACCACCACCAGCAACGCCGCCACCCTCACGGTGCAGGCGCCCATCCCCGTCTACGCGGGCGATCCCCTCAAGCCCGCGGCCCTGGCCGCTTCCAGCTGGTTCGTGGTGCCCTCCTGGTACCTGGCGGCCCCCGCCGACACGGTCCTGGGCTCCTTCCGCGTGGGCTACGACGTCACCCACCTGAACCCCCTGTTCTCCGCGGCCTGCTTCTTCCCCTCCGGCCAGGTCTCCGCGTCCACGCGGCCCGGCACCTACCCCGACGACACCCGCATCGCGGGCAGCGCCAGCTCCTCCGACTACACCAGCACCGGCTGGAGCCGCGGCCACATGACCGGCTTCGCCGATCTGCGCGACCACTACGGCACGGAGGCCGGCAACTCCACGATGTACATGTCCAACATGTGCCCCCAGGACCAGCCCTTCAACGGCGGCCCCTGGCAGCTCTTCGAGGAACTGGCCACCACCACCTACCCCGCCGCCTTCGGCCGGGTGTGGGTCTACACCGGCCCCATCTTCGCCGAGCAGATCGTCGCCCCCATCGGCGCCAAGAACATTCCCGTCCCCAACGCCTTCTACAAGATCATGGTGCGCGAGACCGCCCCGGGTGCCCCCAAGGTCCTGGCCGCGATCCTGCCCAACAGCAGCACCATCGGCAAGCCCGGCGTGAACATGACCTCCAGCGACTTCTGGAAGTTCACCACCACGGTGGACCGCGTCCAGGAGCTCACCGGCCTGACCTTCTTCCCCAACCCGTCCAGCCCGCTGCCCGTGGCCTTCACGTCCACGGTCGACGTCACCGGCTGGGGCGCCCCGCTCGAGCAGGGCCCCTCCAAGCCCAACGTCCACATGATCCAGCCCAGCTGGGACAGCGAGTACAAGCACACCCACAACTCCTCCGGCGCGGTCACGATCATCGACAAGACCACCGGCATGGTGGGCGATGTCCTGACCTTCAAGGCCCTGGCCATCCCGGGCACCTACCCCATCGCCACCACCACCTGGACCTTCGGCGACGGCGGGACGGCCAGCACCATCAACGCCACCCACGCCTACGCGGGCCCCGGCGACTTCACCGTGACCTTCACGGCCACCGACTCCAACGGCGCGACCAACAGCATCAGCCGCGTCGTGACCATCGGCGGCACCGGCAACACGGCCCCCGTGCTCGCCCCGTCCACGCTGCCCGGCGTGTCCATCACCCTGCCCACCGCCACGGCGACGCAGGTGTTCTCGGTCACCGACGACAGCACGGCCTCCAGCGCCATCACGTTCACCTTCGGCTCCGACAACACGGCGATCATCGACCCGTCCAACGCGTCGCAGATCTCCGCGGCCTTCGATTCCGGCACCTCCAAGTGGACGGTGACCATGAACCCCGTGACGGCCTCCATCAGCGCCACCACGGTCGTCAACATCACCGTCAACGCCTTCGACGGCGCCGGTGCCAGCACCACGAAGACCTTCGCCCTCACGATCAACCCGGCCGCCGCCCCCGGCGGGACGCCCAAGCTGATCATCAGCCAGTACTACGAGGGCACCAGCAACAACAAGTGGATCGAGATCACCAACGTCGGCAACGGCACCTATGACTCCGCCGCCGGCACGGTGTACCTCTGCTACTGGAACAACCCCCGCACCACCAACGCCCACTACGGCCTGGCCCTCACGGGCACCCTGGCCCCCGGCGCCTCGCTCCTGGTGAGGAACGCCAACGCGGTGCTGCCCGCCACCAGCTACAACGGCGGCGCGACCACCACCACCAACGGCAGCCGGATCATCAGCACCACCTCCTCGGTGATGAACTTCAACGGCAACGACGTGGTCTACCTCTCCAACTCCACGCCCGCCACCACCACCGACACCGCGCCCTACGTCGCCCGCTTCGACGTGATCGGGAACTACACCGTCGCCACGGACCAGACGATCTTCAACTGGGATCCCGCCACCCCCGTCGTCATCCCCACGGGCTGGGGCTTCGCGACCCCTCCGGGGCAGGACCGCTCCTACGTCCGCCTCAGCGCGATCGTGAACCCCAACGGCACCTACACTCCCTCCGAATGGGCGCAGGTGGACGCGGTCCAGATCACGGCGAGCGCCCTGGGCCTCTGCTCCACGGCGGCGACCACCGATACCAACTTCCTCGGCTTCCACGACTACGTGGGTCGCCCCAACTGAGGGGCGCCGAGCACGGCATGAAGGGGCGCCTCCGGGCGCCCCTTTTCTTCGTCTATCCTGGACCCCGGAGGCCCCATGGACATCACCCTGAGCAAGGAACAGGAGCGGGAACTGGCCGGGTCCATCCGCCGCTACCTGGAGGAGGAGACCGGGGAGGACGTGGGCGAACTGAAGGCGGCCCTCTTCCTGAAGTTCGTCCTGCAGGAGATCGGGCCGGTGATCTACAACCGGGCCATCGCCGATGCCCGGACCTTCATGGCGGAGCGGCTGGCGGACCTGGAGAACGTGTGCTTCGCGGAGGAGCGGAGCTGGTGGGCCCAGACCAAGGGACGGTCCGTCAGCCGTCGTCCCTCCCGCTGAACCTGGGAACCGACGGACTGACGACCGCATTCCTGGAACATCCCCCTGGAGCCGCCATGCCCCGCGCCCCGATCATCTGGCTTTCCCTTCTCCTCGCCCTGGGCTGCGGCGCCCGGAAGCCCTCCTTCACGTACGACGGGCAGGCCCAGGCCGTGCCCGCCGGGGCGACCCTGGCCCCGGACCCGAGGCCCCTCGTGTGGCAGGTGGATGGCATGCACGAGGTGGACGGGGGGCACTACCGCATGGCTGTGCTCCGGGAACTGGCCGCCAAGGGCTTCCGGCCCGTCCAGGCGGGGGCCGCGGATCTGTGGCTGGACGTGGTCGTCCTCGCGCCGGGTCAGGGCCGCGGGGACGAGGCCCGGGGAGGCCCCGGCGGGC
>DATGXY010000123.1:0-6658 GCA_035298525.1 Holophaga sp.
GGTGGGACCGCCCGCCCAGCCCCCCACGCCGGAGCTCCTGCTCCAGACGGCCGCCGCCGCCATCCCCAGCCTGCCTCCCCCCGCCGCCGTGCTGGAAGGGCCGGCGCGGGCCCGCCAGCTCATGTCCCACGCCCGGGCCTCCGCGAGCCAGGACCGCACCGTGGAGGCCGTGCGGCTCCTGGAGCAGGTGGTCCAGCTGGACCCCGCCGGGGATGTGGCCTACGACGCCTGGCTCATGCTGGGTCAGCTGCGCGCCACCAACCCCGCCTGGTCCACCCGGGCCGTGGAGGCCCTCCAGCACGCCGCCCACCTGAAGCCCCGCCGGGCCCAGCCCTGGGCCGCCATGGGCGAAATCTACCTGCGCAAGGGCTTCGAGACCAACGCCATCGCCTGCTTCAAGAAGGCCCTGGACCTGGATCCCTCCGTCCCCATCCCCAGGGACGTGGACCTGGACGCGCCCCCGCCCGCGCCGGCGGCCCCGCCCCCCCGCAAGGGGCTCCTGGGCAAGTTCAAGTCCATCCTGGGCGGCGACTGAGTCCAGGGGGCCATCTATATATATAGAAGAAAGTCCCCGGCCGGGATCTTGCGGACCTTGAAGAAAGGTCTAAAGAGTTTGGCCGTCCGGGCCGAAAAGATCTGCACGGGGATTCCCCGGACCACAACCTAGGCGGCACGGATGCCGCCCTCAGCATCACGGAGGATGCCATGAGTTCCATCCTGAATAACGTCTCTGCGCTCCAGGCCAGCCGTCAGCTCGGCATCACCGGCACGGACCTGCAGAAGACCATCCAGCGGCTCACCACCGGCAAGCGCATCAACCAGGCTTCCGACGACGCCGCCGGTCTCGCCATCGGCAACAAGCTGGGCGCCGACATCAAGATCGCCGGTCAGGCCCAGCGCAATGCCAATGACGGCATCAGCTACCTTCAGGTCGCCGACGGCGCCCTGGACGAGGTGACCTCCCTGCTGACCCGCGCCAGCCAGCTGGCCCAGCAGGCCCAGACGGGCACCATCAGCGCCTCGAACCGCGCGAACCTGGACGCCGAGTACCAGAACATCATCGGCACCCTGGGCAACATCGCCCAGAACACCAAGTTCAACGGCTCGTCCGTGTTCACGGCCACCACCGTGAACGTCCAGGCCGGTGACTACGGCCAGATCGGCATCACCCTCTCCACCCTGGGCTCCACGGGCACCACCAACGCCCTCGGCCTCACCCAGAACACCTCCAAGCTGGATACCGCGACCAACGCCGGCACCGCCGCCACCGCCATCGCGACCGCCCTGGAATCCGTCTCCACCCTGCGCGCCTCCATCGGCGCCAACCAGGCCCAGCTCAACGCCACCTCCTCCGTGCTCGGGATCCAGGTGCAGAACTTCACCGCGGCCGCCAGCCAGATCATGGACGCCAATATCGCGGACGAAGTGGTCAGCCTGACCAAGTTCCAGATCCTGAACCAGTCCGGCACCAGCGCCCTGGCCAAGTCCAACCAGAGCGCCCAGCAGATCCTCGCCCTCCTCCAGTAGTCGGCGACTCACCGGTTGGATAGACATGGGAGGAGGGCCCTAGGGCCCTCCTCCCGTGCCCTTGGATACCGAGGAGGACTCCATGTCAGAACCCATCAGTCCCGCAGGGGGTCAGGGCCCGTCACCGCCGGCCGCCCTCGTCGCCGCCCAGGCGGCGGCTGGGCAGGCTTCGACCAAGGCGAATTCCACCGCCATGGCCGACGCCCAGGCCGTGGCCATCCAGAACGCCGCCCAGCAGTCGGCCGAAGCCGCCAAGCTGGAGCTTTCCGCCGCCGCCCAGGCGTCCACGGAAAAGCAGCCCAAGGCGCCGGTGAACATGACCATGGAGGAGGCCGCCCAGGCCTTCCAGGATTACCTGAACAGCCTGCCGTCCAATCTGCAGTTCAAGCCCGACTACGAGGCCGGCATCGTCGTCTTCAAGGTCGTCAACCCGGTCACCCAAAAGGTGATCCGCCAACTGCCGCCCGAGGAGGTGGTCAACCAGGTTCGCGCCCTCCGCATCGCGGACAAGCGCGAGCATTCTGGCATCCTTCTTGATCAAAGCCTTTAAGGCAGCAGTTTCTGCCTTGCCGGCAGGAGGGAGGGACCCATGGCATCGGCCATCAGTTTTCAAGGGTTATCGACCAACCTGCCTACGGACCAGCTGATCGCGGCCATCATCAATCAGCAAAGCCAGCCCATGGTCCGGATGCAGACCCAGCAGACGGCCAACACCACCAAGCAAACGGCGTTGACCACCCTGCGGGCCGATCTCACCTCCCTCAGCGCGGCCATCGACACGCTCACCATGAGCGGGTTCCAGACCAACAAGGTCACCAGTTCGGACACCCAGGGCACGTACGCCACGGCCACCGCCAGCGGCGCCGCCTCGGGGCAGTACGACCTGACCGTCAAGAACCTGGCCACCCGCGCCAGGCTCGTCCTGCCCACCGCCCTCGCATCCAACGCCGCGGTGGGCACCGGCACGTACACGCTCACGGACATGTCGGGGCGGACCGCCAGCATCACCATCGACAGCACGAACAACACCCTGGCCGGCCTGGCCCAGGCCATCAACACCGCCAAGGACGGCAGCGGCAAGTCCCTGGACGTGGGCGCCACCGTGATCCAGACCGGGGCCGACGGCACCAGCCAGCTGGTGCTCAGCGCCAGCAACACGGGTACCGGCAGCGCCGGGGCCACGACCTTCTCCCTCCAGATGGCCGGGGGGAGCGCCCTGGATCCCGGCAACGCGGGCAGCTTCACCTCCACCACGGCCACGAACTCGACCTTCATCCTGAACGGCGTCGAGATGCAGCGGAGTTCCAACTCCGTCTCGGACGCCGTGCAGGGGGTCACCTTCAACCTGAACCAGGCCCAGACCGACCTCACCAAGACCACCACCTTCACGGTGGCCATGGACAAGGACGCCGCCGCCAGCGCCCTCCAGTCGGTCGTCGACAAGTTCAACACGTTCTACAACGACTACAAGTCCCGCACCAAGTTCACCCAGAACTCGGACGGCTCGTACACCAAGGGCGTCTTCAACATGGACGCCACGGTACGGAACCTGGTCAGCCAGGTCTCCCAGACCCTCATGGGCTCGCCCGCGGGGTCCCTGTCCTCCACCTACGGCTCCGCCGCCTCCATCGGCCTGAAGACGAACCAGGACGGCACCATCTCCCTGGACAAGACGGCCTTCTCCGCGGCCCTGGACAAGGACCCCAAGGCCGTGGCCAACGTCTTCGCCAACAGCGGCAGTTCCACGAGCCCCCTCCTCACCTTCGTGAGTTCGGGCAGCAAGACCACCAACTCCCCCATCGCCTTCTCCGTCACCGGCACCTCCGGCAACCTCTCCGGGTCCTTCACCACCAAGGACTCGAGCGGGAACGACGCGACCTACACCCTGACCTCCACCGACGGCTATTTCTACGGCGCCTCGGGCACCCCCCTGGAAGGCCTCTCCTTCATGGCCTCCTCGGGCGCCAGCGGCACCCTCAACGTCTCCACCGGCATCTCCCGGCTCCTGCAGGACCTGAACGCCAAGCTCAGCGACAGCAACCCGGGGGACATCGGCGGCATGATCACGGACCTCACGGCCAACAGCTACCAGCTTCAGCTGAAGATCAACCAGCAGCAGGACTACCTGGACCGGTCCAAGGCCAGCCTCCAGAAACTGTATGCCAACCTCGAGACCGTCGTCGGACAGTTGCAGGCCGCCGGGCAAAGCCTCAGCGGCATTTGAATCGTCAGGGCAGGAAACACCGACCTATCCCATGGGGGAGAAAACCATGAACCCGACCTACGGCGGCACCGCCGCGAATCAGTACCTCGTCCAGCAGATCAACGGCGCCTCCCCCGAGCGGCTCATGTTCATGCTCCTGGAAGGGGCCCAGAAGTTCCTGCTCCAGGCCATCGCCGCGATCCAGCGGCGCGACATCGCCACCCGGGCCCGCATGGTCAACCGCGTCTCCTCCATCGTGGAGGAGCTGGCGGTGCGCCTGAACCACGAAGAGGGCGGGGAGCTGGTGGACAACCTCACCCGTCTCTACGACTGGTGGCTCAAGGAGCTCTTCGAGGCCAGCCAGCATAACCAGGCGGACAGGCTGCAGGTCATCGAGCGCCAGATCGCCGACATGAAGGTGGCCTGGGCCGAGGTGGACCAGCGCCAGAACGCCGCCGGCGCCCCCATGCTGAGCCCCCAGGGGCTGGTGGGATGAGCGATCTCGCCGTCGCGGCCAGCCTGGACGACCTGGAGCGGCTCCTGGGCCAGGTGCTGGACGACCCCGACCCCGGGGCGGTGGCCGCGTGGCACGAGGCCTTCAGGACGGCCCTGGCGGGGGCCGAGAAGGGCCCCCAGTGGCCCGCCATCGCCGCCCGCGCCCATGAGCTGGGCGGGAGGCTCCAGGAGCGCGTGGGCCAGCTGAAGGCCCTCCGCGGGGCCGTGCGCGAGGAACTCCTGGCCCGGGAGGTGGGCGGAAGGGCCTTGAAGGGTTACAAGCCGACGACCTGACAATTGCACATTTTTTTGTGCAAACCAGGGGCCGGGGATGGATGGGTCCGGGGGGATCCCAGCCGCCCCGGCCTTCCTGCGTCCGCGGGGATTCCGCGCGCCCGGGCCGCTCCGGGCGGGAGGGGAGGACCACCCGTGGGCGGCCCTCCCCGGTCCCTCACAGCGTGCCGAAGAGGCGGTCCCCGGCGTCGCCCAGGCCCGGGAGGATGTAGGCCTTGTCGTTGAGCTCGCGGTCCAGGGCCGCGACGAAGATGCGCAGATCGGGGTGGTCGTCGCTCAGGCGCTTCACGCCCTCGGGCGCCGCGAGAACGCTGCAGAGGGTGATGCGCTGCGCCCCGGCCACCTTCAGCTGGCGCACGGCTTCCGAGGCGCTGCCGCCCGTGGCGAGCATCGGATCCAGGATGAAGACGTGGCGCTGGTCGAGGAGGGGCGGGAAGTTGCGGTAGTAGGGCACGGGCACCAGGGAGTCGTGGTCCCGGTAGAGGCCGAGGTGGCCCACCTTCGCCGTGGGAAGGATCTGGAGGAAGGGCGGCAGGAGGCCGAGGCCCGCGCGCAGCACCGGCACGAGCACGGGATCGAGGGCCGTGAGCCTGCGTCCCTGGGTGCGCTCCAGCGGAGTCTCCACGGCCACGGGCTCGGTCGGCAGATGTCGGGTGCACTCCACCGCGAGGATGAGGCCGAGCTCCTCAAGCACGCGCCGGAAGAGGATTCCCGGGGTCTTGCGGTCGCGGAGGATCGAGACTTTGTGGTCGCAGAGCGGGTGGTCGAGGACGGTCGCATCCATGGTCTGTCTCCTAGATGCCCCTAGTTTGGGGCATCCGGAGCGATTCGGAAATCATCCGCTCCTTGAAAAAATTCACGGGCGCAGATGCGAAAAGAAGCCACAATTCTGTTGACCTCTTTAGAAACGCTGGTTTAGTGGTTTCTAGTAAGAACATTCTCATGAGGATCCTGGTGCAAAAACGTGTCTGGACCCAGTGAGACCCGGGGGTTGTAAATGCTGAAAAAAGTCCAGATCTTCAAGGCGCTGGACATCGAGATCAAGAAGCAAAAAGGGCCCGCCGCAGTGAAGGATGCCTACAAGGGGCACCACTCCCTCAAGGAGGAGTTGAGCCAGCCGGGCATCTCCGTGATCGCCGAAACCGCCGGCGGGAACCCCCTCCGCGGCCAGGTGCGGGAGTCGTACCGCGCCTCCACCCACGCCAAGAGCCTGGTGGAGAACGGCGCCAGGTCCATCTCCGTGGCCACCGACCGCTTCCTCTTCTACGGCGAGGACAAGCACCTCTCGGAGGTGCGCTCCGCCGTGAAGGTCCCCCTCATCCGCCACGACTTCATCTTCGAGGAGTACCAGATCGAGGAGAGCAAGATCCTCGGCGCGGACGCGGTGTTCCTCATGGCGGCCCTCCTGGACGTGGAGCGCCTCACGGCCCTCTCGAAGCTGGCCCGGGCCAAGGGTCTCGACGTCATCGTGGAAGTGGCCTCCGACGCGGACCTGAAGCGGGCCCTCGAGGCGGACGCCGACATCGTCTGCGTTCTGGGCCGGGATCTCGACACCTGGGAGCCCAAGTGGGACGAGGCCCTCGCCCTGATGAAGAAGGTCCCCCAGAGCAGGTGCCTCCGCATCCTGGAAGCGGGCGTCTGCACCCTCCAGCAGATCCAGCAGCTGGAAGGCATGGGCGTGCATGGCGTCGTCGTCGGGGACGCCCTGCTGGATGAGTTCTATCCCGGCAAGCGGCTGGCCCAGATCCTCTCCGGCGTCGAAGTGGCCAAGAAACCCGCGAAGACGAAGGGCAGCAAGGAAGCACAGGCGTCCCCCGCGGCCAAGGGTTCCAGGCCCGCCAAGGCCGAGACGGGGGCCGCCGAAGGTTCGAAGACCAAGACGGGTGGCACGGTCCCGACCGGCAAGACGCAGTCCACCACCCAATCCCCCCAACCCGCCCGCAAGGGCAAAAAGGAGTTCCCCATGGAACACATCAACCTTCCCGACGAGAACCCCACCCCCGTCGAGACCACCCCTGAGCCCACCGCCCCCGCGAAGAAGGCTCCCGCCAAGAAGGCCGCGGCCAAGAAGCCCGCCGCCAAGAAGCCCGCGGCCAAGAAGCCCGCCGCCAAGAAGGCCGCCCCCGCCAAGAAGGCCGC
>DATGXY010000124.1:0-14041 GCA_035298525.1 Holophaga sp.
GGTCACCGATTCCACCTCCTGGGAACCGTTGGCCGAGATCACCGTGTGGCTGGTGTGGATGGGCACGCCCATGCGCACCAGTTTGTCCCGGTGCACCTTGTATCCGCCGCATTCGGGGAGCGCCTCGCAGAGGCCCACCACCTCGATGCCCGCCTGGAGGGCGTGGTAGGCGGCGATGAGGCCCACGTTGCCGCCGCCGACGACGAAGAGGCGGTCGGTGGGCTTGACCATGTCGCGGTTGACGAGGGTCTGGAAGGCGCCGGCGCCGTAGACCCCGGGCAGGCTGTTGCCCTTGAAGACCAGGGACTTCTCCCGGGCGCCCGTGGCCACCAGGAGCACCTGGGGCTGCACCAGCACGTAGTGGCCCTCCCTCAGGATCCCCACCTTGCGGTCGCTGAATACGGCCAGGGCGTTGGAGCCGGTCCAGAGGCGCACGTTCTCGTGCTTGCGCACCTCGGCCTCCAGCTTGCGGCCGATGTCCATGCCGCGGGTGCCGGCGTGGCAGGCGTCGATGGACCCGAAGAACTTGTGGGTCTGGAGGACGAGCTTGCCGCCCAGGTCCTCCTTGTCGTCCACCAGGATGACGCCCACGCCCAGGCGGCCCAGTTCCACGGCCGCGGAGAGGCCCGCGGGACCGCCGCCCAGGATCAGGCACTCCACGTGGAGGGTCTCGATGTCGCGGAAGCGCAGGTCCCCCTCCTCCACGTCCGGGAGGACGGGCTTGCCGTCCAGGGGCGTCACGGCCATGCCGTCCCGGACGGGGACCATGCAGGACTTCACGGGGAGCCCGTCGGCGAT
Organism: Holophaga sp.; assembly: GCA_035298525.1. GTDB lineage: Bacteria > Acidobacteriota > Holophagae > Holophagales > Holophagaceae > Mesoterricola. The sequence continues at coordinate 799 of DATGXY010000124.1, forward strand.
GACCGAGCACTGGGCGCACTGGCCGTTGGCGCAGAAGATGCCCATGGGCGCGCCGTCCTTGTGATGGTGGCCGAAGGTGCGCACGCCGTTGCCGAAGAGGGCGGAGGCGATGGTCTCACCCGCCCGGGCGGCCATGGGTTCCCCCTTCCACGTGAAGGAGAGCGTCGGCTCGGGTGGGACGGGCAGGATCGGGTGCTCCTTGATCCGGTAGTCGGCCATGGGGACTCCTCATCTCGGCATCCCCATTCAACCACCGCGTATCCGGGCGAACCCCCGGGCAGGGTCACTTGTGATTCCCGTCTCAGGCCTGGAACGATTCTCAGGACCCGGTAAAGGCGCCCCGGCCTTATCCTTGGGGGATGAGCGAGACCCGCCGAGAGAAGGACGCCCTGGGCGAGCTGGAAATCCCCGCCCACGCCCGCCATGGCATCCACACCGCCCGGGCCCTGGCCAACTTCCCGCTGCTGGGCCGCCCCGTCCACCCGGAGCTGGCCCGGGCTTTCGGAGCGGTCAAGCTGGCGGCACTCCGCACCAATGTGCGGCTCCGGTACCTGCCCGCCAACGACCGGACGGCGGCCATGGAGCGGGCCTGCCTGGAGCTCATGGAAGGGACCCTGGTGCCCGATATCGTGGCGGACGCCCTCCAGGGGGGCGCCGGCACCTCCACCAACATGAACGTCAACGAGGTCCTGGCCAACCGGGCCCTGGAACGGCTGGGCCTGCCCCGGGGGGACTACGGGGTGGTCTCCCCCTCGGACCACCTGAACCTGCACCAGAGCACCAACGACACCTTCCCCACCGCCCTGCGCGTGGCCGCCATCCGGGGCCTGCGGGAGCTGGAGCGGCAGGTGCTGGGCCTCCAGGAGGCCTTCCAGGCCCAGGAGAAGGCCCTGGCCCACGTGGTCAAGGTCGGCCGCACCGAGATGCAGGACGCGGTGCTGACGACCCTGGGCCGGTCCATGGGCGCCTTCGCCGAGGCCCTGAACCGGGACCGCTGGCGCCTGGCCAAGGCCGAGGAGCGGCTGCGGGTGGTGAACCTGGGGGGCACGGCCATCGGCACGGGCCTGGCTGCCCCCACCGACTACATCTTCCAGGTGGTGGACGAACTGCGCGACATCACCGGCCTGGGCCTGGCCCGGGCCGAGAACCTGGTGGAGGCCACCCAGAACGCCGATGTGCTGGTGGAGGTCTCGGGACTGCTGAAGGCCCTGGCTTCCTCCCTGGTGAAGATCTGCTCCGATCTGCGCCTGCTCTCCAGCGGGCCCCAGGCGGGCCTGGGCGAGGTGGCCCTGCCCCCCATGCAGGCCGGCAGCTCCATCATGCCCGGCAAGGTGAACCCCGTGATCCCCGAGGCCGCGACCCAGGCGGCGATCCTCGCCATGGCCCACGACCACGCCCTGACCCTGGCCGTGTCCATGGGCAGCCTGGAGCTGAACGCCTTCCTGCCCTTGGCGGCCCACAGCCTGCTGGAGAGCTTCGACCTGCTGGCCCGGGCCTGCGCCATCCTCCGGGCCCGCTGCGTGGAGGGGCTGAAGGCCGACGAGGCGCGGTGCCGGGCCCAGGTGGAGAACGCCACCGCGGCGGCCACCGCCCTCCTGCCCCTCCTGGGGTATGAGCGCACCTGCGAACTCGTTTCCCGCCTGGACGGACGCACCTTGAAAGAAGCGGGCATCCAGGACGGCTACTTCACCGCCGAACAGTTCAACGCCCTCACCAGCCCCGAAGCCGTGGGCCGGCTGGGATTCCGCAAGAGCCAGCCATGACCCAGCCCGCCCCCCGCTCCCTTCGCCTCCACATCGGCCTCTTCGGCCGGCGAAACGTGGGCAAGTCCTCCCTGCTGAACGCCTTCACGCGCCAGCGGGTCTCCATCGTCTCCGACACCCTGGGCACCACCACGGATCCCGTGGAGAAGCCCATGGAACTGCTGCCCCTGGGCCCCGTGCTCTTCGTGGACACGGCGGGCATCGACGACGAGGGGGCCCTGGGCGAGCTGCGCATGGCGCGCACCCGGGCCGTGCTGGACCGGGTGGACCTGGGCGTGGTCGTCACCGAGGGCGGGGCCTGGGGTCCCTTCGAGGCGGGGCTCCTGGAGGAGCTGCGCTCGCGCAAGGTCCCCGTGCTGGTGGTGCGAAACAAGGCCGACCTGGGCGAGGCACCCTCCCACCCGGAGGACCTGCCCTCCGTCTCCGTCAGCGCCCTGGAAGGCACGGGGATGGCGGCCCTGCGGGAGGCACTCCTGCGCCTGGCCCCCGCCGACTTCTTCGACAGCCGCCGCCTCGTGAGCGACCTGGTGCCCCCCGGGGAGGTGGCCGTCCTGGTGGTGCCCATCGACAAGGAGGCCCCCAAGGGCCGCCTCATCCTGCCCCAGGTGATGGCCATCCGGGACCTGCTGGACGGGGAGAGCATGGCGATGGTGGTGCAGGAGCGGGAGCTGCGCAACGCCCTGGAACGCCTCAAGTCGCCCCCGGCCCTCGTGGTGACCGATTCCCAGGCCTTCCTGAAGGTGGCCGCGGACGTGCCGCGGGACATCCCCATGACGAGCTTCTCCATCCTCATGAGCCGCTTCCAGGGCGACCTGGCCGAGCAGGTGCGGGGCACCCTGGGCATCGAGCGCCTCAAGGGCGGCGACCGGATCCTGGTGGCCGAGACCTGCGGCCACCACCCCGTGGGCGAGGACATCGGAAGGGTGAAGATCCCCCGCTGGCTCACCCAGTACGTGGGGGCGAAGCTGGAGTTCGAGCACGTGCAGGGCCGGGACTTCCCGGAGGACCTCGGCCCCTACGCCCTCGTGGTCCACTGCGGCAACTGCACCGGCAACCGCCGGGAGATGCTCAGCCGCATCCACCGGGCCCGGGAGGCCGGGGTGCCCCTCACCAACTACGGCCTCACCATCGCGTATTCCCTGGGCATCTTCCAGCGCGCCCTCCAGCCCTTCCCCGCCGCCATGGCCCTGATGGAGCAGTCGAATGCAGCGAAGTGAGATCCTCTCCTGGCTCAGGGAGAAAGACGAAGGGCGCCTGGAGGAGCTCTGGGCCCAGGCCGACGCCACCCGCAAGGCGAACGTGGGCGACGAGGTGCACCTGCGGGGCCTCATCGAGATCGGCAACTACTGCGTGCGCCAGTGCGCGTACTGCGGCATCAACGCCTGCAGCCAGGGCATCACCCGCTACCGCATGAAGCCGGAGGAGATCCTGGAGTGCGCGCGGGTGGCCCACCGCCTGGGCTACGGCTCCGTGGTCATGCAGGCCGGGGAGGACCCGGGGTTCCGCCCGGAGACAGTCGCGGACATCATTCGCGAGATCAAGGCCACGACCCCCCTGGCCATCACCCTGAGCCTGGGTGAGCGCGAGGACGACGAGCTGCGCCTCTGGAAGGCGGCGGGGGCGGACCGCTACCTGCTCCGCTTCGAGACCACCGATCCCCTTCTGTACGACCGCATCCACCCTTCCCTCCCGGGCACCCTCTCGGACCGCCTGGCCCAGCTGGACCGCATGCGCGACATGGGCTTCGAGATCGGCACGGGGGTCATGGTGGGCATCCCCGGCCAGACCTGGGACACCCTGGCCCAGGACATCGAGACCTTCCGCAAATACGACATGGACATGATCGGGATCGGCCCCTTCCTGCCCAGCCCCCGCACCCCCCTGGGAGGCCCCGAGGCCGCGTCCTTCATGGCCCCGCCGGAGGCCCAGGTGCCCAACGACGAGGCCACCACCCTCAAGGCCGTGGCCCTGACGCGCCTCGTGTGTCCCCAGGCCAACATCCCCAGCACCACCGCCCTGGCCACCCTGGACCCCAATCAGGGCCGCGAGCTGGGCCTCAGCCGGGGCGCCAACGTGGTGATGCCCAACGTCACGCCCCCCGAGTACCGGGTCCTCTACGAGATCTACCCCGGCAAGGCCTGCGTGCACGAGACGGCCCAGGTGTGCCACGGATGCATGGAGGCCCGCATCCGGAGCATCGGGCGCACCATGGGCAGGGGGCCGGGGGGGCGCAGACCGCAGCCCTGAATCAGGGGGCTGGGGGTCCGGGCCGCAGTTTCCGGAGTTCGGCCCGGATCGCCGGCGTCACCCGGAACCATTCCAGGAAGACCTGGTCCTCCCCCAGGCTCGCGTTGCGGACCCGGATCGTGAAGGGGATCCAGAACTCCCCCTCCGCGTCGAGCCACCGCCAGAGCCCGGGATCGGTCCCGATCAGGCCGAAGGGGATCTGGAAATCCCCCCACATCCGGATGCGGGCCTTGGCCGAGAACGTGCCTCCCCAGGGGGCGGTGATCGTCACTTCGGTTTCGGAAGGGCTGCGATGCCTGCCGTTAAGGCAGAAGGCCAGTTCCCCGGGATGGGAGGGCGAGGCCCCGCCCAGGACCCCGGGCGCGATGTCGTCCACCCGCAGTGCCAGATCCTCGTGGCGGAGGGGCCCGTTCCCCTCCAGGGTCAGCCGGATCTTCTCCCCCGTGATGGAAACCGCGTCCAGGGTCGGCGGGTTGTCCATGCGGTCCTTGAAGCGCTCGAGGTCCTGCCGCGCCTTCTTCTTGTCCGATTCGTCGACCTTCGCCCAGACAAGGGATTCCCGGTGGAAATCGCCCGCGCGGCTGATGCTGGTGAGGCGGAACGGGATCCAGCTTTCCCCGGGTTCGTCGATCCATTCCCACATCGCGGGGGTGCCCTCCCGTTCCATCACGTCCACCCGGAGGTAGTGCACGTACAAGCGATCCGGCCCATCCTCGACGGGAAACACGTACTTCCCGCCCTGCACCAGCGGCGAATCGACCTCCAGGAAGCCTTCGAAGGGCTTTACGATCTCCAGTTGGATCTCCCAGAACACATGCTGCTTCCTCCAGCCATCCATCCGTTGGATGGCTGGGCGGACGTGTTTGACGGTGAAGAAGGAATTGGAGGGTTGGACGGGACGGCCGAAGGATGTGCTGACCCTGTAGCGCTGTCCGTCCTTGAGGACCACCTCTTTCGAGCCGCCCCAGGCCAGGAGGGGAAGGAGGAGAAGGGCGAGGATTCTCAACATGGTTGGGATTTCCTGGGAGCCGGCATGGGGGACCGGCGGGCCGGGAAGCCGGAGGCGGATGCCCGGTTCCGGGCCAGACGGTTTTTGGGAAAGGGTGGTGAAAAGGTAGCAACGAAGCGGGGAACGTGCCCGCGATGCCAAGCGTGGGCCCACACCCGACCCTTTGGGGCGGCCCTGGGTGGCAGGGTCTTCATGGATGAAAGGGGCATGGGCGATGCCGATGCGGGCTGGCTGGAGACCGTGGCCGCAGGGTCCTGGGCGCTCAAACCTGCCGACTTGCAATTTATAATTTAAGCATAATACTTTCGTGAGCCGCCCGCCCGTGGCCGGGAGTTCCATGATCTTCTGCCCCGTCTGCACCAATCCGGTCTTCAGCCAGGTGGACGCCACCCCCTACTGGGTCTGCCCCGCTTGCGACGCCTGGTTCCAGGATCCCATGCCGCCCAAGACCTACGAAGCCGACCATGAATTAGACATTGATGGTCGATCCACCGGCCACCTCATGACGGAGGGGGACAAGGCCGTGAACCGGGCCCTGGCCGAGGCCCTGTTCCGGGATGGCATGGGGGGACGTCCCGGCAGGACCCTGGATATCGGCAGCAAGTATCCCTACCTGTCCCGCTGCCTGAAGGACCTGGGCTGCGAGGCCTACGGCATGGACAACCTGGAGGTGGTGCCCGGCTACGCCGAGGAACTGGGCGTTCCCATGCTCCTGGGGGACTTCGAGTCCCTGCCCGCCGCCGGGATCGCGGCCCTGGCCGGGGGCGGCGCCTTCCGGCTGGTGACCCTCGTCCACGTGTTCGAGCACCTGTACGACCCCCGGGCCGCCCTCCGCAAGCTCCGGGCATTGGTGGCCGACGACGGCAACCTGTTCCTGCGGCTTCCGGACCATGGGGTGGCCGGGTTCGAGCGGGACCTGACCCCGGGCCACTTCACCATCCATCCCTTCTTCCACGCCCTCCCGAGCTTGCTGGAAGCGATCCTGCGCGAACCCGGGCTTTTCGACCTCGCCTGGACCTCGCCCCTGGAGGGCGCCGGCCAGCGGGACCTGCTGCTCCGGCCGGTCCCCCCCGGAGCGCCCTTCCACCACGGCCCCCTCCGGCGCCTCCAGGGCGAGGCCCTCCTGGCGGCAGGGCACCTGGAGCGGGCCGGGCAGCTTCTGGAACGGAGCCTCGCGGATGGCCTGGAAGGGGACGCCCAGATCCTGGCCTACCAGCAATGGAGCCGGTGCCTGGCGGCCCAGGGACTCCGGGCCCGGGCGGCCCGGGTCCTGGGGAGGGCGACGTCGGCATGGCCGCAGGTGCCCGATCTCTGGATGGACCGCGCGCACGTGGCCTACCAGGAGGGCCAATGGCGCGAGGCCCTGGCCTGCTGCGAGCGGGCCTCCGCCGCCTCCGCCCCCTGGCGGGACCCCCGGGCCCATGGGGACAAGCCCCTGCGCCTGGCATCCTTCTGCCTGGAGGCCCTGGGGGACCGGGAGGGGGCCCTGGCCGCGGCCCTGAAGGCCCGGGTAGCCATCGGCCTGCCGGATCCGGAATGGGAGGCCCGCCTGGTGGATCTTTCCCCCAAACCGCCCCGCCGCCTGGCCCTGCTCCGCCCCGGGGCCATCGGGGATGTGATCATGACCTTGAACCTCGTACCGGCCCTGAAGGCCCGCCACCCGGGCATGGAGGTGCACTATTTCTGCGCCGAGGCCATCGGGCGGGAGCTGTGGCCCCTGATGTCGGCCGCGGGGGTGGACGCCTGGGATCACGCGGAGCGCCTGCAGGAGCGGGCCGGCGATTTCGAGGGGGTGTTCCGCCTCGTGGGCTACCCCCTCCACGAAGGCTATCCCGAGCGGCCCATGGCCCGGCACCTGCTGGACTACTTCCGGGAGGAACTGGGTCTCGGGGAGGGCGATCTGCCGGGGCTTGACCTGGAAGCGCCCCCCCGCCCCCCGGTTCCGGGGCCCTACCTCACCCTCCACCCCGTGGCCGGCTGGTCCGCCTACAAGAACTGGCCCCTGGAGCGCTGGCCGGCCGTCCTGGAGGTGTGCCAGGGTCTGCCCATCTACCAGATCGGGGCCGCCACGGATCCCCGGGTGCCGGGCACGGACGGGTCCTTCATGGGCCGCCCCCTCATGGAATCGGTGGCGCTCCTGGCCCACGCCCGCCTTCACCTGGGGGTGGATTCGTTCACGAACCACCTGACCCATATCCGGTGGAGCGGCCGGCGCGTCCCGGCGGTGATCCTGTGGGGTTCCACCCAGGCCTCCGCCGCGGGCTACCCCCACAACGTCAACCTGAGCCTGGGCCTCCCCTGCCAGCCCTGCTTCCGGGAGGACCCGGCCCTGTCCCGCATGCCCAGGGACCCCTGCGTGAATCCCCCCGGCCAGGTCTACGAGGACCCGCGGCACGCCTGCATGGCGGGCCTCACCCTGCAGGCGGTGGCGACGGAGGTGGCCCGCCTCCTGGCCGTGGCTTCCTGAGAGGGTTCAGGCGCCGAGCCGGCCCAGCAGGATGGCGCCCGGGTCCTCCCCGTGGATGGCCGCCAGAACCGGCCCCCGGCCGGCCATGCGATAGCCCAGGCCCTCCAGGAAGGCCCGGATGCGGGTCTCGTCCAGTCCGGCACGGCCCACCAGGAGGTGGGGGCGGTCCCGGGCCAGGAGGCCGCGGGCCCCCTCCAGGGCCTCCAGCTCCAGGCTCCCCAGCACGACCCGGAGCAGATCCATCCGGGCGAGCCCGAGGGTATCCAGGGTTCGCGTGGGGACCTCCCCGGCGCCGGGGCCGGCCACTCGCGCCAGAAGGGCCCGGGCATTGAGGCAGTTGTTCATGGCCAGGTTGCCGGCCAGGGCGTAGAAGACCCGCTCCCGGGATTCGAGGGCGAGGACCTCGCCCCAGCCGGCCATGGCCCGGGCCCATTCCAGGGCGTGGACGCCGATATCCGCGCCGCAGTCCACGGCCAGGAGGCCTCCCTTCCCCTGGCGGCGGCGCAGGCGCAGCATCTCGAGGCCCAGGTCCAGGTCCCCGGCCTCCAGGAAGGAGGCGCCCAGGAGTTGCCGGCCCGGACTGGGGCCGGCCCCCGGCAGGGGATGCTGGTCCTCCCGGTCCACCAGGAGGGCGCCATGGGGGGTGGAAGCCAGCACGAAGGCCACGGGAACCCGGGAGGCGGCGTCCGCCCTCCGGCGGGCCTCGATCATGGCCAGGTTGGCCTCCACCCGGGGCCGTTCCCCAGGCGGCAGCGGCGCGTTTTCCAGGAGGCACCGGCAGGCGAGGGCTGCCTCCTCCAGCCGGCCCGCGCCGAAGGCCGCCATCGAGAACACATCCATGAGGAGCCAATCGTGGACGGCCTCCTCCAGGAAGAGCCCCCGCGCCGGCCTGGGAATGGCCAGGCCCTGCTCGGCGAAGGCGCAAGCCCGATGCGGATCGCCCTGGAGGCTCAAGTAGCGCGCGAGGAAGCACAGGGGCTCGGCCCGCCCCGTCCCTTCTGCCTGGGCCCGGAGATAGGCGCGCACCACCGCTTCCCGGGGCCGGCCGAGTTCCTCCATGATCCGGGCCGCCTGGTACAGGGCGTGCCAAGCCTCCTCCCGCCACCCCCCCATGTCCGCCCGCCGCAGGTACTGGGCCAGGGCCTCCTCCTTGAGGCCCGCGTCCCGGTAGCTCTGACCCAGGTAGTACGCGTAACGGTGATTGCCGGGATCCCGGGCCAGGGCCTCCTCCAGGAGCCGGGCGTCCTTCAGGTACTTCTCCGGATCGGCGCTGCGGGCCCCTTCCACGCCGGCGCGGACGACCACCCCCTCCAGGAAATCCCCCCGCCAGGGCCCGGAGGCCTCCAGGTACTCGTGCACCACCCCCACGAAGCGCCACCTGAAGCGGGTGGAAACGAGGGCGACGCGGCTGTAGGCGCAGGTGCCCAGGCGGAAGTCCAGGAGGTAGGCATCCGCATCCAGGGGGGGCAGGACGGCGTCCCCGGTCCATTCCAGCACATCGTCGGCATCCATCACCAGGATGTAATCCGCCCGGTCCCCCACCCGCTCCAGGGCCTCGGTGCGGGCCTGCCCGAAGTTCGTCCAGGGCGCCTCGAATAGCTCGCCAGGCAGGTCCTTCAGGTGCTCCCGGATGATGTCCTGGGTGCCATCGGTGGAACCGGTATCCAGGATCACCCAGTGGTCGATCACGGGGCGGACCGAATCCAGGCAGCGCCGGATCACGTGGGCCTCGTTGCGGACGATCATGTTGAGGCAGATGGTGGGCATGCTCGCTCAGCTGTACCAGTGGGGGTTCACGTGATGCCGGTGCACGCGCACGTCGGCAGCGCCTTCCGGGGCCCGCCGGCGGGCCAGGGCCGCCGCGACTTCCGCGCCCATCAGGCGCCTGGGGGCCTCCCCCAGGCCGGTGGGATCCAGATGGCCATACACCCGGCGGGCATCCAGGTATACCGGGGCTCCGGGGGCATCCAACTGGACGAGGCATGCCCCCGAGGCCGCCTCCACCTCCAGGATGCCACGCACCCGCGCCTGCCGGACCAGGTCCACCAGGCCGGGCTCCCCGCAGCGGAAGGGGGCCCCGGCCAGGAGGGGCGCGACCCGGGGAAGGCCCAGGGCCACCAGGGGGCGGAGGGCGGCAGGTTCCAGGAACCCCGTACCCTCCACCTGGAGGCAAAGGGGGCAGTCCCATGCCGCGGCGGCCGCCATGGCGTCCTCCTCCCAGGTTTCCGGCCGGCCCTCCCGCACCACCCATAGGCAACGGGACTTCATGCGCTCCATCCAGGCCCGCTCCCCCTCGGGCGGGGGACCCAGGCCCGCCATCCGCACCGCCAGGGCATGGCCGGGGTAGTCCAGGGCCTCCAGGCAATCCAGGAGGAAGGGTGACACCCGGCCCGGCAGGGCCAGGAGCACCCGGGGCAGGCCTGGAGGTTCCCCAGGTTCCGGACGGGGTGCCTGGCCCAGGAACAGGCTTTCGAAAGCCCGGCCGGCCCCCGTGCCGCCTCCGGGGGCCAGGTAGCCCACCTGGCCCCCGGGGAGGGCCATCACCTCCGCCCCGGGCAGGGAGAAGGGCGGCTGGGAAAGGTCCAGGGGCTCGAAGGTGGATCCCTCGGCCATGGCCTCGTCCCGTCCCTCGTTGGCGCCCTTATGGTAGGTGAACAGCGCGAACCGGAAGCGGGGCACCTGGCCGAGCAGTCGCTGCACCGCCCATGCGGGCAGGTGATTGAGGAGGTCCTTGCATAACAGGAGGTCCGCCCCGGGCAGGTCTCCCTCCAGGACCCCGAAGCAGGCGAAGCGCAGCGCCGATTCCTGGAAGCGCTCAATGTTCAGGGCGATGATCCTGGCGTCATGATCCAGGCCCAAGTAGCGCACGCCCGGGAAATGGGCCAGGCGTGGCAGACGGAAATCCCCGCAAGCGCAGTCCACCACCGTCCGCACCGGGAAATCCAGCAGGAGGTTCTCCACGCACTGGGCATAGGCCTCGGGCCCCGAAGGGACGGCGACTGGCGCCGGTCCGGACGCCATGTTGGCCAGACGGCCCAGGACCTCTTTGAAGATGGACATGGCATCCCTGAAAAGAAATCACGAATCACAGATGAATCTAATCAATAAAAATGAATTGTCAATGAACCCGTCATGACCCTGAAGCACCCGGCCAACATGGCCAGGAACATTCCATTTAGCGTTTTTTCAACTGTTTGAATATTGAAATCCAAATTGATCCCCCTTCGTCCACCCCGGAAATCCAGTCTTGACAGGTCGCAATTTAAATAAATATTTTCTATTCAGCCTTCCCGCCCAGGTGTCATGCAAGGCCCTCGTTCGTCATCCCACCCCTTCCCCGTTCTGCGGTCCTGCGCCCTGCCCCTCCTCCTGATGGCGGCCTTGGCTTGCCGGGACGACCGAGCGAACCCGGCTGGGCCCAAGGCGCCCATGCTGCCCATGACCGTGGAGCCATCCAGGGCCTTCCTCCCCCCCGGGAGCGCCGTCCAGTTCCAGGCCACCCTGCCCGCCGCCGGCACCCTGGTCTGGACCGTGGACCCACCGGCCGGTGGAACCATCAGCCCCGAAGGCCTCTTCACCGCCGCCGGCCCGCCAGGTTCCTACATCATCCAGGCCTTGCTCACGACGCAGGCGGAGCGCTACGCGGGGAGGGGGGTGGCGGTGATCACTCAGCCCGCGACCGAAGGCGCGTCCCGCCCCCAGGCGGTGCTGGCCAGCGGCAATGACCAGCACGATCCCCAGAGGCACGTCAACAACGATCCCCAGGTGGGGCAGGCCTTCCCCTCCACCACATCCACCCTGCCCAGGGGCATCGTCGTCATCCGGCACGGGTTCGTACCGCCGGTCCAGGACGCCGGGATCGGCAAGGTCAAGCAGGAGCACCCATGAAGCCCAGGCCCATTTCCCGGATGACCCTCCTCATCGTGGGTCTCGCTGCCGGCTTCTCCTTTCCTCCGCCCCTGTCGGCCCAATCCGCGGAGGCTCCCCCCAGCCCCGCCCTCACCTACCAGGGTCGCCTGGAGGAGGGCGGCCTGGCCGTGACCGGGCGGCGGACCTTTGAGTTTCAGTTCCTGGACGCCGGGTCCGCCGTACTCTGGACCTCGGGCCCCGTGACCCTTTCCGTGGACGATGGCCTGTACGCCGTCGTCCTCGGATCGCAGGGGATGCCCCCCATTCCCCTTTCCATCTTCGCCAAACCCAGGCTCTGGCTGAGGGTGATTCTCGGCGGGGAAGCCCTTTCCCCGGACATCGACCTGGTGGCCTCCTTCCAGTCCATGGTGGCCTGGACCGTGGCAGGTTCCTTCCAGGGGGACATCCAGGGGACCCAGGCCAGCATGTCCGTGGTCAAGTTGCAGGGCATTCCCGTGGATATGCTCACCCGGCCCCCCATTGCCGGACAGGCCCTCGTCTACGACGGCTCCCGTTGGGTACCAGGCACCCTGGCGGGGACGCCCGGCCCCGCCGGAAGCACCGGCCCCCAGGGCGCCACGGGCTCCGAGGGCCCCGCCGGCCCGCAGGGCCCCACCGGGGCGGCAGGCCGGGACGGCCTTCCGGGAACCCCGGGCCGCACCCTCCTGAGCGGGCAGGAGGATCCCCTGCCTCAGCAGGGACTTGACGGGGACTTCTACCTCAACCTGTCCACCCGGACCCTTTTCGGGCCCAAGGTGGCGGGAGCCTGGTCCCTGCCTGGCATTCCCCTCGTCGCGCTGGGAGCCACCGGAGCGGCGGGAGCCACCGGAGCGGCGGGAGCCACCGGCGCCACGGGTCCCATGGGCCAGGCCGGCCCCACGGGCAACACCGGGGCCACCGGCGACCCTGGCCCCGCTGGCGCCTTGGGCGCGACGGGCGTGGGCCTCCAGGGGGATCCCGGCCCCACCGGCGCCGCGGGCGCCACCGGCGCGGATGGCCGCAGCGTCCTCAGCGGCCTCACCGGCCCCACCGCCGGCCAGGGCAACCTGGGCGATCTCTACGTGGATACCCTCGCGGGAATCCTTTTTGGTCCCAAGGATGCCGGTGGCTGGCCCGCCGGCGTTTCCCTCCTGGGCCCCACCGGACCGCAGGGCTTCCCTGGATCCGCGGGAGCGACCGGGATCGCCGGCGATAGGGGCGCCACCGGCGCCATGGGCATGACCGGCGCCGTCGGCGCCACGGGTCCCATGGGCCAGGCCGGCCCCACGGGCAACACCGGGGCCACCGGCGACCCGGGCCCCGCCGGCGCCGTGGGCGCGACGGGCGCGACGGGCGTGGGCCTCCAGGGGGATCCGGGTCCTACCGGCCTTGCCGGCCAAGACGGCCGCAGCGTCCTCAGCGGCCTCACCGGCCCCACCGCCGGCCAGGGCAACCTGGGCGATCTCTACGTGGATACCCTCGCGGGAATCCTTTTTGGTCCCAAGGATGTCGGTGGCTGGCCCGCCGGCGTTTCCCTCCTGGGCCCCACCGGACCGCAGGGCCTCCCTGGATCCGCGGGAGCGACCGGGATCGCCGGCGCCATGGGCATGACCGGCGCCGTCGGCGCCACGGGTCCCATGGGCCAGGCCGGCCCCACGGGCAATACCGGGGCCACCGGCGACCCGGGCCCCGTCGGCGCCGCGGGCGCCATGGGTGCGACGGGCGCAACGGGCGTGGGCCTCCAGGGGGATACCGGCCCCACCGGCGCCGCGGGCGCCACCGGCGCGGATGGCCGCAGCGTCCTCAGCGGCCTCACCGGCCCCACCGCCGGCCAGGGCAACCTGGGCGATCTCTACGTGGATACCCTCG
>DATGXY010000125.1:0-50378 GCA_035298525.1 Holophaga sp.
TGGCGACTACTACGACCGCCTGGACACCAACAAGGCCAGGTCCAACCTCGTCCGCCGCCTCAAAGCCCTCGGCTACGAGGTAGAGCTAACGCCTGTGGCATGAGGGAAACCAGCTCACCGGGCCTGAAGTTTCTTCTTAGGTGAAGATCTCCTCCACCGCGGCCTGCTGGATGGCCAGCACCGCGGGGTGCTTCAGGCGGCGCTCCACGGAAATGGCGAAGACCTTCTCGGTCACGTCCGGGACCTCGCCGGCGGGGTACAGGGCGTACTGGCGGGCCATCTCCCCCTCCAGCACGGCGGGGGCCGGGACGAAGCCGCGGCCCTCGGCCCCGAAGGTCTTGAGGAGGGCGCCGTCGCTGATCTCCGCCAGGATGCGGGGATCCAGGCGCTCCTTGGCGATCCAGTGGTCCAGGGCCCTGCGCATGGCCGTGTCGCGGGGGGGGAGGAGGAGCGGGGCCCCCTGGAGGCGGCCCGGGAAGGTCCCGGGGTGGCGGGCCAGGAGGCCCTTCGTCCCGAAGAAGCGCACCGGGGCCTCGCCCAGGAGGTGGTTGTAGGCCCGGGGCCCGCTGCTGGCGGCGAAGGGCACGTCGGAGAGCACCAGGTCCAGCTCGTGGCGCAGGAGCATGCCGATGTGCGCCTCCAGGCCGTCCTCGATGCACACGAGGCGGATGGAAGGCTGCTCCAGGTCCAGGGCCGGCCTGAGGAGGCGGAAGACCGTGGGCTTGGAGAGGGCGTCCGACACCCCCACGGCGAAGCGGATGGGACCCGTGCCGGCGCGGCCCTTGGCGGCCTCCATCAGTTCGCGGCCCAGGCCGAAGATCTCGTCGGCGTAGCCGTAGACGGTGCGGCCCAGGTCCGTGAGGCGCAGGCCCCGGCCCGCCCGGGCGAAGAGAGGGCCTCCGAGGCTGCCCTCCAGGGTCCGGATCTGGGCGGTGAGGGTGGGCTGGGCCAGGTTCAGCACCCGCGCCGCCCGGGTGACGCCGCCCTCCCGGGCGACGGTCCAGAAATAGTGCAGATGGTGGTAATTGAGCCATTCCATGGCGGCCTCAGGGCTCGGGATGACGGGGGTGGAACAAGGCTATGGGTTCGCCCGGCCAGCTCCTTACTCGAAGAAGGAGCAGGAGGGAGGAAACCAGGATACTGAAAAGTGCGAGGGAGCATACGGCCAGGCGTGCTCCTCCACCTCCGGGCGGGCCCGGGGGGGCGAGGGCGTGGGCGAGGCTCAGGGTCTTCCCTTGGCCAGGGCCCGGGCCAGGCCCAGGGGGCCCGCGAGGGTGGTGAGGAGGAGGGCGCCCACGACCGCGGCCTGGATCCCGGGAGAGAGCAGGGGGGCGCCCCCCAGTTCCATCTGGGCGCCCACGGCCACGAAGATGAGGCCCACCTCGCCCCGGGGCACCATGCCCCAGCCCAGCACGTCCCAGCGGAGGCCCCCGCCGCCCCCGAGGCCCGAGGCCAGCTTGCCCAGCACGCCCAGCACGGCCAGGGCCGCCGCGAGGCCCAGGGTGGCCGGGGAGGCCAGGGCGGCCACGTCCACCTTGGCGCCCATGACGACGAAGAACACGGGGGCCAGCACGGACACGAGGGGGTGCAGCAGGTGCTCCAGGCTGTGGGACTCCCGCTCCTCCAGGATCCGCACGTGGGCGGGTTCCAGGATGAGGCCGGCGGCGTAGGCGCCCACGATGGGGGCCAGGCCGGCCAGGTTGCTCATCCAGGCCAGGAGGAAGGCGAAGGCCAGGCCCAGGGGCAGGAGGAGCTGCTCGGAGCGGAGGCGGGAGGCCAGCTTCCACAGACGGGGCGTGGCCCACCGGCCCAGGGTCAGGGCGGCGGCGAGGAAGGCCAGGGCCAGGGCCAGGGTGCGGCCCAGGGCGCCCCAGGGCAGGGCGCCGCCGGTGCCCAGGGCGGCCACGAGGCCGCTGACGGCCACGAGCACGAGGAGACCCAGCACATCATCGATGACGGCGGCGCCGACGATCACCCGGCCTTCCGCCGAGCCGGAGGCGCCCGCCTCCCGCAGCACCTGGGCGCTGATGCCGATGCTGGTTGCGCACAGGCAGGCGCCGATGAAGAGATCCACGACGAAGGGGGTGCCCTGGGGAAGCAGCAGCCACGCGCCCAGCAACCCGGCGCCCATGGGGAGCACGACCCCCAGGAGGGCCACCCGGGTGGAGGCGGCCCCCACCTTCAGCATCTGGGGGACGCTGGATTCCAGGCCCACGGCGAACATGAGGAGGATGACGCCCAGGTTGGCCAGCACCTCCGCCCCCACGGAGGCCCCCAGGTCCGGAAAGCCGGGGAGGCTCCGGTGGAGCACGGCCAGGAGGAGGCCGGCGGAGAGTTCGCCGGCCACGGCGGGCAGGCGGAGGCGCAGGGCCAGTTCCCCGCCCGCCTTCGCCGCCATCCATACGAGGGCCAGGAGGGCGAGGGTGCCCGCGAAGGGATCGGCGACAAGCATGGCCAAGGTCATGGGACTCCTGAAGGGAGGAGGGGGCCGCCGATCCGAAGGGGCATGCGAGGCGGCCGCAAGGGGTGGCACAGGTTATCACTATGTTCGGATGAGAAATATTAGTGAATATCTATGGAACTCATCGGTTTTGCCCTTTCCTTGACTGGCGGGCATGGGCCGAGGGGTTTACCCTCGAGCCCGGAGGCCCCCCATGGTACCCAAGCCCGTCGTCAGCGTCGCGCAAGGCCTTCCCACCGCGGACGGGAACGGGGTGCCCCTCACCCGGCTGGTGCCCGGCGCCGGCCAGCGGGGCGCCGAGGCTTTCCGGGCCATGGACCCCTTCCTGCTCATGGACCACTTCGGACCCATGGTCCTGCCCCCCGGCACGGACGCGGGCTTCCCGCCCCACCCCCACAAGGGCTTCCAGACCCTCACCTACCTGCTGCAGGGCGCCTTCCGCCACCGGGACAGCACGGGGGGCGCCGGCCTCCTGGCCCCGGGCGGGGCCCAGCTCATGAACGCGGGCCGGGGCATCGTGCACGAGGAGATGCCCGTGCCCGAGCACCTGGAGACGGGGGGCGCCATCGAGGGGGTGCAGCTTTGGATCAACCTGCCCCGGGCCCACAAGGCCTCCGCCCCGGGCTACGTGGACCTCCAGCCGGACGCGCTGCCCTGGCGCCCAGTGCCGGGGGGGCGCATCAAGGTGCTGGCGGGGACCTTGTCCGGGTTCCGGGGCCCCGCGGCCACCCCCGCGCGCATCGCCTACGCCCACCTGGAGCTGGACCCGGGCGGCGCCTTCCGGGAGGAGGTGCCCGGGGGCTGGATGGCGGCGGTGGCGGTCCTGGCGGGCCGCGCGCGGGTGGCGGGCACGGAGGTGGGCCCCGACCAGGTGGCCCTGCTGGGGGAGGGCGGCGGCCTGGCACTGGAGGCGCCGGAGGGCGTCTCCCTCATGCTTCTGGCCGGGGAGCCCCTGGGTGAGCCCATCGCCCACTACGGCCCCTTCGTCATGAGCACGGCCCAGGAGATCCAGGAGGCCATCCTGGAGTATCAGGAAGGACTGATGGGGCGCCTGGACTGAGGCCCGCCCCGCGCGAACGTGCGACAATGGGGCATCCCCCCCTCGGCCCCGTGAACAAACCCCTGCCGATCTTCCAGGACTTCCCGCTGCTCAAGCAGAAGGCGGCCCGCCAGTTCTTCGAATGCTTCGACGAGCTGGCCGAGGGCTGCCTCGTGGTGGACGAGGACGTGCGGGTGGTGATGATCAGCGAACGCTACGCGGCCAACCTGGGCGTGGAGCCCGCCGACGTGCTGGGGAAGGAGATCGAGACCTTCCTGCCCGAAAGCCTCATGCGCCAGGTGGTGGTGACGGGCAAGCCCATCCTCCTGGAGATCTTCGAGGCCAGGGGCCATTCGCTGGTGGTGACGCGCATGCCCATCCGGGGCGACGACGGCGCCGTCGTCGGGGCCATGGCCTTCGCCCTCTACAGCGACCTGGAGCCCCTCAAGCCCTTCGTGGACCGCTACGGCCAGCTCCAGGCGGAACTGGCCCACGCCCGGCGCAAGCTCGCGGAGGCCCGGCGTTCCAAGTACACCTTCTCCTCCTTCCTGGGGACCAGCGCCCCGGCCATGGAGGCCAAGCGCCTGGCGCGGCGGGCCGCCCTCCTCCAGGCCCCCGTGCTGCTCCGGGGCGAGACGGGCACGGGCAAGGAGCTCCTGGCCCACGCCATCCACGCCGGGGGACCCCGCGCGGACCACCCCTTCGTGGCGGTGAACGTGGCCGCGATCCCCGAGACGCTGCTGGAGGCCGAGTTCTTCGGCGTGGCCCCCGGGGCCTACACGGGCGCGGAGCGCAAGGCGAGGCCGGGGAAGTTCGAGGTGGCCGACGGCGGCACCCTCTTCCTGGACGAGATCGGGGACATGCCCCTGGCCCTGCAGTCCAAGCTCCTGCGCGTGCTCCAGGACCAGGAGGTGGAGCCCCTGGGCTCCAACCGCGTGCTCAGGGTGGATGTGCGCATCCTCGCGGCCACGAGCCGGGACCTGGAGGCCATGATCCGGGAGGGCCGCTTCCGACGCGACCTCTTCTACCGCCTCAACGTGCTCACCATCGCCGTGCCGCCCCTGCGGGAGCGCCCCTCCGACCTGCCCGGGCTCTGCGAGCACCTGCTGGAGCGCATCGGCCACCGGGAGGGGCCCCCGGCCCGGGAACTGTCCGCGGACGCCCTGGCCGCCCTGGAGGCCAGGTCCTGGCCCGGCAACGTGCGGGAACTGGAGAACGCCCTGGAGCAGGCCCTCCTGGCCTCGGACGCCCACACCCTCACGGCCGCCGACTTCGCCTGCCTCCCTCCCGAGGCCCCGCTTCCGGACGCCCCGGCCCGGGCGGAGCGGGCCGGACTGGAGGCCGCCATCGCCGCCGCCGGCGGGAACCTGGCCCAGGCGGCGCGGCGCCTGGGCATCGGCCGCACCACCCTCTACCGGCGCATGGCCCGGCTGGGGATGGCCCCGGAGCGCTGAGGCTCAGCGGTTCCATTCCTCCATGTAGGCCTCGAGCAGGGCCACGGAATCCGGTTCCTCCTCCAGATCCAGGAAGGAGAGCCCGATGGAGGGGCCGGGCTCCGGGCGGGCCTTGGCGGCGTTCTCCAGGATCCGCGCGATCTCGGCCTGGAGGGTGATGCCGTCGGCCACGGCCCTGGCCCCGAGGCGGGCCAGGGCGGCGGATTCCACGTTCTCGATCAGAAGGGCGGTCATGGGAGTCTCCTTGGATGGATGCCCCTTGGATTGCATCGCCCGTGCCAAGTGTTCCGGATGGCGCAACGCGAGCGCCGGCGCGGGTTCCGGAAGAGGAACGCCGCGCCCGGGGGGGGCGCGGCGTTCCATCCGCGGAACATGTTCCGCCCGTCGGTTCAGCGCCCCGAGGCGGGGGCGTGGCGCCGGACCAGGTCGGCCAGCACCGCCAGGGCGGGGCTGCGGTCGTCGCGCCGGCGCGCGAAGACCAGGTCCAGGGTGGGGCTCGGGTCCAGGGCCAGGGGGCGGGTCACCACGCCCTTGGGCACGATGTCCTTCACGTAGGAGGCGAAGAAGCAGAACCCCAGGCCCGCGGAGACGGCGTTGAGGGAGGTGAGCACGTTCTCGGAGCAGAAGCTCTCCGTGAACGTGAGCCCCGACCGGGCCTGGATCTCCTCGGCGACCCGGGCCACGGAGGGGGCCACGGCCGGGGAGATGGGGATGTGGGGCAGGCCCGCCAGGGCCGACGGCGGGATGCGTTCCAGGCGCGCCAGTTCCCAGGCCTCGGGCAGCACCACGAGGACCTCCTCGCGCATGTACAGGTCGTGCTCCAGCTCCGCCTCCTCCAGGGGCCCCCGGAGGAAGCCGGCGGTGATCTCGCGCCGAAGCAGGGCCTGAACGATCTCCGGGCCCGTCATGGTGCGCACCAGGAGGTGGGCGCCCGGGGATTGGCCCTGGATGAGGGGGGCGATCTGGGAGAGCACCATGCCCTCGGGGCCCGGGACGATGCCCAGGACGATGCGGCTCACCTCTCGGCGCGCCGCCGCCCGGGCCTGCTCCAGGGCCTCGTCCACGGAGGCGAGGATGCCCTTCGCGGCCGGGAGCAGGGTCCTGCCGGCCTCGGAGAGCCGGAGGCGGTGCTTGTCCCGGTGGAAGAGGGGGGCGCCCACGGCCTCCTCCAGCCGGCGCACCTGCTGGCTCAGGTTGGGCTGGGCGGTGTGGAGCCGCTCCGCCGCGCGGGTGACGTTCAGTTCTTCGGCGACGGCCACGAAGTAGCGGAGGAGGCGGAGTTCCATGAAGTCTTTTTCCGGCCGCCCCGGTCCGGGAGCGGGCTCCCGTCCAGTGTATCGAGAAAAATTCCTCGATTCATCACCCAATCTAGCTGGCCTTGAAGAGCCAGCCCGGGAGCTTGACCTGGGCCTCGCCCTCGAAGACCACCTCGCCGGTCTGCTTGGTCACCACCGTGGTGAGGGTGGCGATGCTCTTGGGCAGGATCTCCTTGATGGCCACGTCCACGGTGACGGTGTCGCCGATGTAGACGGGGAGCTTGAAGCTGCAGGTCTGGCCGAGGTAGACGGTGCCCAGGCCGGGCATGTCCATGCCCAGGATGCGGCTGATGAGGCCCATGAGGATGGCGCCGTGGGCGATGCGGCGGCCGAAACGGCTCTGGGCGGCGACGGCGTCGTCCAGGTGGATGGGGTTGCGGTCGCCGCTGAGGGCGGCGAATTCCCGCACGAGCCGGTCGTCGATGAGGTGCTCGCGGCGGAAGCTCTGGCCCACGCGGAAGGCTTCGGGGGTTTCGGTTGCGGTCATGGGGACCTCCTTGGGATGGTTCGCTGTCAGCTGCAGCGGAAGGTGACGCCGTAGGTGGCGCCGGGATGGCTCCAGGAGACGATGCCGCCGCCGGTGCACACGACGCGGCAGGTCCCGCACTCGAGGCAGCCTGCGCAGTCGAACTGCAGATCGCCGTCCTTGAGGCGGTAGAGGCGGGCGGGGCAGGCCCAGAGGCAGGGCCGGTCCGCGCAGGCGGCGCAGCGGGCCTTGTCCAGGACGATGTGGGGGTTCCCCTCGTCCACGTCGAAGCGGTCGAGGCCGAGGGCCTCCTCGGGGGTGAGTCGCTTGAGGGTCACAGGCATCGGAACCCCTTCCAGGCGTCGCGGGCCATCTGGCCGAAGGGCACGCGGGAGGTGGCGAGGCGCCGGATCCCGCCGAGCATGGGCGCCGGCACGGAGCCGTCCACCCGGAACAGGAAGCGCATGACGTCCCCGGCCAGGGCCGGGTACGCCCCGAAGATCCGCTCGATGCCGAAGAGGCCATGGTAGTTGCGCAGGGCCCGCAGGGAGGGCAGGAGGGAGAGCTCCTCCAGCCTTCGCATGTAGGTCTCCCCGACCCCGGCGCGGGTGGGGGAGGCGAGGATGGCCTGGGCCGCGGCGAGACCGCTGACCATGGCCAAGTCCATGCCCCTGATGATGAGGCCGGTGTTGATGCCGAAGCGGGCCGCGTCCCCGGCGACGAGGAGGCCCTCCCGGTGGAGCCGCGCGGGCACGCCGTCATGGCCCATCTCGGGCACCAGGTGCGCGCTGAACTCCACGGGCACGGCGCCCTCCACGAGGGGGGCGACGGCGGGGTGGGCCTTGAGGTCCTGGAGGAGCTCCTGCACGGGGCGTCCGCTGCGTCCCGCCTGTTCCGGATTCACCACCAGGCCCAGGGAGAGGCTGCCCCGGTTGGTGTAGAGGAAGGCGCCCCCGGCCATGCCGGCGGTGCAGCCCACCGCCACCCGGGCCGCGCCCTCCCCGTCCCGCAGGCCGAAGCGGGCGTCGATGACCTCGTCGGGGAGTTCCAGGGTCTCCTTGACGCCCAGGCCCACGGCGTGGGGCTTCACGTCGGGGAAGAGCCCGGCCTGGCGGGCCAGGACGGAATTCACCCCGTCCGCGGCCACGACGATATCGGCCCGCATTTCGTCCTCGCCGGCGCGGATGCCGACGATGCGGCCCCCCTCCTCCAGCAGGGCGTCCACCTTCACGCCGGAGGCCACGGTGGCGCCCGCGGCCTCGGCCTCCTGGGCGAACCAGGCGTCGAGGCTCGCGCGGATCACGCTGTGGGAATCCGCGCCCTCCCCGCCGCCCAGGGGATCGTGGTGATCCACGGTGACGGCCCCGCCCTCGTTCAGGAGCATGATCTGCTCGCGCACGATGCGGCGCTGGAAGGGCGCCCGGGAGCGCAGCTCGGGGTCCACCATGTCCAGAGCGTAGGCGTAGAGGCGGCCCCCGCTCACGTTCTTGGCGCCCGGCTCGTTGCCGCGCTCCAGGAGCAGGACGTTCCGGCCGTAGCGGGCCAGGGCGTAGGCGCAGGCGCAGCCCGCGGGCCCGGCCCCGACCACGATGGCGTCGAAGGAATCATCGGCCATGGGCGCGCCTCACTTGGCCAGGGCGGCGGTGAGCAGGGGGAGGACCTGGTACAGGTCCCCCACGATGCCGTAGTCCGCCGCCTCGAAGATGGGGGCGCGCTCGTCGCTGTTGACGGCGACGATGACCCGGGATTCCCGGCATCCGACCATGTGCTGCACCTGGCCCGAAAGGCCCGCCGCCACGTAGAGGTCGGGCTTCACGGTGCGGCCGCTGATGCCGATGTAGCGCTCGATGGGGAGCCAGTGCTCGTCCTCGGCGATGCCCCGGGTGCAGGCCAGGTCGGCATGGAGGGCCCCGGCCAGGGAGGAGGCCAGGTCCAGGTCCTCCCGGGTGCGGAAGCCGCGGCCCACCGCCACGAGGCGCCGGGAGGCGGCGATGTCCACGCCGCCGGCGGCGGCCTTCTCCACCCGATGGACCCGGATCCGGGCGTCGGCCTGGACCTGGACGGGCTCGATGGCCACCTCCGCGGCCGAGGGGGCCGGGGCGGGGCTCGTTCCGGCCTGGATCGTGGCCACGGCGGGGAAGGCCAGGACCTCGTCGGAGACCGCCAGGCCCCCGTAGAGGATGCGCTGCACCCCCAGGCCCCCTTCGGCCGGGGCCAGGGCCCGGGCATCGCTGGCCAGGCCCGCGCCCAGGACGGCGGCCACGTGCGCGGCCAGGTGCTTGCCCCGCAGGGTGGCGCCCACCAGGACCACCTGGGCCTCTTCCTGGGCCAGGAGGGCCGCGAGGGCCGGGGCGAGGGCCTCGGGGGAGCCGGAGGCGCCCTCCAGCACCAGCACCCGGTCCGGACCCAGGGCCGCGAGGGCGGCGGCGGAGGCCGGATCGGGAGCCAGGACCGCCACCGGTTGGCCAAGAGCCCGCTTCAGTTCCAGGGCCGGGGTGAGGAGCTGGCCCGCCAGGGCCGCGTCCTCGGAATAGACGAAAATGCCAGCCATGGAGGCCTCCTCAGCACAGGCCTTCGCTGGCCAGACTGGCCGCGAGGCGCGCGACGTTGGCCGCCGCGTCGGGTTCCTTGAAGATGATGTTCCGGCGGTTCATCACGAAGCCCCTGACCCCCAGGCGCGTGGACCGGGGCCGCAACAGGCCGGCCTCCAGGCCCAGGGCGGCCAGGGGGACCTCGATCTGGGGCTTCTTGGCGGCGCCCAGCACCTGCTTGAGGGTGGGAATGCGGGGCTTGTTCATTTCGCCCAGCACGCTGGCCACGGCGGGGAGGCCGGCCTCGGCCTCCTCCACGCTGTCCCCCAGCTTGCGGGTGGCGCGGGCGCGGTCCCCCTGCAGCTCCAGGGTCTGCGCGAAGCTGAGGCAGGGCTGGTCGAGGAGGGCCGCCAGGCGCACCGGGAGCTGCTGGTTGAAGGCGTCGGAGCTGCCTTCGCCGCAGAGCACCAGGTCGTAGGGCCCGTGCTGGCGGATGGCGGCGGCCAGGACATGGGCGGTGACGAAGGCGTCGGCGGTCTCAGCCAGGGGGTCGGCGATCCAGAGCACCCGGTCGGCGCCCCGGGAGAGCACGTCCTTGAGGGCGTTCTTCACGGAGGGCCCCCCGAAGGTGAGGGCGTCCACCCGGCCCCCCTGGGCCTCCACGAGGCCCACCGCCGCCTCGATGGCGTTGCGGTCGAAGTCGCTGATCTTGCCCTTGGCCCGGCTACTGTCGAGGCTGAGATCGGCGGGGCGCACCTTGATGTCCTGCTCGTCCAGGACCCACTTGAAGCAGACGAGGATGTTCGGCATGGGCGCTCCTCAGGCCAGCAGGGAGGCCGCGATGACGGCCTCGGGCAGGTCGGCGGGGGCGTCCCGCAGGGTGGTGCCGGCCATGTCCCGGAAGAGCCGGGGCAGGGGCATGAACTCGGAGTAGCCGAAGCCCCCCTCCACCTGGACGGTGTCCTGGAGGATGCGCGCGCCCATGCGGCCCAGGAACTGCTGGACCATGGCGGCCTCCACCTGGAAGGGCTGGCCTTCGTCCAGGAGGCGCGCCGCGTGGCGCAGGGCGAGGCGGCCCAGGTGGCAGTCCGTGGCGGCCTCGGCCAGGAGGGTCTGGATGGCCTCCAGGGCGGCGATGGGGCGCCCGAACTGGACGCGGGTCTTGGCATAGGCGGCGGCGTGTTCCACGGCGGCGGAGCCGATGCCCACGGTCATGGCGCCGTTGGCCAGGGCTGCCAGGGCCAGGATCTCGGCCTCCAGGGCCGCGCCCCCGTCGGCGGGGCCCAGGAGGGCCGCGTCGGGAAGGACGACGCTGTTGAAGCGCAGCTCGGCCACGGGGCAGCCCCGGAGGCCCATGGTCTCGGCGGGAGCGCCCGTTTCCAGGCCGGAGGCGCCGGCTTCCACCAGGAAGAGGGAGCGCCTGCCTTCGCCGGTGGCCGCGGAGGCCACGATGAGCCCGGCCTGGCCCGCGTTGCGGACGAAGCCCTTCACGCCCTCCAGGACCCAGCCCTCAGGATGGTGGACGGCCATGAGGGGCGAGGCGCCGTGCTCGTGCAGGGCCGCGGCGGCGAGGACCTCGCCCTTGGCGAGCCGGGGAAGCCAGGTCCGCTTCTGGGCCTCGGTGCCCCAGCGGTCCACGGCGTAGGCGGCCAGGGCGTGGTGGGCCAGGATGGCGGCCACGGCCGCGCTGGAGCGGGAGAGGGCCTCGAGGACCTCCACCAGGCTCACGAAGCCCGCCTCCGCGCCGCCATGGGCGGCGGGCAGGAAGAGCCCCAGGAAGTCCTGGCCGGCGAGGGCGGCCACGGCCTCGGCGGGCCAGGTTCCGTCGTGGTCCAGGGCCGGGGCGACGGGGTCCAGGGCCTCCCGGGCGAATTCACGCGCGGCCTGGCCGATGAGCTGCTGTTCTTCGGTGAGGAGGAAATCCATCAGTGGCCCCCTTTCTGGGTGACGGCGGGCGCGAGGACCGCGCGGGAGATGACGAGCCGCTGGATCTGGTTGGTGCCTTCGTAGATCTGCATGATCTTGGCGTCGCGCATGTACTTGGCCAGTTCGCTGGTGTAGCCGTGGGAGCCCAGGAGCTGCACGGCCTGGCTGGTGACGCGCATGGCCACGTCGGCGCAGTTCGTCTTGGCCATGGCCGATTCCACCGAGTAGGGCACGCCCGCGTCGCGCATGAGCATGGTGTGGTGAAGGAGCTGGCGGGCCGCGTCGATCTCGATCTTCATGTCGGCGAGCTTGAACTGGAGGTTCTGGCCGGGCTGGCGCTTGGGGTCGGGATAACGGGCCTGGAGGTGGCGGACGCATTCGTCCAGGGCGCGCTGGGCCAGGCCCACGCTGAGGGCCGCGATGGCGGGGCGGGCCATGTCCAGGGTCTTCATGGCGATCTTCATGCCCTCCCCCTCCTTGCCCAGGAGGTTGGCGGCGGGGACCCGCACGTCCTTGAACAGGAGCTCGACGGTGTTGGAGCTGCGGATGCCGAGCTTGTGGTCCACGGTGCCGATGGTGAAGCCGGGGCGATCCTTCTCCACGATGAAGGCCGAAAGGCCCTTCATGCCCTTGGTGGGGTCGGTGAGGGCGTAGATCACGAACATGGAGGCGTAGCCGCCGTTGGTGATCCAGCACTTGCCGCCGTTGATGACGTAGTCGTCGCCGTCCCGGAGGGCCGTCGTCCTGCCGCTGCCCGCGTCACTGCCGGCGTTGGGCTCGGTCAGGCCGAAGGCGCCGATGCCGCCGCGGGCCATGGGCTCGAAGAATCGGCGCTTCTGGTCCTCGGTTCCGGCCACCAGGACGGAATCCTGGGCCAGGACGCTGGCGGCGAGGGTGGTGCCCATGCCGGCGCAGCCGTAGCCCCACTCCTCCAGCACGAGGGCCTGGGTGAGGGCGTCCAGGTCGAGGCCGCCCAGCTCCCGGGGCACGGCCATGGCGAAGATCCGGCTTTCCCGGGCGGCCTCCAGGAGGAAGGGGTGGAACTCCCCCGAGCGGTCGTACTCGGCCGCGCGGGGGATGATGTGCGCGGCGGTGAAGGCTCGCGCCTCCTCCTTCACGCGCAGGTGTTCAGGGGTGAGCAGGGTCATGGGCTTCCTCCTTGTCAGGAAAGGGCGGGTTCGACTGCGGTGAGGTGTTCGCGGAGGCCGCCCCAGGTCTTCCGGAAGATCCCTTCCGGCATGGTGCGGATCCGCGGGGCGAGGTCGGGGCGGAAGTCCATGAGGGCCAGGACGTCCCGCTCCAGGTCGACGCCGGGGGCGATCTCGGTGAGTGTCACGCGGCCGTCCCGGAGCTCGAAGACGGCCCGCTCCGTTACGAAGAGGACGGGCTGGCCCGTGCGGGCGGCATAGGCCCCGCTGAAGGTGATCTGCTCCACCTGGTCCACGAACTTGCGCCCGCGTCCCTCCTGGAGGATCCCCAGCCGGCCCCCGCCCACCTCCACCCGGAGGCCGCCGGCGGTGAAGGTGCCGCAGAAGACCACCTTCCCGGCGTTCTGGGAGATGTTGATGAAGCCCCCGCAGCCCACGCAGCGGCCCTTGAACTTGCTGACGTTGACGTTGCCGGCGCGGTCCACCTCGGCAGCCCCGAGGAAGGCGAGGTCCAGGCCGCCGCCGTCGTACCAGTCGAACTGGGCGTGGTGCTCCACGAAGGCCCGGGGATTGAAGGACATGCCGAAGTTCTCGCCACCGGCGGGCACCCCGCCGATGACCCCCAGCTCCGTGGTGAGGGTGAAGAGATCCGCGCAGCCCTCCTCCGCGGCCACCATGGCCACCGCGTCCGGGACCCCGATGCCCAGGTTCACCACGGAACCGGGCCGGAGCTCCATGGCGGCGCGGCGGGCGATGACCATGCGCTCGTCCAGGGGCCAGGGGGGGATGGAGCCCAGGGGGATCCTGATGTTGCCGGAGAAGGCCGGGTTCTTGTAGGTGCCCGCGGCCTGCCAGTGGTGCTCGGGGGGCGCCACGAGGACGTAGTCCACGAGGATCCCGGGGATGCGCACGTCCTTGGGGTGGAGGGTGCCGGCCTCGGCCAGGTTCTCCACCTGGGCGATGACGATGCCCCCGCTGTTCTTCGCCGCCTGGGCCAGGGGAAGGCCCTCCAGCAGGACCCCCTCGTCCTCCATGGTGAGGTTGCCCTCCGTGTCGGCGGTGGTGGCGCGGATCATGGCCACGTCCACGGGGAAGGAGGGGTAGAAGAGCCATTCCTCCCCCTCCAGTTCCAGCACCCGCACCCGGCCCCCGGGGGTGGCGGCGTTCATGCGGCCTCCCTCCAGGCGCGGGTCCACGAAGGTGCCCAGGCCCGTCTTGGTGATCACCCCGGGGCGCCGGGCCGCGATCTCCCGCCAAAGCTGGCAGATGACGCCCTGGGGCAGGCAGTGCCCCTCGACCCGGCCCTCCAGGATCATGCGGGCCATGTCCGGGGAGAGGCCCGTGTGGCCCCCGATCCAGGACCGGACCATGCCGGGGTGGGCGAAGTGCTGGGTGCCCTTGGTCTTCCAGTCCCCGGCCCCCGAGGCGTGGGCCAGGGTGAGCTCCCGGGGGTGGCCCGTGGCCAGGAAGCCCTCCTCCAGGGCGACGGCCACCGCCTCGGGCCACCCCGCGAGGGTGATCACCGCCGCGCCCAGCGTGGCCCCGTCCTTGACGAGGGCGGGGATGTCGCGGGGCTGGATGATGCGGACCATGGGACTCCCTGGGGACAGGCCTCCGGCATGGAAGCCCGGGGGCTGCGGTTGCGAAATAAAAACCGGATGGTCGGTTTTTTTAGGACCTCGAGGTCAAGATACGGCCGGACCGGGAAGGGGGGAAAGACTTTGTTGGGATGAAATCAGACGTGGCGCGTCTGAGTGGGCGGGGCGATGGGTCCATCGGCCGGGATGATGAGGGGGGCGAGGGGGGAAGGCGTTGGCTAGGTCGTTACGTAAGTGGATTCCATCCCTTGAAGGTCCAGGCATCCAGGTTGGAACGGTGGCTGAGGGGTCGGCCCCGGGGAGGGGCAGGGGGGAGTGGAAGCTCTACGTAAATACGTAGCGTTTTCCTCCCTCCTCGGCCCCCGGGTGGCTGCCCTGGGGGGAGGGCGGCCGAAGGGCGCAAGGGTCCGACGGGGTCCCGGCTGGGGGCCCGCTGGCCGATGGATTGGAGCGTAGATACGCATGAATGATCAGGCCTGGATTCCTTGCACCCTTAAGGGGTGGCCCGGGGTCCCTTCTGAGGCGGGCCCAGCGGGGCGCGGGGGCGGGGCAGGGGCTGGCCTGGGCCCGCCGCCCTTCCAGGATCGAGCCAAGCCTGGAATCGTCAGGGGATTGACCGCGACGTAAAAACGGATCAACGTAATGACGGAATTTCCAGGGAGCTCCCATGCCCAGACCCGCCAACCCCGGCTGGTATCCCAAGACCATGAGCCTTTCCGCCGAAGTCATCGAGGCGGTGTGGGTCCTGGCCGCGCGGACGGGGCGTTCCCCCGGGAAGGTGGTGAACGAGCTTCTCGCCAGCGCCCTGCTGGGGGAAACCGCGGGAAAGGGGGTGGCCGCGCCTTTGCAGGCCGCGCCTTTGCAGGCCGCGCCTGAGCCGGCCGCGCCTGAGCCGGCCGCGCCTGTGCAGGCCGCGCCTATGCCGGCCGCGCCTATGCCGGCCGGGCCTGAGCCGGTCCCCGCGGAGCCTCCCGCGCCCGAGCCTCCAAGCGATGATCCCGCCGTCACCCTCCTGGCCGCCGTGGCCCAGCCCTGGAAGACGCCCTTCGGGACCCGCATCGGGTTCTTCCAGGAACTGTCGGCCCGCTGCGGGGAGCCCATCTCCCACCGGGCCCTGGCGGATTGGCAGGCCGAGGGGCGCATTCCCGAGGCCTACGTGGCCCATGTGCAGGCCATGCTCAGCGAGGGCGCCCGGACCTGAGGGGACGTTGTTACGTAAAGCCTTGGCGACGTAGCGATCGGCGGCCCCTTTCCCCCTATCCCAGGAGGACGGCGGCCTCGAAGCCGATGCGGACGGCGCCCCAGTGGCGTCCGTCCAGGACGACGGGGACGGACAGATCGCAGATGATCTCACCCGTGTCCCGGGCATAGGTCTGGATGAGGGAGGCCCCCCGGGCGGTGGCGGCCTTGAGGCCCACGGGGTCGTCGAAGATGCGCTTGTGGCGGCACTGGGCCAGGTCGCGCCCCGGGTCCCCCGTGGGGGGGCGGCTGAACTTCAGGTTGTGGGCGGGGGCGTAGCCGCGGTTGTCCACGGCCAGGGCGTAGGCGCAGCCCTGGAGGCGGGCCAGGACGGCGTCGTACCGGGTCCGCAGCGGATCCTCCACCTCCGCGTCGTAGCGGGTGGTGTAGCGGGGAGGCTCGGAGCCCGGGATGCGGCGGTAGTCCTGGTCCCATACATCCGCCCCTCCGGCCCCGGCCGCGGCCAGGATCGCGGAGACGGCACCGGAGAGGGCGATGGCCTCCTGGAGGAGGGCGTCGAAGGGGGTGCCTCCGGTGCGGAAGGCGGCCAGGGCCTCCTGCACGGATTCGGTGCTGGCCCGCAGGTCCTGGATCCCGGCGGTCATGGCGGTGGCCGCGGCGCTGGTGGCGTCGGAACGGGCCAGGAGTTCCCCCAGGCCTTCCCGCAGGTCGCGGCTGATGCCGTCCAGACGCTCCACGGCGGTGGACACGGAAGCCACCGCCCCCTGGAGTTCGCGGAAATCCCCGGTGAGGCGCTGGAAGTGGGCGCTGGTGCGCTCCACGGCCTCCCGGGAGGCCTCCATCTGGTCGCGGATGGCGCGGTTTCCGGCCTGGGTCGCCTCCACGAGGCCGATCATGCCGTCCACCTGGGCCTCGATCTCCTGGGTGGCCTCGCCGGTGTGGACGGCGAGCTTGCGCACCTCGTCGGCCACGACGGCGAAACCCATGCCCATCCGGCCCGCGTGGGCGGCCTCGATGGCCGCGTTGAGGGCCAGGAGGTTGGTCTGCTGGGCGATGCCCCGGATGAGCTTGCCCAGGTTGTCCACCACCTGGGCGCGGCCCGCGAGGTCGTCCACGGTGGCCGTGAAGCGCTCCATGCGGTCCGCCATGTCCTCGATGCGCCGGCGCAGGTCCTCGACCTCAACCCGGCTGCGCTCGGCCTCGTCCAGGTTGCGCAGGGCGTTGTCCGCCATCTGGGAGGCGCTGGTGGCCACGGAGCTGGAGAGATCGGCAACCTCCTCGGTGGAGCCGGCCAGACGTACCGCATCCGCGTGCTGGCTCGCGGCGTCCGTCGCCACGGACCGGGCGTGGCGGTGGAGGCGGGCCGTATCCGCGGCGATGCGCACGGACAGGTCCCGGGCTTCGGCCACCGTGGCGCGGAACCGGGCCCGCAGCGCGGCCGTGGCAGCGCCCAGGGGGGCCGCCGCACCGGGCAGCGGACCGGCGGGGTCGTCCAGGGGCAGGGCTCCGGAGGCCATGGCTTCCAGGCGCTCGGCCTCCGTCCGGATCCTGCCGGCGGCACGGTGGGAAACCAGGTGGAACATGGGCACCCCCGGGGGATGGAACGGGTGGGTCCCATCTTAGCCGCGCCTCCCTCCCCGGTGGCGCGGGAAGACCGGATCTTGAGGATATAATCAATAAATTGGGATCCCATGAATCACCCTGAACCCGCGCCGGGCCCCGCGCCGGCGCCCCCCGACAAGGCCCTGGACGCCTTCATGGCCCAGGTGGAGGCGCGCCTGGGGGGCATCCGCCCCGGACGGCGCCGGCGGCTCCTGGTGGACCTCCGGGAGCATCTGCGGGAAGCGGTGCTGGAAGGGGAGGGGCCGGAGGGCCTGCTGGCGGGCCTGGACCCGGCGGACCTGGCCGAGAGCCTGACCCGCTCCGAATCGGCCCGGGTCACCCAGCGGGCCCTGGCCTCCCTGGCGGCCACCATCGCCCCCGCCCTCCTCTGCGCCACCTTCATGGTGGCCTCCCACCGGGGATGGATCCACGCGGGGGCCTTCGGCGTGGGCTACGGCCTTTCCGTGGGCTTCGCCCTCTTCTGGTTCCGGGAGCGTTGGATGGGCTGGGGGATCTGGGCCCGGGCGGCGGCGCCGGCCCTGGGGGCCCTGGCCGCCATCCCCTGGGCCTTCATGCTCAGTTCCCGGTTCGAGGCGCCCATGCTCTTCTACGGCGCCGCCAGCGGCTTCCTCCTGGAACGCATGGCCCGGCCCATGCCGTGGCACGCCTGGATCCTCCATAACGCCCTCCTGACGGGACTGGCCTTCCTGCTGGCGGGCCTGGGGTCCGGGTGGGACCCCGCGGCGGTCTCCCCCCGCTACCTGCCCTGGGCCTTGGGTTTCCATGCGGTCCTCCAGGGCGGCATGGCCCTGGGCCTCCGGGCCCACCGTTCCGTGAACCGCTGGTTCCTGGAGCGGCCCCTTTGAGGCTTCCCAGGGGCGGGGCGGGGGCTTATGCTTTCAAGTGATATATCCTGAGGCGAAGCTTCCACCGGAGCATCCATGGATCCCAACCTGGTCCGCGGCACCATTCCCACCCTGATCCTTTCCGTGCTCGCCGAGAAGGCCAGCTACGGCTACGAGATCTCCGAAACGATCAAGGGCCGGACCCACGGGGGGCTGAAGCTCTCCGTCGCCGCCCTGTACACCACCCTCAAGCGCCTGGAGGACCAGGGCTTGATCCGGCCCTGCGAAGGGGTGCAGCAGGGGGCCCGGGAGCGGCGCTATTTCCAGATCACGGACGAGGGGACGGCATACCTGCAGGCCAAGCGCACCGAATGGGCGGACTTCACCCAGATGGCCGACCTGGTGTTCGCCGGCGGCTCCCGCCGGGCCTGAGCCCCCATGGGTCCCGTCACCCCCGCGGGCGCCGCAGCCCTGTACCTGGCCCGCCTCGACCGGGGCCTGTGGGGCGTTCCCAGGGCCCGCCGGGAGGAGATCCTGGAAGCGGTGGGCGAGTTCCTGGAAGAAGACCTGGCCTGCGGGGAACGGGGTGGCCTGCCCCCCTATGGCTGGCTAATCCAGACCCACGGGCAACCGGAGGTCATGGCCCGCCAGTTCCGGTTCGCCGAGTGGCTGGACCGGGGCACGGGTTGGCTGGCGGTCCTGGCCCCGGTGGCGGGGGCCCTCGCTTGGCTGGTATTCCTGGGCCTGCTCCTGGGCCTGGAGCGGGGCAACCCCGGCTACCTCACCTTCCTGGCGGACTTCCCCGTGCTCATCCTGGCCGCGGCGGCCACGGGCCGCTTCCGGCGGAACCTGCCGGGCCCGGCCCGGGTGGGGGCGGCGGTGGCCTGCGGGTTCGCCACGGGCTTCATATACTGCAGCAACGTCTGCGGCGGCGCGGGTCTGGGGGTCTTCGAGCACGCCTTGTACGGCGCCTACCTGGGCCTCCTCCTGGAGCACGCGGCCCTGCGCCCGGGCCTGGGCTGGCGGGTGGGGGAGGCGCTTCTCTTCCTGGCCGGTCTCCAGGTGCTGGAGGTCCTCCACCGGGGCCGCATGGCCTGGATGAACCTGGATTGCATGGCGTACCACATCGTCAACGCCCTGGCCATGGCGCTGGTGGTAGGGGTCTCCGCGCGCATGGTGAAGGCCGTGGGACGCATGACTCTGGTGCTGGCGCCCGAGGGTGCAGATATTTCTTGACGAGATATATCGCGCGGTGAAATATTGGGGGAACTCTTCAGGAGCAACCCATGCGACTCCCACCTCGCGGACTGCGGGCAGGCCTCGCCCTGTGCCTCGCGGCCGGTTTCCTTCCCGCCGGGGCCGCGGCCCCGTTGCCGGCGGCCCAGATCCAGGCCCTCAAGGCCAGGCAGTCTGAACGCGCGGCTTCGGCCCTGCGCGCGGCCATGGCCGCGGCCCCCTCCCTGGGCCTGCCGGAAGGCGCCTCCCTGACCCTGCGCAGCGCCTTCACGACGCCGGAAGGGCGGACGGTGACGCGCATGGACCAGCGCCTGGACGGCTACCGGGTCTTCGGCGCCGCCGCCATCGCCCATGTGGAGGCGGATGGTTCCGTCCAGGTCCTGGGGGACGGGCTCATGCCCGATGCGCGCCTGACGGCCGCGCCCACCCTCACCGCCGCCCAGGCCTCCGCCATCGGGTTGAAGCAGGCGGCGCTCAAGGGCCAGGCCCCCGCGCCCCGGGTGGAACTGATGGTGTTCCCCACCCGCTTCTGCCAGGGGCTGAAGGCGGTGCTGGACGCGGCCACGGGCAAGGCGGTCCTGGACCGCGCGGCCACCGTCGTCGGCCGGCCCTCCCAGCCCTACGTGTGGGCCTACAAGGTGGACGTGACCACCATGAACAGCCAGGACGGCGTCGTGGACATGGAATACCTGGTGGACGCCCGCACCGGGG
The DNA here is from genome assembly GCA_035298525.1 of Holophaga sp. Taxonomy (GTDB): domain Bacteria; phylum Acidobacteriota; class Holophagae; order Holophagales; family Holophagaceae; genus Mesoterricola. The sequence continues at coordinate 19,534 of DATGXY010000125.1, forward strand.
GAATCCTCCGCAAGATGTCCAACCTCCGCCCCGCCGAGGCTCCCTCCCGGGTCCAGGGCACGGGCCTGGGCCAGTACGTGGGCCAGGTGACGCTGGAGACGACGCAGGAGGCCGACGGGACCTACAGCCTGCACAGCCAGGTGCACGGCTCCAGGCCCAACCCCTTCTTCCAGCGCGCCTACAACCAGGATCTGGTTGGCCTGACCACCTTCTACGAGATGCACGACCTGGAGACCTGGGGCTACATCTCGGAGTACTACGGGAATCCAGACAACCTGTGGGGCGACGGCTTCCCCTTCATGGACTACCCCAACGAGGGGCTGAAGAACGGCGAGACCGCGGCGGTGGACGCCCACTACGGCGTCTCGCTCACCTGGGACATGTACCGCGACGTCTTCGGCCGGAACGGCCTGGACGGCGATGGCACCACGCCCTTCGCCCTCGTGCACATGCGCAATCCCGGCACGGGCATGAAGTTCGACAACGCCATGTGGAGCGACGGCATCTTCGGCATGCTCTTCGGCGACGGCTCCTTCTACCCCGACCGGCTCATGCGGGATCCCGAGACCGGCCTGCCCTACCCCGGCAATGCCCAGGGCATGATGAGCCTGACGGAACTGGACGTGGCCGGCCACGAGCTCAGCCACGGCCTCACCTTCGCCAGCGCGGGGCTCGACTACCAGGGGGAGAGCGGAGGGCTGAACGAGGCCTCCTCCGATATCATGGGGACCCTCGTGGAGGCCTACCACTTCCGGCCCAAGGGGCAGGACGACGCCATCCCCAACTACGGGAACGACTGGCAGCTGGGTGGCAAGTGCAGGCCCAGCGGCCCCCTGCGCTACATGGACCGGCCCAGCAGGGACGGCCTGAGCGCGGACAACTGGTACGAAGGCATCGAGTGGATGGAGGTGCACTACAGCAGCGGCCCCATGAACCGGTGCTTCCACTTCCTCTCCGCCGGCGCCCCCGCCGATCCCGCCTCCGAGCGCTACAGCGCCTACCTGCCCCAGGGCATGGACGGCATCGGCAACGACGCCGCGGGCCGCATCTGGTTCAAGGCCCTCACCGAGTACATGACCCCCACCACCAACTACCACCAGGCCGGCGCGGCCATGGTCAAGGCCGCCGGCGACCTCTACGGGCCCTCCAGCCGCGAGGCCGCGGCCACCCGGAAGGCCCTGACGGCCATCAACGTCCAGGTCGACGGGGAGCCCCTGCTGGCCCGCGTATCGTTCCCCCGCATCACCACGGGCGTCCTGGGCAACTACGAGGGCGCCGAGTTCCTGGCCCGCACCGCCGTCGTGCCCCTGGGCACCACGGTCCGCCTCAAGGCCGACGTGGCCAACGCCGCCGACAAGACCGTCACCTGGAAGATCGGCGCCCACCGCGCCGCCATCGCCGGCCCCGGGGAGGCCGATCCCACCGGCGTCGGCGTCGTGAACGCCGACGGCACCTGGACGGCGCCGCTGCGCTCGGGGTTCTTCTTCATCACCGCCGCCAGCAAGGCCCGGCCCGAGCAGTACGCGGAAGGGCTCGTCTTCATCCAGGACCTGGACGCCGACGGCGACAGCGACCAGGACGCCATCGACATGGGCGCCTCCGCCTGCTCCTGGAACCTCTCCCAGGTGCTGAAGTGGTCCCACAGCCCCTACGGCGGCTCGTGGGTGGACGACCTCGACGTGGAACTCTTCCAGACCGCCATCAAGAACGCTTGGGGTAAGCCATGAGCATGTCCAAGGCCCGCGGGGCCCTCCTCCTCCTCTGCCTCCCGGCCCTCCTCCTCCTGGCCGCCTGCGGGGGCTCCACCTCCCGGGGACCCCAGGAGGCCACCGGCCTCGCCTACGTGGATCCCCAGGGCACCGGCTGGCGCCTCGTGCGGGACGCCACCTCCACCCCGACCCGGCTCGTCCTCAACCTGGTGGGGCCCGGCGGCACCACCTGCCGGGGCGTGGGCTTCAACCTCCAGGCCGGGGCCCAGGTGCGCTTCACCACCTTCGACAACGGCTGGCACGCGAACCCCACGGGGGTCTTCGAGCTGAAGACCGTGGTCGTGGATCCCGACAATCCGCCCGCCACCCCCGAACCCACCTTCTTCGCCGCCGGCGTCAAGCCGGGCAACCTCCTCACGGTGGGCATCTTCCAGAAGGACCGCCGCGCCACCGCCAAGGCCGTCACCGCCCCCGTGGTGCGCATCGCCCTGGAACTGGACCCCGCCGCCGCCCTCAAGGCCGGGGACCCGCTGCCCCTGGCCGTGGCCAAGGCCCGGATCCTCCCCGCCGATATCGGCGATCTCTCCAGCTACGCCGACGTGATCTCCAAGTCCCGCCTGACCGACATCCCCGTCGCCGTGGGCACCCTCAGCGCCCAGTAGGTCCCCCTCCCCGCATCCCCTTTCCTGGAGCAGCCCATGAAGATCCTCCCCCCCAGGGCGGTCCGCGGCCTAGGCCTCTGCCTCGCCGCCGGGGCGGCCCTCGCGGCCGCGCCCCTGGCCCCCCAGACCCTCCGGGCCCTCAAAGCCCGGCAGCCTGAAAGGGCGGCCACCGCCCTCGTCCAGGCCCGCCAGCGCCTGCCCGAGCTGGGCTTCCGGCCCGGAGCCTCCCTTTCCATCCGCAACGCCGTCACCACCCCCGAAGGGCGCACCGTGGTGCGCTATGACCAGACCTGGCAGGGCATCCGGGTCTGGGGGGCGGGCGGCATCGGCCATGTGGAGGCCGACGGCAGCGCCCGCCTCCTTGCCTCCGGCCTGCTGGCGGACGCCGCCCCCGCCGGGAGCCCCGTCCTCACCCAGGAGCAGGCCGAGAAGGCCGCCCTGGGCCAGCTCCGCCTCAAGGGCCAGCCCATGGCCCCCCGCACCTCCCTCGTCGTCTTCCCCACCGCCCTCACCGGCGGCCTGCGGGTGAAGTGGGACGCCCAGGCGGGACGCTTCGTGACGGACCGGGACTGGTCCATCCTCAGCCGTCCCGGGGCGGACCCCTACGTGTGGGCGTACGAGGTGAACGTGGGCACCTGGAACGCCGCCGACGGCATCACCGACGCCCTCCTGGTGGTGGACGCCCGCACCGGCGCCATCCTCCGCAAGGACGACAACCTCCGCCGCCAGGCGGCCCCCGCCCCGGCGAAGGGCACCGGCCGGGGCCAGTACTGCGGACCCGTGTCCCTGGACACCGCCAAGGCGGAGGACGGCACCTACACCCTGAGGGACCTGGGCCGGGGCAGCCAGCCCAACCCCTACTTCCAGATGTACGAGGGCAAGGACCTCACCGGCATGTTCACCATGTGGGAGGCCCACGACGGCGGCGATCCCGGCAACTACGAGGTCTGGGGCCTCAACAGGTTCTACGAGGGGAACGCCACCAACGAATGGGGCGACGGCCTGGGCTTCCAGGGCCATCCCCACGAGGGGGACGCCAACGGCCAGACCGCGGCCGTGGACGCCCAGTTCGGCCTGGCCCAGACCTGGGACCTGCTGAAGAACGTGTTCGGGCGGGACGGCATCGACGGCAAGGGAACCACCCCCTTCGCCCAGGTCCACATCCGCGAGCAGGGCACGGGCCTGCCCTTCGACAACGCCTTCTGGAGCCACTGGATCTACGGCATGTTCTTCGGCGACGGCACCTACTTCGAGGACCGGGCCCTGCGCAACGCCGACGGGACCGTGCGGGTGATCCCCGGCAACCCCGGAGGCTGCATGTCCCTGACCGAGGTGGATGTCACCGCCCACGAACTGGCCCACGGCCTCACCTGGGAAACGGCGGCCTTCAGCTACGGCGGCGAATCCGGCGGCCTCAACGAGGGCGCATCGGACATCATGGGCCAGCTGGTGGAGGCTTACGCGGGCCGGCCCGCCGGCGCCGACGCGACGATCCCCGAGGGCGGCGACTGGCTGGTGGGATCCAAGGTGAGGCCCGCGGGCGCCCTCCGTTCCATGATCCGCCCAAGCTCCGACGGCCTCAGCGCCGACAACTGGTACGAGGGCCTGGACTGGCTCGACGTGCACTACAACAGCGGGCCCCTCAACCGGTGGTTCTACTACCTGTCCCAGGGCGCCCCCGCCTCCGCCTCCCATCCGGGCCACAGCGCGTACCTGCCCGGGGGCATGCAGGGCATCGGCATGGACAAGGCCGGCCGCATCTGGTTCAAGGCCCTCACCGAGCACCTGGGGGCGCAGGATACCTATCACACCGCCGCCGCGGGCGTGGTGACCGCCGCCACCGAGCTGTACGGCGCGGGCAGCGCCGAGGTCACGGCCGTGAAGCGGGCCTTCACCGCCGTCAACGTGCAGGTGGAGGGCGAGCCCCTCCTGACCCGGGTCACCTTCCCCGTGATCCGCGAAGGGGGCTTCCTGGGCCGGAATCCCGGCTCCCTCATGTCCCGCACCACCATCGTGCCCCTGGGGGTCAGCCTCCGCCCCGTGGCCCAGGTGCTGAACAACGCCGACACCCGCGTGGCCTGGAAGGCGGGGGGCAGCCCCGCCGCCGTGAACAACCCCCTGGGCACGGATCCTTCCGCCTACGGCCGGATCAACGCCGACGGCACCTGGACCGCGCCCTACAAGCTGGGCTGGTTCATCCTCACCGCCAGCAGCGTGGCCGAGCCCGGCCAGTACGCCCAGGGCTTCGCCCTCACCGTGAACCTGGACACCGACGACGACGCAGAGCAGGACGCCGTGGACATGGGCAGCACCGCCATCTCCTACTGGATGCCCTACTCCCTCAAGCCCAGCCACAGCCCCTACGGCGGTCCCTGGGTCGAGGACATGGACGCCGACTTCTTCCAGACGGCCATCCGCACCGCCTGGGGCCTGCCCCAGAGCCAGAAGTGAGGCTACCCATGCGCAAGCACATCACCGCATGCCTTTCCGCCCTGATCCTCGCCCTGGCCGTCGCCTGCGGCGGGGGGAACACCACCGAGGCCCCGGCCCCCCCGCCGGTCGCGGCCAAGGGCCTGGCCTACACCGATCCCGCCGGCTCCGGCTGGCGCCTGGTGAAGGACGCCTCCTCCACCTCGACCCGCCTGGTGCTGAACCTGGTGGGGCCCGTGGGCGTCCGCAGCCGGGGCGTGGGCTTCAACCTGCAGGCCGGCGCCAAGGTCGCCTTCGGCGGCTTCGCCAACGGTTGGCACGTGCGCGACACGGGGGTCTTCCAGCTGCTCAACTACCACCGGAGCGAGCTCTTCCCCCCCGAGGACCCGGAGCCGGTCTTCCTGGCCGCCGGCGTCAGGCCCGGCAACGTCCTCACCGTCGGCGTGTTCCAGAAGGACCGCCTCATCGACGCCAAGGTGGTCACCCAGCCCCTTCTCCAGGTGGCGGTGGAGTTCGACGCCGCCAAGGGCCTGGCCGCCGGCGACACGGTGCCCCTCACGGTGCTCAAGGCCCGCATGATCCCCGAGGACCTCGGCGCCATGGCCCAGGACGGCACGTACAACGAGGCCGAGATCCTGGCAAAGGGCAAGGTCGTGGACATCCCCCTCGCCGTGGGGACGCTGAAGGCCCAGTAGTCCGGCAAGGCCCGCCGGGGCGGGGCGGCCGGGGACGATCCCGGCCTCCCCGCCCCGCGCTACACTTGGCGCCGGAGGTGGACCATGCTGCCCGTCCTGGAGCCCGTCGCGAAGAACTACGCCCTGGGCACGTACATGCTGGACCGCGCCGTGGGCGACTTCCTCGAGGCCGACTGGGCCGTGAGGGACGCCGCCGGGCACGATCCGCGGTGGATCGCGGGGCACCTGGCCCTGTACCGCCAGAGCGGGCTGGCCATGCTGGGCCTCCCCCGGGCCGAGGAGCCCTGGATGGCCTGCTTCGCCCGGGGGAAGAGCGCCGCCGACGTGCCCGCCGACCTGGACATGGGGAAGGTCCTGGCCTCCTTCAGGGCCGCCGGCGAGGCCATGGCCGGGGGCTGGGACGCCCTCACCGCCGAGGCCCTGGCCGGACCCCTGGGGCGGACCCTGCCCGACGGCACCTCCACCCTCGCCGATGGCCTGCGCTTCCTGGCCTGGCACGAGACCTACCACCTGGGCCAGCTGGGCCTCTTCCGCAAGCTCGCCGGCAAGGCCGGGGTCGCCTGATTCGCATGACGGGGGCCGCCCGGGGGGGACCGGTCAATCCACCTTGCGCGGCGCGTAGGTTCCCACGGGATCGAGGACCTTGGTGAAGGGGGCGGTCCACACCCGCTCGAAGACCTCCATGGCCTGGCGCGCGGGCTCGGGACGGCGGAGGATGGCCTCCACGTTGCGGCTGGCCTCGAAGTAGTCCTCCTCCCAGTTGCTGGTGCCCAACCAGAGGACGGCGCCGTCGACGACCATGTACTTGCTGTGGATGGTGCGGGCGAAGGGGATGTGGCCGGTGGAGGCCTCGGGCACCGATGCGATGCGCACCTCCACCCCGGGGAGCACGGCCAGGGATTTCAGGTGGGCCAGCCCGCGGCTCTTGAAGACCCAGTCCGAGATGAGGAGGCGGACCTTCACCCCGCGGACGGAGGCGGCCCGCAGGGCCCGGTCGATGGCGGGCCAGTAGGTGCCCTTCCGGGCCACGGGGCTGTACTGGAGCAGCTGCACCTGGACGGAGGTCTTCGCCCCGTCGATGAGCTCCACCAGGGCGTCCAGGGCGGGCCTCACGCCGGCCGGGTTCAGGAAGGGCGGGCTCGCCACCAGCTCCAGGTCCCCGGCGGGGGCGGGCCTGGGTCCCGCCGCGGGGCGCGCGTGGTCCTTGGCGAAGGCCCAGTCGGCCTCGAAGACCGCCTGGAGGCGGTCCACGATGGCGGGCTCCGTGGAGCGGATGCCCAGCTCGTGGATGTGCTCCAGGGCCCGCCAGTCGAAGTTCTGGCTGCCCAGGACCGCCTCGCGGCCGTCGGCGAGGAAGTACTTGGCGTGGAGGATGCCGCTGGAGACGCCCTTCATGTCGAAGATGCGCAGCTCCAGCCCCTTGACCGCCTTCAGGCGCTCCAGGGAGGCCTTGTCCTGGTCCAGCATGCGGCTGGAGAGGACGAAGCGGATGCGCACCCCGCGCCTGCCGGCGTCCTCCAGGGCCGCCAGCACGGGCTCCAGGGCCCCGCCCGGGACCTGGGCGATGTAGAACTCGGCGAAGTCCAGGCGCTCCCGGGCCCCGCGGATCACCTCCACCCAGGCGTCCCGGGCGAAGGGCAGGGCGGGATGGGCCAGGGCCGTCTCCGAGGGCGCCGACTGGATGAGGCGGGTGGCGCCGTCGCAAAGGGCCGGGGGGGCGGCGAGGAGCAGGGCGCAGAGCATGGCGGGGAGTCGCATGGGGCCTCGGGGGGATGACCTTCCATTCTGGACCGGATCCCCCCGGAGGCCCAATCCGGATCTCATGGGGCGGGGGGCGAGGGCCGATGAGTCCCCTATGAAGCACGTCCAAGGCCCTGACCAGGGGGAAGGCCTGCCGCCCAAGCTGTTCCTGGCGGCCTCGGTGGCCTTCGCCGTGGCGGTGGGCCTGGCCTTCTCCCGCATCGGCGGCCTGCGCTGGTTCGAGCCCCTGGGGGTGCCCACCGCCAGCCGCCTCCTCAACCAGTACTCCACCGTGATGATGACGAGCATCGCCCTCATCATCCCCCTCACGGCCAATCTGTACACCCCCCGCCTCGTGAAGGTGTACGTCACCCACCCCATCATCCTGGCGGGGCTGGGCACCGTGGGGACGGGGCACCTGCTCCTGCTCTCCGCCCACTACGTGCCGCCGGGCCATCCCTGGATCCGGATCGCGGAAGGGGGCGTGGCCGTGGTATGCCTGGCCCTTCTCAGCCTCTCCCTGCCCTTCCTCTTCGCCCTCAGCCAGTTCCTGCGGCCCACGTACTTCATGCCCCGCCTGACCCGCATGGGCATCCGCCACCTGGGGGCCCTGGAGGCGGGCCGCCGACCCGGGCACCACGCCGGGCAGCTCTTCCCCATGATCGACGTCATCTCCAATATCGCCATGACGGGCATGGCCCGGGGGGACCGCCAGCTGGTGCTCCACGCCCTCCATTCCCTGCGCACCCTCCTGGCGGCGGTGGTGGCCGGGGGGGAGGGGGGCGCCTGGCGCGACGCCCGGGCCTGGTTCGTGCCCGGCCTCACCCAGGAGGGCCAGGACCACCTGCGGTCCGCGCGGCTCTGGCCCGAGGCCTACGTCCTGGGCCAGACCCTGAAGATCATGGAGGTGTCCAGCGGGCGGGAGCACGAGGTCCTTTCGGAACTGGCCGCCCACCTGGTGGGCACCGCCCTCCAGGCCGCGGAGGCGGGCCGGGACGGGGTGCTGGAACTGCACCTCATGAGCCTGAACACCCTGCTGCGGGAAGCGGTGGACCGCCGGGACCCCCGGCCTTTCATGAACCTGTGCTACCACTACCGGCTCCTCATGGAGCACCTGCACGGCTCCCGGGCCTCCATGGACGCGGGGGTGGCCCACCTCCTCCACTACGGGCGCCTGGCGGCCAGGAACGGCATGGCCTTCGCCCTGGAGACGGTGGCCTTCGACCTGGGGGAGCTGGCGCTGCGACTGGCGGAGCGGGACGAGGCCGCCGCGGTGGAACTGGTCCTCACCTGGGCCGGGCCCCTCTGGCAGGAGGGCATCGACGGGGAGGGGAGCCTGCGCAGGGCGGCCTGGCGCAGCCTGCTGCGGGTCCACTGGGAGGCCCGGGTGGCGGGGCGGGACACCCTGGCCGAGGCCGTCTTCTGGCACTACCTCTCGGACGAGGCCATCCACCGCGAGCAGCTGGAGATGGTCCTGGACGACAACCGGGAGCTCAACTTCGAGTTCAACGAGCGGCTCCTGCGCTTCGGGCACATCTCCCCGGCGGCCGAGGCCGCGGCGCGGGCGTTCCTGGAGGCCTGGTAGCCGGACGTGATGGGGGCAGGAGGGCGAAACGACCGCGCGGTCCCCCTCGTTCATATCATCCCCGGGCGGTCCTGAGGGCGGCGTTGGCGGATTCCCGGTCGAAGCGGGAGCTCTCCCAGCCCGCGGGGAAGAAGGCCCGGGCCTGCCCGTGCTCGGGATGGCTGGGGTCCTCGGCGGCGGCGAGGCGCTCCCGGAAGGCGTAGGGCCCGCCGGAACCCTCGGGGGGGCAGGCCATGCGCCCCGCCACGCACACCGGCCCCTCCAGGGGCGTCCCGGGCCTCAGGCGCTCCTCCACGGTGAGCAGGTGGGTCCAGGCCTCCTCCAGGCCGTACTCGTAGGCGAACACGTCGCCCACGGCCACCCTCAGGCTGGCCAGGGTCGTCGTCTCGGCCTTGAGGGCGAGGGCCGGGTCCGCGCTCCGGGGGCCGTACTCCCGGCCGTGGACGCGGAAGAGGTGGGCGTGCTCGTCCTCCCACCCGAAGGCGGCCTGGATGGCCCGGTGGAGCCGGGCCAGGCTGAGGCCCACGGGGACCTGGAGCCTCCGCCACACCGGGGGATCCGTCTCCGCCAGCACGATCTTGATCTGGAACGCCTCCCGGGTACCCGCAGCGGACATGGGAGCCTCCTCGGACCGACGATTCTAGCCCAGATCCGGCGGCGGAATTCAGGTTTTGGCTTCGGCCCGGGATCAAGGACAATAGGCCATCCCTGAGAGGACGCCATGCCCGCACCCAGCCTTGCCGCCGCCGAACTCGCCGACCGCCTCGAGGGCGTCCTGAAGGGCTGCCCCCCCGACCGTATCCTCGCCCGTGTGCAGCCCCTGGACCAGGCCGGGCCCGGGGACCTGAGCTTCCTTTCCAACCCCAAGTACGCCGCCAAGGCCAAGGAGAGCGGCGCCGGCCTCATCCTGGCCGACGCGGGCGCCGACCTGGGGGACCGCCCCGTCCTCGTGGTGAAGAACCCCTACTGGGCCTTCGCCCAGGCCGTGGGCTGGCTCAACCCCGAGCCGGAGCCCGAGTTCCACGACGGCCCCGTGCACCCCGCGGCCGTCCTGGGCGAGGGGGTGCGCCTCGGTTTCGGCGCCACCGTGGGGGCCCGGTCCCGCGTCGGGGCCCGCACCCGCATCCACCCCGGGGCCCACGTGGCCGAGGACTGCGTGGTGGGCGAGGACTGCGAGCTCTTCCCGGGGGCCGTGCTCTACCGGGGCACGATCCTGGGCGACCGCGTGCGCGTACACGCCAACGCCGTGCTGGGGTCCGACGGCTTCGGCTACGTGCCCGTGCAGGGCGTCCACCGCAAGATCCCCCAGGTGGGCTGGGTCGAGGTGGGCGACGACGTGGAGATCGGCGCGGCGTCCACCGTCGACCGGGGCGCCCTGGGCCCCACCCGCATCGGCGCGGGCACCAAGATCGACAACCTCTGCCAGATCGCCCACAACGTCCAGGTCGGCGAGCACTGCGTGATGGCCTCCATGACCGGCGTCAGCGGCAGCACCACCCTGGGCCACCACGTGACCCTGGCCGGCAAGGTCGGCACGGCCGGCCACATCCACATCGGCAACGGGGTCATCTGCACCGGCAACACCATGGTGGGCAAGGACGTGCCCGACGGGGCCATGATGAGCGGCTACCTGGCCCGGCCCCACCGGGAGTGGCTGGAGGCCCAGGCGGCCCTCAACCGGCTTCCCGGCACCCTGAAGGCGCTCAAGGCCAAGGGCCTCCTCTGATGCTGGAGCGCCTCGTCTACGCCGACTGGGAGGATCCCCCCGAGGCCATGGCGTTCGAGGCGCCCTACGAGGACCTCCTGGCCGAGCTTCGGGCCCTGCTGCCCCGGGTCATCGCCGGCCGGGACGCGGCCCTGGCCGACCCCGCCTCCATGCCCGCCTCGTACTGGGACGACAGCCTCAGGCTCTACCTCCTGGCCCCGGCCCTCGTGAACGTGGCCCTCAACTACAAGATCTGCGTGGAGCAGGGCCTGCCCCTGCACCCCACCTACTACTTCGAGGTCTCCGAGAAGAGCCGCTTCCAGGCCCACTACCCGCCCGCGGTGGAGCGCCACGCCAACGCCATCTTCCTGGACTCGATCCACGCAGCCCGGGCCGTGTACGGCCTCCAGGACGGCGCCGTGGCGGAGCTGGAGGCCTTCGAGCGGGGCCTGCCGGAGATCCTGGAGGGCTTCGTCTACATGAGCACCAAGGACCGGTACACCTGGCGGGCCTCCAATCCCCGCTGGATCCGGGCCCTGGCGGAACACGTCCTCGCCGCCTTCCGCCCCGCCCTGGTGGTCGGCGCGGCCCACGGCAGCATCATGAGCGGCCTCGTCTTCGCCAACCTGGTGGACGCGCCCCTGTACTTCGTCCGCTTCTCCATGTTCAAGCGCAACGACCAGGACCCCATCCTCGCCCCCAGCGACCTGGCCCACCTGGAGGCCTTCCGGGCCGGTCCCGTCCTCCTCTTCGACGAGGACGTGGCCAAGGGCACCACCCTCACCCGCTTCGAGGAGGTCATGCGCCCCCTCTTCCGCGAAGCCCGCACCGGCAGCGTCCTCCGCCACGTCCTGAGCCCCTGCCGGCCCGAGTTCGTGGGCCACGCCTGGAGCGATTAGCCGGCGCGCCAGTCCAGGACCCGGAGGCCGGGGACCCGGGCGAACTCCTTCAGGTTGTGGGTCACCACCGTGAGGTGGTGGGCCATGGCCACGCTGGCGACGACCAGATCCCGCTCGCCGATGGGCCTGGCCTTGAGGGCCTGCCGCAGCCTCGCGTGGTGCCGCGCGGCGTCCTCGTCGAAGGGGAGCACCTGGATGGGCGCCAGGAAGGCCTCCACGTCCCGGGTGCGGCGGTCCGGATCCTGGCTGTTCAGGGCTCCGTATCGCAGTTCGGCCTCGTTCATGGCGCTCGTCGCCACATCCGCGGGCGGCAGGGCCTGGAGCCGGGCCTTGACCGCGGGGTCGTGCCGGAGGGCCAGGATGCAGGTGTCCGAATCGAGCAGGAACCTCACAGGTCCTCCAGGGCCACATCCCGGTGCGGGGAAGGCGGGAGGGGTTCCGGAAGGGTGAAATCCTCTCCCACGGGCCCGAAGCTGGCCCACCAGTCCCGGGGCCAGGCGGACCTGGGCGCCGGCCTCAGCACGATGGTCTCCCCCTCCCGGTATCCGATGGCTTCAAGCCCATCGATGCGCAGTTCCTTGGGAAGGCGGGCTGCCTGGCTGCCTCCGTGCTTGAAGAGCTTCACCGGGAATTCAGGGGGTGATTTGGGGGCGGGCATGGATGCCTCTCATATATACACAAGTATATATTTATCCCCACGCCCCACAACCCCACCCCGGGGCCGACGTGGGGCCCAGGATGGGATCGCAGGTTGGAAGGTGCCCGCTAGCCGGCGCGGTAGGGCACGAAGTGGGGGTTCCACTGGGCCTTTTCCACGACCCTGCGCAGGTCCTCGTCGGAGACGCGCCGGCCGAGGCCCTCCTCCCGGGCCTGGCGGGCCACGGCGAAGGCCACCTCGGCGGAGGCCCGGCGGATCTCCTCCATGGGGGGCAGCATGAGGCCCTGGGCCTCCTGCTCGGGGGTCACCATCTCGCTGATGGCGCGGCTGGCGGCCAGCAGCATGCCGTCCGTGACCTTGGAGGCCCGCGCCACCAGGGCGCCCAGACCCACGCCGGGGAAGATGTACATGTTGTTGCACTGGCTGGAGCGCAGGGTGCGCCCGTTCCATTCCATGGGCGGGAAGGGGCTGCCCGTGGCCACGAGGCCCCGGCCGCCGGTGGCCTTCCACACCTGCTCGGGGGTGGCCTCGCACTTGGAGGTGGGGTTGGAGAGGGCGAAGACGATGGGGCGCTCCGTGTTGCGCCCCACCTCCTGGAGGACCTGCTCGTTGAAGAGCCCGGTCTGGGCGGTGACGCCCACGAGCACGGTGGGCCTGCCGTTGCGAACGACGTCCATCATGCCGATCCGGCCGGGGGTCTCCAGATTCCAGTCGGCCACGGCGGCCCGGGTCTGGGCGAAGGGGCGCTGCGGCTCCTCCAGGGCGGTGTCGCCCTCCACGAGGAGGCCCTGCATGTCCACGGCGAAGATGCGGGAGGCGGCCTCCTCGCGGGAGAGTCCCTCGTTCTCCAGGGCGGCCAGGATGTTCATGGCGATGCCCGTGCCGGCCTGGCCCATGCCGACGATCATGTACCGCTCGTCGGAGAAGCGGCCCTTCTTGATGCGCATGGCCGTCATGAGCGCGGCCAGGGCGGTGGAACCCGTGCCCTGGATGTCGTCGTTGAAGGAGAGGATGCGGTCCCGGTAGCGCTCCAGGTTCTTGAAGGCCGTGGACTTGCCGAAGTCCTCCCACTGCAGGAGGGCGTCGGGGAAGTGGCGCTTGACGGCCATGACGAAGGTCTCGACGATGCGCTCGTAGGCCTCGCCGCGCAGGCGTGGCTGGCGGTAGCCCAGGTAGCCCGGATCGTCCAGGAGGCGCTGGTTGTTGGTGCCCACGTCCAGGCACACCGGGAGGCACACGTGGGGATGCAGGCCGCCCGCGGCCACGTAGAGGCTCACCTTGCCCACGGGGATGCCCATGCCGTCGGAACCCAGGTCGCCCAGGCCCAGGATGCGCTCGCCGTCCGTGACGACGATGAGGTCCACCTGGGGGAGGGTGATGTTCTGGAATACCTGATCGATATGTCCGATGTTCTCGGGGGTGATGAAGACGCCCCGGAAGCGGCGCTGGATGCTGCTCATCTGCAGGCAGGCCGTGCCCACGGTGGGGGTGTAGACGATGGGCACCATCTCCTTCAGGTGGTCCGTGACCAGCTTGTAGAAGATCACTTCGCTCCGGTCCTGGAGGGCGACCAAAAAGATGTACTTCTCCAGATCGTCCGGCTTGTGGAGGAAGGCCTCGTAGGCGCGGCGGACCTGCGTGTCGAGGTCGTTGACCGCGGAGCGGACCAGGCCGTCCAGGCCGAGGGTGGCCCGCTCCTCGGGGGAGAAGCTGGAGGCCTTGTTGAGGTGGGGATCGTTGAGGAGCTGCCGGCCCCGGGCGTAGACCTCGTAGTATTCCTCGCCCGTAAGTGGGTCGATCTTGAAGGAAAAGGTCCGCATGGGCTCCTCCGGTGTCCTCGGTTTCACTTCATTGTAACCCCTCACCCCAAGGGGATTTCCAAGGCTATTTCCGACCGGCGCGGTCTGATTCAGGTGACCCGCATCACAATCGAGAAAAAAAGATCGTAATAGGTGTATGATGAAAAAATTCTTGAAATAGGAGGCCCTGGTGATCGTGAGGGCCATTCACGGAACGACGAGTTGGGAGGCCGTATGACGGTCGGACTTCTCTATGATTCGACGCGCTGCGTGGGTTGCCACGCGTGCTCCCAGGCCTGCAAGGAGCAGAACAAGCTCCCAGGGGAGGTGCAGGAGCAGACCACGGCCTATACCTGGACGGTGGTGAAGGAGCACCAGGGCGCCTTCGTGCGCCAGCTGTGCATGCACTGCATCGAGCCCTCCTGCGCCTCGGTGTGCCCCGTGGCCGCCCTCCACAAGACGAAGGAGGGCCCCGTCGTCTACGACGCCGACAAGTGCATGGGCTGCCGCTACTGCATGCTGGCGTGCCCCTTCGAGGTGCCCAAGTACCAGTGGGACCGCGCGGTGCCCGTCGTCGGCAAGTGCATCATGTGCTACGACCGGGTCAAGGACGGCCAGGCCACGGCCTGCGCCACCGCCTGCCCCACCCAGGCCACGGTCTTCGGTGACCGCAAGGACCTGATCATGGACGCCCGTGAGCGCATGCGGTCCAACCCGGGCACCTACCAGGAGGCCATCTACGGCATCAAGGAGGTCGGCGGCACCGGCGTCCTGATGATCTCCGGCGTGCCCTTCGCGAGCCTGGGCCTGAAGACGGGCCTGCCCGAGGAGGCCCCGCCCATGCGCACCTGGCAGGTGCTCTCCAAGATCCCCGATTTCGTGGCCGTGTGGGCCGCCTCCCTGTACGCGATCCACTGGATCACCAAGCGCCGTGACGACGTCGCCAAGGCGGAAGGAGCCGAGTGATGGAAACCTCTGTTCGTCAGGACCGCTTCCGCGTCGGGTTCTGGACGGTGATGTGCGCCGTCCTCACCCTGGCCTTCCTCGTCATCGCCTTCCTGCGCTTCACCAAGGGCCTGGGCGCCGTCACCAACCTCAGCGACAAGTTCCCCTGGGGCCTCTGGATCGGCTTCGACCTCCTCTGCGGCGTGGGCCTCGCCGCCGGCGCCTTCACGGTGACGGCCTGCGTCCACCTCTTCAACCTGAAGGACTACGAGCCCATCGTGCGGCCCACCATCCTCACGGGCTTCCTCGGCTACATCTTCGTCATCGTCGCCCTGCTGCTCGACCTGGGCCAGCCCTGGAACATCTGGCACGCCATCATCTACTGGAACCACCACTCGGTGATGTTCGAGGTGGCCTGGTGCGTGATGCTCTACACCACGGTCCTCTCCATCGAGTTCTCCCCGGTGGTCCTCGAGCGCTTCGGCTTCCACAAGCTGGCCCACCTGATCCACAAGTTCATCACCCCCCTCGTCATCGTGGGCGTCTGCCTCTCCACGCTGCACCAGTCCTCCCTGGGCTCGGTCTACCTCATCGTGCCCTCCAAGCTCCACCCGATCTGGTACACCCAGCTGCTGCCGCTCCTCTTCTTCACCTCCGCCGTGGGCGCGGGCCTGGGCATGGTCGTCATCGAGTCCTACCTCAGCGGCCGCACCTTCGGCAGGCACCTGGAGATGGATCTGCTGGCCCCCCTGGGCCGCGTGATGGTGGCGGTGCTCTCGATATACGGACTCATGCGCATCCAGACGATCGCCCACAACGGCGCGTTCAGGGATATCATCGGGCTCACCTACGAAGGCAAGATGTTCATCCTGGAGTTCGCCATCGGCGTGCTGGCCCCGGTGATCATGCTGGCGATCGACAAGATCCGCAACAATCCCACCGGCCTCGTCATGGGCTCCTTCTTCGCCGTCATGGGCTTCGTGGTGAACCGACTCAACGTGAGCGTCACCGGCATGGAGCGCTCCGCGGGCATCCGCTACGTCCCCTCCGTCATGGAGATCACCGTCTCCCTGGCCCTGGTGGGCATCGGCATGGCGGTCTTCGCCCTGGCCTGCAGGTTCCTGCCCATCTTCCCCGAGGCCGCCCCCGCGCGGCGCCAGAAGCGGGGCGCGTCCCCCGCCCTCGTTCCCGCCGAAGAGGGCCACTGACATGGGCACGCGCATCGGCACCCGCCTGATCATCGGAGCCAGCCTCGTCTCGGCGCTGGTGATCGGCGTCATGTCCCTGGTCACGATGCGCAGCCACAACGAGGAACTGATCGCCCAGCTGACGCGCAACGCGAACCAGCTGGGCGAGACCATCAAGACCTCGACCCACTACGACATGCTCGAGAACCGCCGGGAGGAACTGCACCGCCAGATCCGCACCCTGGGCGGCCTCCGGGGCGAAGGCATCCGCAAGGTCCGGCTCTTCAACAAGGAGGGCCGGATCATGTTCAGCTCCAGCGAGGCCGAGACGGGCACCGTCCTCGACAAGCGGGGAGAGGCCTGCTACGCCTGCCACCAGGAAGGCAAGCCCCTCGAGAAGCTGGACATCAACGCCAGGGCCCGCATCTTCCGGGACACCGACGGCACCCGGGTGCTGGGCATCATCAATCCCATCCCCAACGAGCCCTCCTGCTACACCGCCGCCTGCCACGCCCACGGCAGGCAGCAGCGGGTGCTGGGCGTGCTCGACGTGAACGTCTCCCTGGCCCAGGCCGACGCCGACATGGCGAGGGGCCGCCGCAACGTGCTCATGGTGGCGGCGGTCGCCGTGTTCTTCACGGGCTTCGTCATCTGGTACCTGAACCGGCGCCTCGTGGTCCGTCCCGTGGAGGCCCTCATGGAGGGCACCCGCCGCGTGGCCGACGGCGATCTCACCACCGCCATCAAGGTGGACGGCCGGCACGAGCTGGGACACCTGGCCGAGGCCTTCAACCGCATGACCCGCACGGTGGCCGATACCCGGCTCCAGCTCACCCAGGCCGAGAAGCTGGCCTCCGTGGGACGCCTCGCGGCGGGCATCGCCCACGAGATCAACAACCCGCTCACGGGCGTCCTCACCTACGCCTCGCTCATGGCCAAGCGGTTCCCCGAGGGGGATCCCAGCGCCGAGGACGTGGAGGTCATCATCCGCGAGACCAAGCGCTGCCGGGGCATCATCAAGGAACTGCTGGACTTCGCCCGGCCCACGCCGCCCTCCCGGCGCCCAATCGACCTCAACGAGGTCATGCGGCACAGCCTGGCGGTGGTGATGAACCAGCTCAGCATGAGCAAGGTGAACCTCTCCCTGGCCCTGGCCGACGACCTGCCCCAGGTCTACGCCGACGCCAACCAGCTCCAGCAGGTCGTGGTCAACCTGCTCCTCAACGCCGCGGACGTCGTGACGCCCGGCGAGGGGCAGATCCGCCTCTCCACCCGGGCCATGGACGGCGACTTCGTCGAGTTCCAGGTGGAGGACAACGGTTCCGGCATCCAGCCCGAGGACCTGCCCCACCTCTTCGAGCCCTTCTTCTCCACCAAGGGCAACCGCGGCACCGGCCTGGGCCTGGCCGTGACCTGGGGCATCGTGGAGAGCCACGCCGGATCCATCGACGTCAAGACCGAAGTCGGCAAGGGAACGTGCTTCTCAGTCCGCATACCTACCAGGAACCCTGAAACCGGTAACCAAGACAGCAAAAAGGAGGCACTGCCATGACCGTGCTGCTCGTCATCATCATGCTCCTCGCATTCGTGGGCATCGACTACGCCATCCGGGAGACCACGGCCAGGCTCAAGGAGAAACGCCAGAGGGCCGCCCGTGAGGAGATCCTCAAGGTCGCCGTGCGCCTCGACGTGGCCGGCGAGGTCAAGACCCTCAAGCGGGTCGAGGTTCCCGAGCCCAAGGCCCGCATCCTCGCCGTGGACGACGAGTCCATCGTGCTCGACTCCTTCCGCCGCATCCTGGTGCTCGAGGGCTACAACGTCGACACCGTCGAGAACGGCCCCGAGGCCCTGAACCTCGTCCAGCGCCACGACTACGACTTCGTGTTCACCGACCTCAAGATGCCCATCATGGACGGCGTCGAGGTCGTCAAGGCCGTCAAGCACCTGCGCCCCGACGTGGACGTGGTCGTCATCACCGGCTACGCCACCATCGAGACCGCCGTGGAGACCATGAAGCACGGCGCCACCGAGTACGTGCAGAAGCCCTTCACGGCCGAGGAGCTGTCCGAGTTCGTGAACCGCATCCTCGTCAAGCGCCAGGCCCGCATCGAGGCCCAGAAGGCCCCCACGGTCCGCGTCGTGAGCCCCTCCCAGGCCGAGAACGCCCCCGCCGGCGAGTACTGCGTTCCCGGCGGCTCCTTCATTTCCGAAGGCCACGCCTGGGTCCGCATCGAGCCCGACGGCCAGGTCCGCCTCGGCGTCGACGACTTCGCCCACAAGGCCCTGGGCGCCGTGGAACAGGTGGTCCTGCCCGAGCCCGGCAAGGTGGTCGCCAAGGGCGACGCCCTCTTCTCCTTCAAGCGGGGCGCCGAGGTGATCCGCTTCTACGCCCCCGTCGCCGGCAAGGTGGTGGAGGACAACGCCGCCCTGAAGGTGGAGCCCTCCCTCGTGGCCGCCAGCCCCTACAAGGACGGCTGGATCTGCCGCCTGGCCCCCACCGACCTGGCTGCCGAGCTGCCGTCCCTGAAGATCGGCCGCCCCGTGGTCGACTGGTACGCCGAGGAGATCAAGCGCCTGCGCGAGCTCAAGGCCGAGGGCGACGGCCAGGACCTGGCCTGGAAGGAACTGGAGGAGGCCTTCCTCAAGTAGGACGGTCCTTCGCCCACCGGAACGGCCCCCGCAAGGGGGCCGTTCCTTTGGGTCCGGAGGATCGGGAGAGCAATTCGGAGGATCAGGCAAGGATCCGGGTCCCTCCGGGTCTAGACTTTCCCCAGTGCCGGCCGCCCCTTCGCGGCCCCGGCCGGGAGGAATCATGCCCCACACCGTGCTCGCCTACGCCGCCCCGTCCCCCACCTCGGACCTGGGCCCCTTTTCCTTCGAACGCCGCGATCCCCGCCCCGATGATGTGGTCATCGATATCCTGTACTGCGGCGTGTGCCACTCGGACCTGCACACGGCCCGCAACGACTGGGGCTGGACCACCTATCCCGTCGTCCCCGGCCACGAGATCATCGGCCGGGTGGCGGCCGTGGGGGGCGCCGTGACCCGCTTCAAGGCCGGCGACCCGGTGGGCGTGGGCTGCCTGGTGGATTCCTGCCGCACCTGCGAGGCCTGCGAGGCGGGCGAGGAGCAGTACTGCGACGGGGGCGTCTTCACCTACGGAGGCCGGGACCGCCACGACCACAGCGTCACCCACGGCGGGTACTCCCAGCGCATCGTCGTCGCCCAGGACTTCGTGCTGCGCATCCCCGAGGCCCTGGACCTGGCCAGCGCCGCCCCCCTCCTGTGCGCGGGCATCACCACCTGGTCGCCCCTGCGCCACTGGGGCGCCGGCCCCGGCACCCGGGTGGCCGTGGTCGGCCTCGGAGGATTGGGCCACATGGCCCTCAAGCTGGCCAAGGCCCTGGGGGCCGAGGTCACCCTCTTCACCCGCAGCGCGGGCAAGGAGGAGGACGCCCGGCGCCTGGGCGCGGACCACGTGGTGCTCTCCACGGACGGGGCCCAGATGGCCGAGGCCGCGGGCCGCTTCCACCTGATCATCGACACCGTGCCCTACGCCCACGACCTGAACCCCTACCTCCCCACCCTGCGCACCAGCGGCACCCTGGTGCTGGTGGGCTACCTGGGGCCCCTGGACGCCATGCTGAACTCGGCCCCCATGGTGCTGCGGCGCAAGGCGGTGGCGGGATCCCTCATCGGCGGCATCCCCGAGACGCAGGAGATGCTGGATTTCTGCGCCGCCCACGGCGTCAGCCCCGACGTGGAGATGATCCGCATGCAGGACATCAACGGGGCCTTCGACCGCATGCTCCGGAGCGACGTGAAGTACCGCTTCGTCATCGACATGGCCTCCCTGAAGGCCTGAGGAGGAACCATGGAGACGCGCAAACTGGGGAATTCGGGACTGGAGGTGTCGACCCTGGGGCTGGGCTGCATGGGCCTGAGCCACGGCCTGGGCGAGCCCGTGGACCGCGCGGAGGGCATCGCCTTCCTCCGCGCCGCGGTGGAGCGGGGGGTCACCCTCTTCGACACGGCCGAGGTCTACGGCCCCTTCACCAACGAGGACCTGGTGGGCGAGGCCCTGGCGCCCTTCCGGGGCAGGGTGGCCATCGCCACCAAGTTCGGCTTCCGCGTTCCCCAGGAGCCCGGCCTCGGAATGGTGGACAGCCGCCCGGAGCACGTGAAGGCCGTGGCGGAGGCGAGCCTCCGGCGCCTGCGGGTGGAGACCATCGACCTCTTCTACCAGCACCGGGTGGACCCGGCCGTGCCCATCGAGGACGTGGCCGGGGCCGTGCAGGACCTGATCAGGGAGGGCAAGGTCCGCCACTTCGGCCTGTCCGAGGCGGGCGCGGCCACCATCCGGCGGGCCCACGCGGTCCAGCCGGTGGCGGCCCTCCAGAGCGAGTACTCCCTCTGGTGGCGCGAGCCCGAGGCGGAGATCCTGCCCCTGCTGGAGGAACTGGGCATCGGCTTCGTGCCCTTCAGCCCCCTGGGCCGGGGCTTCCTCACGGGGGCCATCGACGCGGCCACCCCCTTCGTCCCCGGCGACTTCCGCAACGGCCTGCCCCGGTTCACCCCCGAGGCGAGGGCGGCCAACCAGGGTCTGGTGGATCTGCTCAAGGGCCTCGCGGCCCGCAAGGGGGCCACCCCCGCCCAGCTGGCCCTGGCCTGGCTCCTGGCCCAGAAGCCCTGGATCGTGCCCATCCCCGGCACCCGGCGCCTGGAGCGCCTGGACGAGAACCTGGGGGCGGCGGCGCTCCAGCTGGACGCGGAGGAGATCGCGGACCTGGGGAGGGCGGCCTCCGCCCTCCCCGTGCAGGGCGAGCGCTACCCCGAGCACCTGCAGCGCCTCGTGGGGCGCTGACCGTGAATCCCGCCCCGGACCTCCTCCGCCTCCGGGACCTCCTGGCGGCCCACGCGCCCGTGGACGGCAGCTTCGAGCTTCGCCTGCCGGGGGTCTTCGCCTCCCGGGCCTCCCGGGCCCAGAAGGGCTTCCACCACGCGGTGCAGCGCCCCGCCCTGTGCCTCGTGGCCCAGGGCGCCAAGCGGGTGATGCTCGGGACCGATGTCTTCGAGTACGACGCCAGCCGCATGCTGGTCTACACCGTGGACGTGCCCATCACGGCCCAGGTGACGGAGGCCCCCTATCTGGGCCTCCGATTGGACCTGGAGCCCTCCCGCATCGCGGAGCTGACGGGGAAGGTCTACCCCCGGGGCCTGCCCCCGGGGCCGGAGGGGCCCGCGGTGTGCGTGGACGCGGCGGACCCCGGCCTCCTCAACGCCATCCTCCGGCTGGTGGAACTGGCCTCCCGGCCCGGGGAGGCGGACCTCATCGCCCCCCTGGTCATGGACGAGATCCTCATCCGCCTCCTGCGGAGCCCCCTGGGGCGGCGGGTGGCCCTGGCGGGGCAGGAGGAGAGCCGGACCCACCGCATCTCCAGGGCCGTCTCCCACGTGCGGGCGCACTTCGACAAGCCCCTGGACGTGGAGCGCCTGGCGGGCCTCGTGCACATGAGCCCCTCCACCTTCCACCAGCACTTCAAGGCCATCACCTCCATGAGCCCCCTGCAGTACCAGAAGGCCCTCCGCCTCCAGGAGGCCCGGCGCCTGATGCTCCTGGGCAGCCTGGACGCGGGCAGCGCGGGGCGGCGGGTGGGCTACGCCAGCCCCTCCCAGTTCACCCGGGAGTACGGCCGTTACTTCGGCAACGCCCCCACCCGGGACATCGCCCTGCTGCGGGAGCGGCCCGAGCCCCAGGACCGGGGCCCGGCGGACTGAAAAAGGACGGCCCCCGGAGGGGCCGTCCTTTCATTCCGTGACCGGTCCGCTCAATGCGCCCGGTTGGGGTAGGCGGGCTTGGCGGGCGCCTTGGGCGGGTTCTTCTCCAGGGCGTCGGTGACCTCCTTCAGGGCGCGCTCCAGCTGCGGGTCGCGGCCCTGGGCCATGAGGGCGGGGTCGTCGATGACCTCGATGTCGGGATCCACGCCGTAGCCCTCGATGATCCACTTGCCGGCGGTGGAGTAGATGCCGAAGGTGGGCACGGTGATGTTGCCGCCGTCGATGAGGCCGGGGGCGCCGCTGATGCCGATGAGGCCGCCCCAGGTGCGCCGGCCCACGAGGGGCCCGAGGCCGGCCTGCTTGAAGTAGAAGGGGAAGCAGTCGCCGCCGGAGCCGCTCCAGCCGTTCATCAGCATGGCCTTGGGGCCCTGGTGGGCGATCTGGGGCCACTGCCAGTCCATGCCGTCACGCACGCCCCAGTAGTTGAGGACCTTGCGCCCGAGCATCTCCACGAAGCGGTCCGGGATCTGGCCGCCGCTGTTGAAGCGGTCGTCGATGATGAGGCCGGGTTTCGTCCACTGGCCGCGGAACTGGCGCACCAGGTCGTTCTGGCCGCCGATGCCGGTGTCGGGCACGTAGACGTAGCCGACGCGGCCGTTGGAGGCCTTGTCCACCCAGGCGCGCATGCCCTCCACCCAGGCCAGGTGGCGCAGGCGCATCTCGTTGGGGATGGTCTCCACCAGGACGTCGCGGGCGCCTTCCATGGAGGGCTTGTCGTTCACGGTGAGGATGACGGTCTTGCCGGCCAGGCCCTGGAAGGCGGCCCAGGGATCCATGGTGGTGTCCAGGGGGTTCCGGTTGACGGCCAGCAGGTAGTCGCCCTCCTTCACGTTCACGCCGGGCTGGGCCAGGGGGGCCCGGGCCGAGGCGTCCCAGGAGGCGCCGCGGTAGATGCGCTTGATGCGGTACCGGCCGTTCTCCAGGGCGTAGTCGGCCCCCAGCATGCCCACGCCCTTCTGGGCGGGCATCTCCTGGTCGCCCCCGCCGCGGTAGGCGTGGGAGGCGTTCAGTTCGGCGATGAGCTCGCCCAGGACGAAATTCACGTCCTCGCGGGTCATGCAGGCGTCGATGAGGCGGCCGTAGCGCTCCTTCATGGCCTTCCAGTCCACGCCGTGGAGGGCGGGATCGTAGAACATGTCGCGCTCCAGGCGCCAGGCGTCGTTGAAGATCTGGCGCCATTCGGCCCGGGCGTCCACCGTCATGGGCAGGTCGGCGGTGGGCATCTTCTTGTCCAGCTTCTGGTCGGGCTTGACGTCCACGAAGGCGTAGTCCGCCTTGCGGCCCACCAGGATCCGGGCGCCGTCGGGGGTAAGGGCGGCCACGTCCACGTCGGCCAGCACCGTCTTCTCCTCGCGCTCCTCCACGTCGTAGAAGCAGAGGGTGCCCTTGCGCTCGCCGTCGGGACCCGGGGTCCCCAGGCGGCGGTAGACCAGCTTGCCCTTCACCGCGCCCACGATGCCGTAGTCGCCGGCCGGCGGGGGCAGGAGGACCATGCGGGACTCGAGGCCGTCCAGGTCGATCTCCACGGCCTTGGGGCCCGCGGCGGCCTTGTCGTCCTTCTTGTCCTCCTTCTTCTCGTCCTTCTTCTCGTCCTTGGCCTCGTCGCTGCGGGGGGCCAGGGGGCTCGGAACGTCCTTGCGCAGGGGCAGGGCGGCCAGCTTCGTGGTGTCCTTGTAGACCCAGGTGTTGTCCAGGTCGCTGTAGGTGGGGCTGAAGTTCTGGCCCGTGGTCAGGTAGAGGAAGCTGCCGGCGGGATCGAAGGCCACGCCTTCGGCGTTGTAGTAGTTGGAGGTCACTTCGCGGATGGTGCCCGCCTTGGCGTCCAGGAGGACCACCACGGAATTGCGGTTGGCGGTGTCCCGGGTCCAGGCCGCCCAGCGGCTGTCGGAGGACCAGGTGACGTCGAAGCCCTGCAGGTTCCCCTCGGTCAGGAAGAGGCCCTTGTCCACGGCCTGGACCTTGCCGGTCTCCATGTCGCAGAGGTTGATGCGCATGGCCACGTCGGCGAAGACGACCTTCTTGCCGTCGGGGGACCAATGGATGTTGTAGCGGAAGCCGGGGCCCATCTTCGTCACCTGGCGGGGGGCGCCGGTGCCGTCCGCGGGCCGCACGTAGAGCTCGTACTCGCCCGTGGCGTCGCTGAAGTAGGCCACCTGCTTGCCGTCGGGGGAGAGGGCGGGATAGCGCTCGGCGACGCCGGGGGTGCGGGTGAGGTTCACCACCGCGCCCTTCTCGGCGGGCACGCTGAAGAGCTCACCCCGGGCTTCCAGGATGGCGCGCTTTCCCTGGGGGCCGGGGGTGAGGCTGTGGATGTGCTTGGCGGCGTTCTCGGTGCGGGGACGGAGGACGGCGGCGTCGGTGACCACCTCCACCTTCACCTCCACGAGCTTCTCGGAGGGCAGTTCCAGGCGGTGCAGGCGGCCCCCGGCCTCCAGGACGATGTCGGAGGGGCCGATGGCCGGGAAGTGGGCGTCGTATTCCTTGAAGAAGGTCACCTGGCGGAAGGCCTTGGTCTTCAGGTCGTAGCACCAGACGTTGTTCTTCTTGGCGCCGTCCCGGTCGGAGAGGAAGTAGAGGCGGTCGCCGTGCCACATGGGCTGGGAATCGTTGGAGCCGTTCAGGGAGGGCAGGCGGAAGCTGGTCTTCTTCTCCAGGTCGTAGAGCCAGATCTCGGAGGCCATGCCGCCCCGGTAGCGCTTCCAGGTGCGGAAGTCCGTGGAGATGGGGGTGTAGGCCAGGACCTTGCCGTCGGGGGAGAGGGCGCCGAACTCGCCGTAGGGCACGGGGAAGGCCTCGGGGAGGCCGCCGGCCTTGGGCACCCGGAACAGCTTGCTGAAGCGGTCCTTGCCCGATTCCATCAGGGAGGCGGTGAGGACGGACTTGCCGTCGGGGGTCCAGCCCACGACCCGGTCCGGGAGGGGGTGGTGGGTGATGCGCAGGGGCACGCCGCCCCCGGCGGGGATGACGTAGGCGTCCTGGTTGCCGTCATAGGCGGCGGTGAAGGCGATGGACTTCCCGTCCGGGGAGAACCGGGGGAAGGACTCCTCTCCGGCCGGGGTGGACAGGCGCTGGGCGAGGCCCCCCTCCTTGGCCACCACCCACACGTCGCCCGCGTAGCAGAAGGCGATCTGGGTGGCGGAAACGTGGGGCTGCCGGATGAGCTTGGCGTCCAGGTGGGCGTGGGCCGGCGCTCCGGCCGCCAGGACCATGGGCAGGGCCAGCCAGGTTCGTGCGTGCATAGATTCTCCCTCCAGGATGGGGTTCCTGAAGGGTATACCCATGCAGGCGAGGTAGGTTTAGGTCCGTCCGGACGAAAGTGGGGCCGCTCCCGGGGGAGCGGCCCCATCGGACAATTGGTAATTAATCCGCCAGGGTGGACAGATCCCCGGGATCCTCGCCCATCTCCACCGCCTTGAGGTAGCGGCGGACGATCTTGCCGGAGCGGGTCTTGGGCAGGGAGGTCCGGATCTCGATCTCCGAGGGCACGGCGATGGGGCCCAGGTCCTGGCGCACGTGGTCCTTGAGGGAGGCGATGAGGCCGGGGCCGGCCTGGACGCCGGAGCGCAGCACCACGAAGGCCTTGATGCGCTCGCCCTTGACGGGGTCGGGCAGGCCGATGACCGCGGCCTCGCCGATGGCGGGGTGGCGCACCAGGGCGCCTTCCACGTCGGCGGTGCCGATGCGGTGTCCGGCCACGTTCATCACGTCGTCGGACCGGCCCAGCACGGCGAAGTAGCCGTCCCGGTCCTTCACGGCGATGTCGCCCGCGGTGTAGACGCCGCCGGGCACCTGGTTCCAGTAGTGCTCGTACCGGGCGTGGTCCCCCCAGACGGTGCGCATCATGTAGGGCAGGGGCTTGCGGAGGATGAGGAGGCCGCCGGAACCGTCGGGGACGGGGTTGCCCTCGGCGTCCACCACCTCGACCACGGCGCCGGGCATGGGCTTGCCCACCTTGCCGGGCCGGGCCTCGAAGGTGGGCAGGGTGCCCAGGACGGGGGCGGCGATCTCGGTCTGCCACCAGTTGTCCACGACCATGCCGTTGCTCTGGCCCGCCAGGTGCTTCTGGGCCCAGTGGTGGGCCTCGGGGTTGAGGGGCTCGCCGGCGCAGGCGATGAGGCGCAGGCGGGAGAGGTCGTACTTGTTGGGAGCGTCGGGGCCGTGGCTCATCCACATGCGCACGGCGGTGGGGGCCGTGAACATGAGGTTCACGCCGTACCGCTCGCAGAGCTCCCAGGTGACCTCGGGGCTGGGGTAGTCGGGCACGCCCTCGCGGCAGAACACGGTGGCGCCGCAGGACAGTGGCCCGTAGACGATGAAGGAGTGGCCCACGATCCAGCCGATGTCCGAGGTGCTCCAGTAGATGTCCCGGTCGGTGATCTGGTAGAAGGCCCGGGCCAGGTAGGTGACGCCCACGAGGTAGCCGCCGGTGGCGTGCACGACGCCCTTGGGCTTCCCGGTGGTGCCGGAGGTGTAGAGGATGAAGAGGGGATCCTCCGAATCCATGGGCTCCGGGGTGCAGTGGATGCTGTGGGCCTCCTGGATGTCGTAGAAGTCGTGCTCGCGCTCGGACTCGAAGGTGAAGGGCTCGTCGCCGGGGCGGGATCCGCGCCGGTGCACGATGATGTGGTCCACGCTGAACAGGTCGCGGACGGCCTCGTCGACGGTGGGCTTCAGGGCCACCTTCTTGCCCCGGCGGAAGGTGAAGTCGGAGCAGACGACGATCTTGGCGGCGCAGTCCTCGATGCGGGCCCGGAGCGCCTGGGTGCCCATGCCGGCGTACACGACGGAATGGATGGCGCCGATGCGGGCGCAGGCCAGCATGGTGATGACGCCCTCGGGGCAGAGGGGCATGTAGATGATCACCCGGTCGCCCTTCCTGGCGCCCAGGTTCTTGAGGGTGTTGGCGAAGCGGTTCACCTCGCGGTAGAGGCGGCCGTAGGTGTAGGCGTGCTCCTCGCCGTCCTCCCCCACCCAGATGAGGGCGGCCTTGTTGCGCCGCTCGGAGTACACGTGGCGGTCGATGCAGTTGACGGTGGCGTTGAGCTTGCCGCCCAGGTACCACTGGTGGCGGGGGGGATCGAAGCGGCTGACCTGGCTGAAGGGCTCCATCCAGTCGATGAGCTTGGCGCGGTCGGACCAGAACCCGTCGGGGTCCGTGAGGGCGTGGCTCCGCTCGACGGCGTCGTTGGCCAGCACGGCCTGGCGGGAGAGCCAGATGGGGGCCGGAATGACGTTCTCGTCCCTCTGCAGGCGGGAGATGGCGGCCTGCTGGGATTCGCTCAGGTGCGTGGCGGAGCGGATGTCGTCGTTCGGTCCGGTGGCCATGGCGGGGGCTCCTGTAGGGTCTGGGGTGGGAGGATTCTAGACGCAATCTCAAGGTTGTCGAGGAAAAGTCGCCCCGCTTCCCGGCCATTCCCCCGTGGTCAAATGGAGGGTGCTCGCGTGAGGTCGCCCATGCCCCGTCTGTCGGATCCGATCTATCTGAAGAACTTCAGGTTGCCCAACCGCATCGTCATGGCCCCCATGGCCACCGGCCTCGCCGAGGACCACATGGCGGGCGACGCCGCGGTGGCCTGGTACCGCGATCACGCCCGCGCCGGGGTGGGCCTCGTGGTGGTGGAGTCCACCGCCGTGGCTCCCGACGCCATCATCCTGCCCCGGCTCCTGGGGGCCTGGGACGACGCCCACATCCCCGGCCTCGCCCGCATCGCCGGGGCGGTGAAGGCCGAAGGGGTGCCCGCGGTCATCCAGCTCGTGCACGGCGGCGGGCGCTCCGTGCGGGAGGACCTGTCGGTGGAGCGCGTGGCGCCGAGCCCCGTGCCGGTGCTGCCGGGGCCGCCGCCCCGCGAGATGACCGAGGCCGAGATCCTGGACGTGATCGCCGCCTTCGGCGCCGCCGCGCGCAGGGCCGCCGCCGCCGGCTTCGACGGGGTCGAGGTGCACGGCGCCCACTACTACCTGATCTCCCAGTTCCTCTCCCCCCGCACCAACCTCCGCACGGACCGCTGGGGCGGGAGCCTGGAGAACCGCGCCCGCCTCGTCCTGGAGACCGTGAAGGCCGTGCGCGAGGCCGTGGGCCCGGACCGCCTCGTCCTCTGCCGCATGCACTGCATGGAGCGGGTGGAGGGGGGCCTGCAGCCCGGGGAATCGGCCTGGCTGGCCCGGGCCCTGGAGGCCGCGGGGGTGGACGCCATCGACGCCTCCGCCATCGGCACCTCCTCCCTGGGGGAGTGGGAGGGCCGCCCCTTCCTCAACACCAGCTCCGTGCCCCCCAAGGGCGAGCCCGGCGGGGGCTACGTGCCCTTCGCGGCCAGGCTGAAGGGGGAGGTGAAGGTGCCCGTCATCACCGTGGGCAAGCTGGCCGAGCCCGGCCTGGCCGA
The DNA here is from genome assembly GCA_035298525.1 of Holophaga sp. Taxonomy (GTDB): domain Bacteria; phylum Acidobacteriota; class Holophagae; order Holophagales; family Holophagaceae; genus Mesoterricola. The sequence goes on from DATGXY010000125.1 coordinate 47,766, forward strand.
GGCGGTGGTGGAGCGTGGCGACGCGGACCTGGTGGCCCTGGGCCGGCCCCTGATCGCCGACTTCCAGGCCGCGCGCAAGCTTTTGGAGGGCCGGGGGGAGGACCTGGACGCCTGCAAGGAGTGCCTCTCCTGCTTCGCCGCCATCCGCAAGGGTCCCATCCGCTGCTCGGTGAACCGGGATCTCCGGCCGTGAAGGGCGGGGAAGGCCTCGTCGTCCTCACCGGGGCGGGCATCTCCGCGGAGAGCGGACTCGCCACGTTCCGGGGGGGCGGGGGCCTGTGGGAGGGGCACCGGGTGGAGGACGTGGCCACCCCCGAGGCCTTCCGGCGGGACCCCCAGCGGGTGCACCGCTTCTACAACGAGCGCCGGGCCGCGCTCGCGGGGGTGGCGCCCAACGCCGCCCACCTCGCCCTGGCCCGCCTCGAGCGGGAATGGCCCGGGCCCTTCCTCCTCGTCACCCAGAACGTGGACGACCTGCATGACCGCGCCGGGAGCCGCGCACTCCTGCACATGCACGGGGAGCTCCTGAAGGTGCGCTGCCTCCGGTGCGCCGCCGTCCACCCCTGGGAGGGGCCCACGTCCCTGGACACCGTCTGCCCGGGCTGCGGCCGGGACGCGGGCATCCGCCCCCACATCGTCTGGTTCGGGGAGATGCCCCTGGACATGGAGCGCATCTACGGGGCGCTGGAGACCTGCACCCGCTTCGCCGCCATCGGCACCTCGGGCAACGTGTACCCCGCCGCCGGGTTCGTGGAGGCCGTCCCCCCCGGCGCCTCCACCCTGGAACTGAACCTGGAGCCCTCCCTCCAGAGCTCCCGCTTCCAGGAACGGCGCACGGGCCCCGCCAGCCTCCTCGTTCCCGCCTGGGTGGACGAACTGCTGGCCTAGAGGGGCCGTTCCGTCGGACACTCGAGGCAGTACCCGGAGTGCCCATGTTCCTGCGGTCCCTGCGCCTCGTCCTCGCCCTCGCCCTCGCCGTTCCCGTGGGGCTCGCGCTCCCTCCGGCCCCCGTGGCGTCCCTGGACGTGGATTGGGGGAAGTTCCTGGGGCCCTATCCCGTTCCGGGCAGTGAGCAGGCCAAGGGGGAGGAAGCCATCCTCTTCTGGCTCCAGCGCACCCGCACCCGGGAGGACGTGGCCCGAGCCCGCGCAACCGATTGGCTGGTGCCCGACGCCTTCGCGGATCTCTATCCGGGCGGGTTCCGCTTCGCCTCCAAGCCGAAGACGGCCGCCCTCCTGGAAGCGGGGCGCGTGGCCCTGCGCCCCGCCGTGGCCGTGCAGAAGAAGAACTTCCGCCGGGCCCGGCCCTTCCTGGCCCTGGAGGGTCTCCACCCCTGCGTGGAGAAGGAACTGACGGGCAGCTACCCCAGCGGACACGCTTCCCTGGCGGGCCTTCTCGCCCGCATTTTGGCCGAACTGGATCCCCCGCACCGGGAGGCCATCCTGGAACGGGGGAACCAGGTGGCCCACGACCGGGTCCTGGCCGGGGCCCACTGGCCCAGCGACGTGGAGGCCGGTCTGCGCATGGGGGCCGCCTTCGCGGAAGGCTGGATGGCCGAGCACCGGGCGGAGGTGGATGCGGTCATCGCCGCCGAGTGGAAGCGGTAGCTCAGTTCCAGGCCAGGCAGCGGAGGCTCATGTTGGCCAACTGCCACCCGTCGTGGACGGTGAGGGGCCGGGCCCCCGGGGTGGCCGCCCCCAGGGCCATGAAGATGGGATCCAGGTGCTCCGTGGTGGGGGCCGCCAGCCGGCTCTCCGGCCAGAGGGCCTGGTGCTGGAGGAGCTCGTCCAGGTGGCCGGAGGCCAGGCGTTCCAGGAACCAGGCTTCCCCTTCCCGGGCCCAGGGATCCACCTGGCCGTCGGGAGCGGAGAAGTCCGCCGCGCGCAGGTTGTGCACGAGGCCTCCGCTGGCGAGGACCAGGATGCCCCCCTCCCGCAGGGGCCGCAGGGCCTCCCCCAGGGCCACGAGGCCGGCCGGGTCCCGGTCCGGGAGGCTCAACTGAACGACGGGGAGGTCCGCCTCCGGGAAGAGGTGCCGGAGGACGGCCCAGGCCCCGTGGTCCAGGGGGCGGGAGGGATCGGCCACGGCCCCCAGCCGGGCCGCGAGCTCCGCCGCCAGGACCGGGTCCCCCGGAGCGGGGTAGTCCAGGGCGTGCAGGGCGGGAGGGAAGCCGTAGAAATCATGCATGACCCCCGGCCTCGCCGCCGCCGTGACCCGCGGTTCCCGGGTCTGCCAGTGGGCGGAGATGACGAGGACGGCCCGGGGCCGTTCCGGCAGGGCCCGGGCGAAGGCCGCCAGGGAACGCACGTAGGGGTGGTCCGGCCCCTCCAGGGCCAGCATGGGGCTGCCGTGGGAAACGAAGAGGACGGGCTGGACGGACATGGGGCACCTCCCTTTCCGAATTATATGTTTAAACATCTAATTCGGGAAGGGGGCTTTCGGCCGCCTCAAAGGAGGGCGAAGCCCAGGACCAGGCAGATCAGCCCGGCCCCCGCCGCCAGGGTGAGGGGCTTCAGGGTGAAGCGCGGATCCGCCTGGCGCCGGCCGTTCCATTGCCGGCGGTCGGGGTTGCGGCGGCGCTCCCAGGCGGGGATGCGGGAGGGGGGCAAGGGG
>DATGXY010000126.1:0-7487 GCA_035298525.1 Holophaga sp.
CCCGCCCCCGCGGCCCAGGCCGCCCACCCCGCCCCCGAGTTCCTCCAGCCCTACCTGCCCCCGGTGCCGGACACCGCCCAGCCCCTCCTGGCCGGCGGCGGCATCGAGCGGGGCGACTTCGCGACGCGGATGGTGGCCTTCCTCCTGGACCTGGCCCCCCTCACGATCCTGGTGGTCCTGCACATGGTCGTCGCCTCGGTTTTCGGGAACGCCGGCTTCCTCCTGGCCCTCCTCGGCTCCCTGGTCTCCCTGGGCCTGGGCCTGGCCTACCTGGCCTTCCAGCTCTGGTGCCTCGTGGCATTCAGGGCCACCCTGGGCAAGAAGATCCAGCGCCTGCGCGTGGTGCCCGAGACCCACCCCTCCGCCAACATCGACTGGACGATGGCCCTCCTGCGCCTGGCGGGGCATCTGGTCAACGTGGTCTTCCTGGGCCTGCCCACCCTCCTGATCCTGGGCGCCGAGCGCAAGGGCCTGGAGGACCTGCTCTCCGGCAGCGTGGTCATCAAGGTCGACCGCTAGAAAAAATCACCTTCGGGCCCCCGCGCGGCCCCGAACCGGCTTACTCTTGTCGCATACGGATCTTGTCCTGGTCGCACCCGTAAGACAGGAGTTCCCATGCCCAAACTCAGCAATGTCCTGGCGGTCATCCTTGGCGGCGGCCGCGGCGCGCGGCTCTATCCGCTCACGAAGCTCCGCTCCAAGCCGGCGGTGCCCATCGCGGGCAAGTACCGGCTCATCGATATCCCGCTCAGCAACTGCATCAATTCGGGCATCTTCCGGATGCACGTCCTGACCCAGTTCAACTCGGTCTCCCTGCACCGCCACATCTCCGAGAGCTACAAGTTCGACGTCTTCCACACGGGCTGGGTGCAGGTGCTGGCCGCGGAGCAGACCCCCACCAGCGAGGGCTGGTACCAGGGCACCGCCGACGCCGTGCGCAAGCAGCTGTTCCAGATCCAGGTGGTGGGCACCGAGCACGTGCTGATCCTGGCCGGGGACCACCTCTACCGCATGGACTACGCCCCCATGGTGGCCAGCCACATCGCCAACGGGGCCGACATCACCGTCGCCGTCCAGCCCGTGCACAAGGACGAGGCGGACCGCTTCGGCCTCCTCAAGCGCGAGGACGACGGCAAGATCACCTCCTTCGTGGAGAAGCCCAAGACCCCCGAGGCCCAGGCGAAGATGATCAGCCGGGACGACCCCGAGCGGCCCTTCCTGGGCTCCATGGGCATCTACCTCATCCGCACCGAGGCCCTGGTGGAGCTCCTCACCTCCCACCCGGACTTCGACGACTTCGGGCACCACGTCATCCCCTTCAGCATCGACCGCCTGAAGGTCTTCGGGTTCGACTTCGACGGCTACTGGCAGGACATCGGGACCATCCGCTCCTTCTACGACGTGAACCTGGAGCTGACCCGGCCCGACGCCCCCTTCAACCTCTACGACGCCCACCACCCCATCTACACCCACTCCCGCTTCCTGCCAGGCTCCATCTGCAGCGACTCGAAGCTCACCGACGTGCTGCTCACCGAGGGCTGCGTCATCCGCCAGGCCGAGATCACCCACTCCATCGTCGGCCTGCGCAGCCAGGTGGGCCCCGGCACCTTCATCAAGGACAGCATCGTCATGGGCGCCGACTACTACCAGCGGCGCCGGGACGAGGCGCCCCTGGGGATCGGGGCGGGCTGCCACATCGAGGGGGCCATCCTGGACAAGAACGCCTCCCTGGGCGAGAACGTGGTCATCAAGCCCTTCCCCAGGGGTACGGAGATGGATCACGGGGACTGGGTCGTCCAGGACGGCATCGTCGTCATCCCCAAGAACGCCGTCCTGCCTTCCGGCACCCGCATCGGGCCCGGCCTCTAGACTTCATGTCCGGGCTACGCCCGGGCATGAAGTGGGGGTGTGGGGGGACGCAGAGCGACCAGAGGGAGCGGCCGGTCCCCCCATGGGATGGCTGACTTCATGTCCGGGCTGCGCCCGGGCATGAAGTGGGGGTGTGGGGGGACGCAAAGCGACCAGAGGGAGCGGGCGGTCCCCCCGCATGACCGATCAGAGGTTCCGTTCCATCCAGGCGGTGCCGAAGGCCACCAGCTCCCGCGCGTCCAGGAGGCACGCGGACGCCCGTCCCGCCCTGCCCTCCCGGCCCCGGCCCGCATCCAGGTAGGCCCGGACCACCAGGCCGAAATAGTCCGGGAGGGCCTTCGGGGTGAGATGCTGGGTCGTGTCGAAGTCCTCGAAGGCCTCCCAGGCCCGGGTCCCGCCCTGGAGCACGGGCATGCGGTAGCGCACCACCCGCTTGCCCTCCACCCGGGCCAGGTTCTCCGCCAGGTGGAGGAGGGTGACGCGGGAGAGGGGCGAGCCCAGGACGAGGGAGGCCCCGCCGGCGTCCACCAGGCGGTCCAAGGGGGAGCCGGGGCCATAGGCGTAGGCCCGGGGGTGGTCCCGGGTGAGCACCTCCGCCAGGCGCCCCAGGGCCACCACGGAGGCCTCCGGGTGGTCGCTGCGCAGGGCCCCGGACCAGGTGCGCAGGTACTCCGCCAGGATGCTGTTGCGCCGGTCGGCCCGGGAGCGTGCGGGATCGAAGGGGGCCCGTTCCGCCAGGTAGGCCTGCCGCCGCGCCTCCTCCCAGGTATCCAGGGCGAAGGTATCGTCCTCCCACCCGGCGAACATCAGGAGGGTGCCCGCGGGCCCCACCACGTCCAGGACGGCCTGGATGACCGTGTCGGGCCCGCCCACGACCCACCCCAGGGCCTTCACGGAGGCGTGGAGCATGACGGCCCGGCCGGGCTGGAGGCCCAGGGCCCGGATATCCCGGGCGAGGGAGGACCGGGTCACATAGGCGGGGACGGGCGAACGGGCTTCCTCGGACATCCGGGCTCCAGGGCGGGTGCATGGATGGATGCCGCGAGGGCTTCGTTTGTTCGAAGCGGCCTCAGCCTCCTTCGGGCAGGATGAAAGAAAGGAAATTCCCCCGGTCGATGAGCCGCCAAGGCGCTTCCGGGTAAGTTTCCGCCCGTTTCCAGCAGGTCCTTGAAGAGGTAGGCGGCGTGGAATTCACGCAGGTAGGCCTCCCGGTCCCCGTCCCCATCCATCTCCTGGACCTCCGGGTACATGCCGTGGACTAGATCCTGCTCCAGGCGCCGTTCCTGCTCGAAGCGGTTCCGGATCCCCAGGCATTCGCTCCAGGAAAAGGGATGCAGGTGGAAGAACCAGGTGCGTCCGGTCAAGGCCTCCCGCCTCCGGGAGGCCAGATCAGCAGGAACATGCCACCTCGATTCCGGCTAACGTATTAGCCGAATTATCGCGAATTCGGCGATCGTATTAGCCGAAATCAAGGATCCCCCCTTCGGCAACCCTGTCAAAGCAGGAACCGAGCCTCCCCGGCCGGGGCCACCCAACGCCCCGGCTAGAATGGATCCCATCCAAAGGGGGGTCCATGCATAGTCCGGAGCGCTGCCCATGCTGCGGCGGAGGCCCCCGGGCCCCCTGGAAGCCCGGGGAGCCGGCCGTCCTGGCCTGCCCCGCCTGCGGCGGATCCAGTCTGGCGGCCCTCCCCGCCCCCACGGCGGCGGCGGATCTCTACCAGGCCGAATACTACGCCGAAACATCGGGTGGCCGATTCCTGGGCCTGGCGGAGCGGGCCATCGTCGCCCTCAAGGACACCCGGGTTCGGGCCATCCTCGCCCGGAAGGCGGGGCCGGGCTCCCTCCTGGACGTGGGCTGCGGGCGGGGGGACCTGCTGGAGCGCTTCCAGGCCCGCGGTTGGTGGGCGGAGGGCACCCAGGTGTCCCGCACCGCCGCGGCGTCCGCCACGGCCCGGGGCCTGACCGTCCATCTCGGTGACCTTCCCGGGCTGGGCCTGGCCGAGGGGTCCTTCGACGTCATCACCTTCTTCCATGTGCTGGAGCACCTGCCCGACCCGGCGGCCTACCTGGAATGCGCAGGAAGGCTGCTGCGGCAGGACGGCCTCCTGGTCGTGGAAGTGCCCGAGGCGGGGGGCCTGGGCTGGCGTATCCTGGGCCGGCGCCACCTGTGCTTCGACCATCCCCATCACCTGCACTTCTTCACCCCCGCGGCCCTGCGGGCCCTGGCCGGCCGCTGCGGTTTCCAGGTGGAGGGGGAGACCCACTTCTCCATCGAATACTCCGCCTTCACCCTGCTGCAGAACCTGCTCAACCTCCTGCCCGGGGAGCCCAACCGCCTCTACCGGTCCCTCATGCAGAATCCGGACGGCGCCCGCCTCCGGCGCCAGCCGGCCACCTGGCTCCACGGGATCCTGGGGGCCCTGCTGGGCTTGCCGGCCTTCCTGTCGGCCTTCGGTTCCCTGGTGGTTCCCCGGGGCAACACGATGCGGTTCTATTTCCGGAAGGGATCAGGGGACGCCTTGTGAACTAAACCAAGTAGACTTAGTTCAGGCGTGCCTGGATGCTCACCGTCAACATCCACGAAGCCAAAACCCAACTCTCCCGCCTGGTCGACTTGGCGGCCAAGGGTGAACCCTTCGTGATCGCCAAGGCCGGCAAACCCCTGGTCAAGGTCATGGCCCTGGATGCGCCGGAGCCGGGGCAGGCCCGGCGCCTGGGATTCCTGCAGGGCACAGTGGAGGTGCCCGAGGACTTCGGTTCCATGGGAAGCCAGGAGATCGAGCGTCTGTTCGGAGGCCAGGATTGAAGCTGCTTCTGGATACCCATCTGCTTTTGTTGGCGGCGGGGCAACCGGACCGGCTTCCCCGGGAGGTGCGTCAGCTCCTGGAATCACCGGACAACGAGCCGCTTTTCAGCCCTGCCAGCCTCTGGGAAATCTCCATCAAGCGAGGCCTGGGGCGGGAGGACTTCCAGGTCGACCCCCGTCTCCTGCGCCGTGGTCTTCTCGACAACGGCTATGCGGAAGTGCCCATCACCAGCGAGCACACCATCGCCGTCGCCGGACTTCCGCCCCTGCACAAGGATCCCTTCGACCGCATCCTCGTGGCCCAGGCCCTGGTCGAAGGGATCGTCCTCCTCACCGCCGATGCCCGAATGGCCTCCCATGGCGGCCCCGTGCGGAGGATCTGACCGGCCCTACGCAGCTGCGGCCGGAAACCCGCAGGATTCCGGCCGCAGCCCTTGGACCTTCCGGAGTTCAGCTATCAGAAGGGGATGTCCTCGTCGTACCCACCCGAGGCGGCGGGAATGTTCGAGGGGGCGCCGTACTCCTCCTCGGGGCCCCGGTCCGCGGCGGCGGGCCGGCCACCGCCGTCCTCCATGCGGCCCAGCATCACGAAGTTGTCGCAGCGGATATCGCAGGCGGTGCGCTTGGCGCCGGACTGGTCCGTGTACTCCCGGTACTGGATGCGGCCCTCGATGAGGACCTGCTTGCCCTTGCGCAGGTACTTCTCGGCGATCTCGGCCTGCTTGCCCCACACGACCACGTTGTGCCACTCGGTCTTGGTCTGCTTCTCGCCCTGGGGGTTCTTCCAGGTTTCCGTGGTGGCCACGGAGAAGCGGGCCAGGGCTTGGCCCGAGGGGGTCATCTTCAGCTCGGGATCCCGGCCCAGGTTCCCGATGAGCATCACCTTGTTCAACGATCCAGACATGCGTTCCTCCTTTTGACCGGCGGAGCTCTCCGCCTCACCGTGCGCCTCAGTCCATCTGAGCTGGTGGTAGGGTGACATCATGATAGCGGGAGTGAAGGTGTCAAGGCTTGTCGTGACGTGCCGGAACAAGTCCTCGGTGGAGGCCCACTACCTCCCTGCCGTTCGCCTGGGTGGGTGGGAGGGGGAGATCCAGCTGGCCGGCCCGGGGGAGACCGTGGACCTGGCCGGCGCCGCCGGCCTCCTCCTCACCGGGGGGGACGATATCCACCCCTGCCGGTGGGACCCGGAGGAACCGGTCCACCAAACGGCCGAGCCGGACGAACCCCGGGACGCCCTGGAGATCCCCCTGGCCCGGGAGGCCTGGGAGCGGGGCCTGCCCATCCTGGGCATCTGCCGGGGGGAGCAGCTCCTCAACGTGGCCCTGGGGGGGAGCCTGGTGCAGGATATCCCCTCCCACTACGGCTGCCACCGGGGCCTGCACCGCCTGGGCTCCTCCCAGGAGGCCCCCCAGCTGGCCCACGCCGTGGAGGTGGATCCCTTCTCGCGCCTGCGGGCCCTGTCGGGTCCGGGTGAGCTCTTCGTGAACAGCCGCCACCACCAGGCCGCCCTGCGCATCGCCCCGGGGCTCCGGGCCGTGGCCTGGCACCCGGCCACCGCCCGGGACGGCCTGCCCCTGGTGGAGGGGGTGGAGGCCTGCGACCCTGGCCGCTGGGTGCTGGGGGTGCAGTGGCACCCGGAGAACCTGGTGGGCCTGGACCACCCTGCCGGGGAGGCCGCCAGAGGCCTCTTCCGGGGCTTCGCCCGGGCCCTGGGGGGCCTTTGAGCCTGCAGCCCCTGCCCATCGACGCCCACCTGCCGGCGGTCCTGGCCGCCCTGCGGGAGCGGCGATCCCTCGTGCTGGCCGCCGAACCCGGGGCCGGCAAGACCACCCGGGTGCCCCGGGCCCTCCTGGATGCCGGGATGCTGGAAGGGGGGGAATGCTGGGTGCTGGAGCCCCGCCGCCTGGCGGCGCGCCTCGCTTGCGGCCGGGTGGCCGCGGAACTGGGCGAGACCCCCGGGGGTCTGGCCGGCTATGCCGTGCGCTTCGAGCAGAAGGCCTCCCGCCGCACCCGCATCCGCTTCGTCACCGAGGGCCTGCTCCTGCGGCGCCTCCAGGACGACCCGGAACTGAAGGGCGTCTCCACCGTGCTCCTGGACGAATTCCACGAGCGCCACCTGCAGACGGACCTGGCGGTGGCCCTCCTGCGCCGGCTCCAGGCCGGGCCCCGCCCCGACCTGCGCCTGGCCGTCATGAGCGCCACCCTGGACGCCGAACCCGTGGCCGCCTACCTGGGCGCCCCCATCCTCACCTGCCCCGGGCGGCCCTATCCCGTGGAGGTCCGCCACGCCCCCCGGCCCACCCAGGCCCCCCTGGAGGACCAGGTGGCCGAGGCCGTGGAGGGGCTTTTCGCCGAGGGCCTGCGGGGCCACGTCCTCGTCTTCCTGCCGGGCGCCGCGGAGATCCGCCGGGCCCTCCGGGCCTGCGAAGGGGTGGCGGCGCGCCGGGGGCTCCGGCTCCTCCCCCTCCACGGCAGCCTGCCCTTCGAGGCCCAGCAGGAGGCGGTGGCCCCCTCGGACCAGCCAAAGGTCATCCTCAGCACCAACGTGGCGGAAAGCTCCGTCACCCTGGAAGGGGTGGCCGCCGTGGTGGATTCGGGCCTGGGGCGCGAGGCCTTCCATTCCCCCTGGTCGGGCCTGCCCGGCCTGCGCACGGTGCGCATCAGCCAGGCGCGGTGCGTCCAGCGGGCGGGGCGCGCCGGCCGCACGGGCCCCGGCCTCTGCCTGCGCCTCTTCACCCAGGCCGAGTTCCAGGCCCGGGCCCCCTTCGACCCGCCCGAACTGCATCGCACGGACCTGGCCGAGCCCC
>DATGXY010000127.1:0-16730 GCA_035298525.1 Holophaga sp.
CACCACGCCCTGGCGGGGCCGCCGGTCCCAGGGGCCCGCCGGGCCCCGGGCCAGGCGGTCATCCTGGGCCACCAGTTGGGTGGTGAATCGGACGCGTGCCTGGGTGCCTTCCCCCGCCGCCAGGGCGAGGGAGGCGAGCAGCAGGGGCCCTGGGTTCATGGGGCCAGTTCGCGCACCTTGGCCTCCAGGGCGCGCTCGTCTCCCGGGATGAAGCCCACCCGCCGGTAGGCGATCTCCCCCCGGCGGTCGATGACAAGGGTTGCGGGCACCGCCCCGTCGGGGTTGAACAGGCGCAGCACGCTGGAATCGGGGTCCAGGAGGACCCGGAAGGTGTAGCCCCGGCCCTTCACGGTGGCCTGCACCCGCGCCAGGGACCGGGCGTCGTCGATGGAAACGGCCAGGACGAGGACGCCGGGGTGGGCCTCCGCCAGATCCTGGAGGGAACGCAGGGCCCGCAGGCAGGGCCCGCACCAGGTGGCCCAGAAGTCCAGCACGATCACCGAGCGGCCCAGGTGGTCCCCCAGACGGAAGGTGGAGCCGTCCAGGGCCTTCAAGGCGAAGGGGGGCACCGCCGCCGCGGGCGCGCCCAGCGCGAGGGCCAGGAGGAGCACCCGGGCCCTCATGGGGCCAGGAGTTCCTCGACCTTGGCCTTGATGGCCCCCAGGTCGAGCCCCCCGGTGAGGTAGCGGACCCGGAACCCCCGGTCGATGATCACGAAGGTGGGGTAGCCCCCGGAGGCCGGGTCCTGGACGTACACCCGCTCGGCCACGCCGGCGACGCCACCGGCGTCGCTCTGCACCCGGAAGGTGAGCCCGTACGCCGCCGCCCAGCCGGAAAGCACCCCGGGGGCCACGGGTCCCTGGCCGTTCACGTCCTGGGTCAGCACCGTCACCACCTTCAGCCCCCGGGGCCCGTAGGCGCGCTGGAGGGACTCCATCATGGGCGCGTCCTCCCGGCACCAGTGGCACCAGGCCGTGGAGATATCCAGGAGGATCACCCTGCCCGCGTCGTCCGAAAGGGAACAGGGGACGCCCCGGGCGTCCACGCCGGGGATGTCCGTTGCGGGATCCCCGATGCGGACGGCGCCCTGGAGGGCTCCGGCGAGGACGAAGGAAAGCAGGGCTGCGGCAGGCCGGGGCGGCATCGGGACTCCTGTGGATGGATACCCCATGGCCCGGGCAGCGCGGTGCGGCGCCAGGAGGATTCATGCCCCAAGGTAGTCGGGCCGGACCCTCCGGCAAGGGGAAATCACCGGCGCGATGATGCACTATATATTAATAACGAACGGCTTACCGTCCGAAGGTCACTCGTAGCGCAGGGCCTCGATGGGATCCAGCTTGGCGGCGCGGGCCGCGGGATAGAGGCCGAAGCCCATGCCCACGGCCGCGGGCACCACGAGGGCGGCGGTGAGGGCCCAGAGGGGCACGCCCCCCACCTGCTTCATGAGCACCTGGCTCATCACCGACCCGAAGGCGAGGCCCAGCGCCGTGCCGATGAGGCCCCCCGCCACGCAGAGCACGGTGGCCTCGATGAGGAACTGGAAGAGGATGTTCCGCCGCCTCGCGCCCAGGGCCTTGCGCACGCCGATCTCCCGGGTGCGCTCGGTGACGCTCACCAGCATGATGTTCATGACGCCGATGCCGCCCACCAGGAGGCTGATGCCCACCATGGCGCCGCTGGCGGTCATGAGGGTCTTGCCGATCTTCTCCACCTGGGCCACGGCCTTCTCGTTGCTCTCCAGCATGAAGTTGTCCACGTCGTCGCCCCGCAGGCCACGGATGCGGCGCAGGTTCCGGCGCAGGGTCTCCTCCGCCTCCTTCACGGGCATGCGGCTGTCCACCTGCAGGCGCCAGAAGGGGCTGTCGAAGGCCCCGGGCCGGGAGAGCTCCCGCAGGGAGCCGAAGGGCACGAAGAACATGCCGTCGGGGCCCCACATGGCGGAGTCCTCGTCGCCCTCCTGGGCCGGCATGAACGGGATATCGCCGTGTTTCTTGAGGATCCCCACCAGTTCCACGGTATGGCCGTTGACGGTGAAGGTGCGGCCCAGGTTGGCCTCGGACAGGCCCAGGTCCTCGGCGATCTGGGCGCCCAGGATGGCCAGGGGGGCACGGGTCACCCGGTCCGTGGCGGTGAAGTTGCGGCCGCAGGCCAGCTCACGGTTGGAGAGGTCGAGCCCGTTCTCGTCCACCGCCGTGATGTACGAGACCCGCCGGGTGATGCTGCCCACCTTCACCATGGTCTGGGAGGTCCAGAGGGTGGTCTGGGGGCTGGCCACGAGGATCTGGGGCATCACCTCCCGGATCTCCCGGATGGTCTGGTGGTCCATGGGCATGCGGCGCACCTTGGCCGTCTTGAAGCGCGAGTAGGGCACCCAGGAGCTCACGAAGAAGGTGTGGGTGCCCTCCTGGCGCACGTCGGCCATGATGCGCCCCTCCAGGCCCTTGGTGAGGTTCACCACGGCGATGACGGACCCCACGCCGATGATGATGCCCAGGGTGGTGAGGGCGCTGCGCATGCGGTGGGCCCAGATGCTCCTCAGGGCGGTGCGCAGGGTCTCCTGGAAGCTGGCCCAGCCGTTCACGGCTTCGCCTTCTGGAGCCTGACGGGGGCGCCGTCCGACAGGGCCGAGAGCTGCTTGGTGGGGCCGGTCACCACCAGGTCCCCGGCCTGGAGCCCCTCCAGCACCTCCGCGGCGCGCCGGGTGGACAGCCCCGTGCGGACCTCCCGCTCCTGGGCCTTGCCGTCCTTGACCACGTAGACGACGCTGCGGGAGCCGGCCAGGAGCCCCAGACCCTTGCCCTTGGCCTCCCGGTCCTGGATGGCGGCCAGGGGCACCGTGAGCACGTCCTTGTGGGTGGCGGTGAGCACGGCGATGCGGGCGCTCATGCCCGGCTTGAGGGCGGCCAGCTGCTCCTTGGAGCCTTCCAGGAGGACCCGCACCTTGTAGGTCTGGGTCTCCTGGCTGTTGGAGACGGCGTTGGCGGGGCGGTCCGTGCCCGTGGCCACGGTGATGACCCGGCCCTGGAAGAGGCTTCCGGGCAGCGCGTCCACGGTGATCTCCGCGGGCTGTCCCTCCTTCACCTTCACCACGTCCAGCTCGCCCACGCGGATCTCGCCCATCATCTCGGAGAGGTCGGAGATGACCATGAGCACGGCCCCGGCCAGGTTGGTGGTGCCGGCGATGGCCGTCTCGCCCTTCTCGGCCTTGAGTCCGGTCACCTGGCCCGACATGGAGGCGCGGATGACGGTCTTGCTCAGGTCGTCCTGGGCGATGGCCACCTGGGCCTCCAGCTGCTGCACCGCCACCCGGGCGCGCTCCAGGGCGGTGACGGCCGTGTCCCGGGCCAGCTTCACGTTCTGGAACTCCTCGGCGGAGACGAGGCCCTGGGCGTGCAGGGCCTCCTGGCGGCGGAAGGTCTGCTCCTGCTTCGTCCAGGTGGCCTGGGCGATCTCCAGGTCCTTCCGGGTCATGCGCAGGCCCATCTCCGACTGGTTCAGGGCCTGCCGGTAGCGCTCCTGCTCGAGGGTGACGAGGAGGTCCCCCGCCTGCACCCACTGGCCGTCCTTCACGTGGATCTCGCGGATGGCGGCCGTCACCTGGACGCCCACGTTCACCCGGGTCCGGGCCTGGATCTCGCCGTTGGCCGCGACGCTGTCCCGCAGATCCTGGCGCTTGGCGGCCTCGGTGGCGTACTCCGCCGGCTCCCCCGAGGGGCGCAGGGCGATCCACCCCAGGGAGCCCAGGCCAGCGAGGGATCCGGCCCCGATGATGATCCACGTGCGCAGCCCAGCCATGCTTTCACCGTTCCTGTAAAAAGACGATTGTGGGGAGAAGGCCCCATCCTAGCACGCGCGGACGCGCGAGTCCCCATCCCAGGTGCGCCATTGGCCCCGGGGGTGCATTCCCGCTATGCTTTCCCCTTGCCGCCGGCGTGGCGAAATGGCAGACGCGACAGACTCAAAATCTGTTTTACGCAAGTAAGTGTCGGTTCGAGTCCGACCGCCGGCACCAGAACGGAGAAAGGGGGGAATCGGCTTCCCCCCTTCATCCCGCTGACCCGGAAGGCCGTTCAGCGCCCCAGCATGTTCTTCAGGACCATGCCGGCCATGAAGGGATTCGCCCCCAGGCGGCGCCTCAGGTACCGGGTGGCGTACTCCCACTCCTCCGCGAAGGGGACGTAGAGGCGCATGACCTGGCCGCGCTTCACGATCTCCTGCTGGATGGCCGTGCGCGGGACGCCCAGGAGCATCTGGAACTCGTAGCCGTCCCGGGGCACGCCGGCGGCGTCCAGGACCTGGATGCAGCGGCGGATGAGGGGCTCGTCGTGGGTGGCGATCTCGGGGTAGTGGCCGTGGCGCACCAGGAGCTCCACGCATTCCAGGAGCTTCTCCTTCATGGCCGGCTTGTCCTGGAGGGCCACGTCCGCGGGCTCCTTGTAGATGCCGATGCAGATGCGGACCCGGCAGGGCCTGGCGTGCAGGTCCCGGATGTCCTCGGGGGTGCGGAAGAGCCGGCTCTGGAGGACGATGCCCAGGTTGTCGAACTCGTCGCGGATGGCCTTGAACATGCGGAGGGTGACATCCGTCAGGGTACGGTCCTCCATGTCCAGGGTGACCTGGACGCCCTTGCGGGCCGCCTCGGCGACGATGGCCCGCAGGTTCTCCTGGCAGGCGGCCTCGCTCTGGAGGATGCCCAGCTGGGTGGGCTTCATGCTCAGGGTGATGTGGGGATGGCCCGCGGACGCCTCGATCATCCGGAAATACAGGTCGACGGTGGCCTTGACGTCCTCGGGGCGGATGACCTCCTCCCCCAGCAGGTCCAGGGTGGTGGCCAGGCCTTGGCCCTGGTGGAGTTCGTGGGCCTTCCGGATGCCGCTTTCCAGGCCCCGCCCCGCCACGTAGGGGGCGGCGAAGACGCGGATCAGCCGGCTTGGGATGAGGTCGAGGACCGCGCGCTTGATGTCCATGAGGGCTCCGTGGGTGGGGGTGCCGAGGTTCGGGCCTCCGTCCGGAGGCCATGCGCCTACCGGGGCATTTTGGCATGCCCCCGACCGTGTGGTCGCCAAAGGGGCCTCCCGGCCCGGCAGACGTTTCATGGATCACAATTCCCCGCTTCCCGGAACCCGGATCCGGGATCCCGGAGAGGGGCGCGGCCGGCGCCTCAGGGATCCGGGACGCCCTCCAGGGCCGCCCGGACCTTGAGCAGAAGGTCCCTGCGGGTGAAGGGCTTCTGGAGGAAGGGAAGCTTGGGGTCCAGGACACCCGCGGCGGAGGTGGCGCCGGCCGGGTAGCCTGACATGTACAGGACGGGCGTCCCCCCCCGCAGTTCCCGGATCCGCTGGGACAGGGCGAGGCCCCCCATGCCCGGCATGATCATGTCGGTGGCCAGGAGGTGGATGGGGCCGGGCTCCCGGGCGGCCAGTTCCAGGGCCGCCTCCGGACCCGGGGCCGCCAGGACCCGGTAGCCCGCCTCCTCCAGCATGGTGCGGGCCAGGGCCAGGAGGGCCTCCTCGTCCTCCACCAGGAGGATGGTCTCGGTGCCCCCCGGGGCCGGGCCGGACCGGGCCTCCTGGGCCGCCTCCACCCCGGGGTCCCGGAACCGCGGGATGTGGAGGCGGAAGGTCGTCCCCTCCCCGGGCACGCTGTAGACGGTGACGAAGCCCCCGTTCTGGCGCACGATGCCGTACACCATGGCCAGCCCCAGCCCCGTCCCCTTCCCCAGGCCCTTGGTGGTGAAGAAGGGCTCGAAGACCCGGGCCAGGACCTCGGGCTCCATGCCCGCGCCGTCGTCGGTGACCGCCACCACCACGAAGTCGCCCGGGACGGCGTCGGGGTGGGCCCGGGCGTAGGCGGCGTCCACGGACTGGTTGGCGGTGGAGAGGACGATGGAGCCCCCCTCCCCCGTGGCGTCCCGGGCGTTCACCACCAGGTTCACCAGCACCTGGCTCACCTGGGTGGGATCGACCCACACCTCCCAGAGGCTGGTGGACGGCCTCCATACCAGGGACCGGTCCTCGCCGATGAGCCGGCGCAGCATCCGCTGCAGGTCGTCCAGGAGCACGTTCAGGTCCGCCCGGCGGGGCTGGATGGTCTGTTTGCGCGCGAAGGCGAGCAGCTGGCGGGTGAGATCCCCCGAGTGGAGCGCGGCCTGGCGGATCAGCCCCAGCTGGGCCCGCATGGCCGGGTCGGTGAGCCTGGGGTTCTCCAGGAGCAGGTCCGAGTAGCCGATGATCACCCCGAGCATGTTGTTGGTGTCATGGGCCACGCCCCCGGCCAGCTGGCCCAGGGATTCCAGTTTCTGGGCCTGGCGCAGGTCGTTCTCGGCCTGGCGGCGCGAGGTGATGTCCCGTACCACCGCCACCAGGGCCTCGGCCCCGAACCACCCCGCGGGGCGCAGCGCGACCTCCACGTCCAGGGGGGCCTGGGCGCCGGGGCACACCACCTGCCATTCGCCCACGAGGAAGCCCTGGCCCGCCAGGGCCCCCCACCAGGCCTCCAGGCGCCGACGGGCCCCGTCCAGGCCGGCGGGATCGTGCACCAGGTCGGCCACCTCCCGCTCCAGCAGGGCCGCGTGCTCCAGGCCGAAGAGCTCCTCCGCGGCGCGGTTGGCCTCCAGGATGCGGCCCTGGGGGTCGTGGATGAGGATGGCGTCGTGGATGCTGTTGAAGAGCGCGACCAGGTTCCGCTCGGAGACCCGCAGGCGCTCCCGGGTCTCCTCCAGCTGCTGGAGGCGCCGCTGCAGCTCCGGGTAGAAGCTCTTGCGGGCCGAGTCCTCCCCCAGGCCGATGATGCGGTCCCGCATGTCGTTCCAGTCGCGCCCACCGCCCATCTAGAGGGCCTCCCGATAGAGGGCCTCCAGGTCCCCCTGCGAGGGGGCCCTGGGATTGGTGGCGTTGCAGGGGTCGTCGATGGCCTTGGCGGCGAGCCGGACCGCGTCCGTGACCGCCACGCCCCGGTCCCCCAGCCCTCCGCGGATGCCGCAGGCGGCCCTCAGGGCCTCCAGGTGGCGCACGAGGGCCTGTCGCAGGGCCGGCTCCGGGCCGTCCGCGCCCGGACATTCCACCAGGGCCGCCACCCGCCGGTACCGCTCCGGGGCCGCCGGGAAGTTGTAGCCCACCACGTGGGGCAGGAGCAGGGCGTTGCACTCCCCGTGGGGCAGGTCCTTGAAGCCGCCGAGGCTGTGGGCCATGGCGTGCACCGCCCCCAGGCTCGCGTTGGAGAAGGCGAGACCCGCCTGGAGACTGGCCTGCATGATCCGGGTCCTCAGTTCCAGGTCCCCGGGGGCCTCCACCGAGGCCCGGAGATGGAGCGCCGCAAGGCGGATGGCCTCCTCCGCGTGCACGTCGGTGATGGGGGAGTGGGCGTTGGACACGTAGGCCTCGATGGCGTGGACCAGGGCGTCCAGCCCCGTGCAGGCGGTGAGGTAGGGATCCAGGGTCACCAGCGTGCGGGGGTCGATGAGGGCCACGTCGGGCACCACGGCCTTGCTCACGATGGCGATCTTCACATGCTCGGCCACGTCCGTGATGATGGCGAACTGGGACACGTCGGCGGAGGAGCCCGCGGTGGTCGGCACGCAGATGAGTGGGGGCATGGGGACCCGCACCCGATCCACGCCCTCGTAGTCCAGCACGTGGCCCCCGTTGGCCACCACGATGCCGATGCCCTTGGCGCAATCCATGGGACTGCCGCCGCCCACGGCCACGATGAGGTCGCTCCCCGTCTCCAGGTAGCGCTCCGCCCCGGCCATGACCTGGTGGTCCCGGGGATTGGGGGACACCTCCAGGAAGGCGGCCACCTCCACCCCCTCCGCCTCCAGGAGCGCCGCCGTCTCGCCGGTCCACCCCGCCGCCTCCACCCCCGGATCCGATACGAGGAGGGCCCGGCGGGCGCCCAGGGTGCGGGCATAGCGGCCCACCTGAAGGCGAGCGTCCAGACCGAAGAGGAACTCCGGCGCCACGAACTTCCGCAACTCGGTAATCACCGGCTCAGGCATGGCGACCTCTGGAACGGGTTGGCAACGACCATACGCCAAGACACCCGGGCGCTCCACTCATTTCCGCCTCCGGCGGGACGTCTTGAAAATCCCAAATGGCCGGCGGGCGACAGCCCCGCCCCGGTTGGCCGATAATGCCCTCCGGGAGGTTGCGTGAACCCCGTCCGCGCCGTGATCCTGGACAATTTCGATTCCTTCACCTTCAACATCCTCCATGGGCTGAGGGAAGCGGGGGCGCGGGTGGACGTCCGCCGGGCGGAGGCCACCCGCCTGGAGGACCTGGAGGCCCTGTCCCCGGACCTGCTCGTCATCTCCCCCGGTCCGGGCCGCCCCGAGGACGCCGCCCTCTCCCTGGAGGCCCTGCGGGCCTTCGGCGGCAGGATCCCCGTGCTGGGCATCTGCCTGGGCCTCCAGTGCATGGCCGTGGCCTTCGGGGGCCGGGTGGGCCGGGCCCCGGAACCGGTGCACGGCCGGGCCGTGCCGGTCCACCACGATGGCCGGGGCCTCTTCCAGGGCCTCCCCTCCCCCCTCCAGGCGGGGCGCTACCACTCCCTCTGCGTGCTGGAACCGCCCCCGGATTTCGAGGTCACGGCCCGCACGGAGGACGGCCTCGTCATGGGCCTGCGCCACCGGACCTGGCCCATGGCCGGCGTCCAGTTCCACCCCGATTCCTTCCTCACCCCCCGCGGGGCGGAGATCCTGGCCCATGCCGTCCACGCGCGTCTCTGAGACCTGGCAGATCCTGGGTTCCCTCCCGCGGGACCTGGACCTCTTCGCGCTCCCGGGCCTTGAGCCCTTCGCCCTCCTGTACGGGGACGGCCGGTGGGCGGTCTTCGGGGAGGGGCCCCTGGCGGTCCTGGAGGAGCCCGACCCCTCGGGCTTCGTCTTCCGCCGCCGGGGGGAGATCCCGCCCCTCCTGCCCGATTTCATCGGGTTCGCCACCTACGACTGGGGCTGCGGCCTGGATCCCCTGATGCCGGCCCCCCGGCCCGCGGACCTGCCCTTCCCGGCCTTCCACTTCACCCTCTTCCGGCGGGTCCTGGTCCTCGACCGGCAGGAGGAGCGGGTCTACGAGGCCCTGCGCTCGGGGATCGACGCCCCCCCGCGGCGCAACGCCCTGCGCCCCGGGCCCTTCCGGGCCCGCCAGGCCGGGGACAGCGACACCCCCGCGGGCTACGAGGCCAAGGTGGCCCGCGTCCGGGAGGAGATCGCCCGGGGCAACGTGTACCAGGCCAATCTCACGCGCCAGGAGACCTGGACCTGCGAGGGGGATCTGCGCCACTTCGCCAGGGCCCTCCACGCCCGCAACCCGGCGCCCTTCTCGGCCTTCATGGCCGGCGAGGCCTTCGTGGTGGTGTCCTCCTCCCCCGAACGCTTCGTGCAGCGCCGGGGGGACCGCCTCGTGGTCCGCCCCATCAAGGGCACGGCCCCCCGGGGCCGGGACGCCGCGGAGGACGCCGCCCTGGCGGCGGAACTCCTCGCCTCCCCCAAGAACAACGCCGAACTGGCCATGATCGTGGACCTGCTGCGCAACGACCTGACCCGGGCCTGCGAAACGCCCTCGGTGCGGGTGGAGGCCTTCCCCGAACTGGAGACCTACGCCAATGTCCACCACCTGGTGGGCACCGTGAGCGGCAAGGCCCGGGCGGACCTCACCCTGCGGGGCCTCCTGGAGGCCCTCTTCCCCGGGGGATCCATCACCGGCTGTCCCAAGCTCGCGGCCATGGCCCTGATCCGGGAGTTGGAGCCCCTGCCCCGGCAGCTGTACACGGGGGCCCTGGGCTGGTTCACCCACGATCTCTCGGGCCTGGACCTGAACATCGCCATCCGCACGGCCTTCGGCGACGGCCGCACCCTGCGCTTCGGGGTGGGGGGCGGGGTCGTGTGGGAATCGGACCCCCGGTCCGAGTACCTGGAGACCGTGCACAAGGGGGCGAGCCTACGGGCCTGCCTCGCGTCCTTCGGAGGCTGAATGGAGCCCCTCGTTCCCACCCTGGACCCGGTCCTGGACCTGACCCGCTCCGGCGCCCGCCACGGCTGGGGGGTCTTCGAAACGCTGCACCTGGCCCGGGGCCGGGCCCTCCGCCTTCCCCTGCACCTGGAGCGCCTGGCGGCCGGCACGGCCTTCCTGGGCCTCCCCCCGCCCCCGGCCCAGGCGGAAATCGAGGCCCTCCTGGCCCGCCTCCCCCGGCCGGATGAGGGAATCCTCCGCCTCCAGGCCGTGGACCGGAGCCTGATCCTGTCCGCCGCCCCCCTGGAGGACGCCCCCGCCCTCCCGGCCACCCTGGACCTGGCCGACTCCCTCGTCCGCCTAAGCTCCAGCCCCCTCAACCGCTTCAAGACCCTGGCCTACCTGGAGAACCGCCTCCTGGCCCGGGAGGCGGAGGCGAGGGGCCTCACGGAGGTGGTGGCCCTGAACGAAAGGGGCGAAGTGACGGACGGGAGCCGCACCACCCTCCTCCTCGTCCGGGGCGGCGCCCTCCTCACCCCGCCGGCGGCGGCGGGGGCCCTCCCCGGGGTGGCCCGCCGGGTGATCCTGGAGGCCGGCCTGGCCCGGGAGGCCGTGCTCCTCCCCGGGGACCTGGAGGCCGCCGACGCCCTCTTCCTCGCCAGTTCCCTGCGGGGGATCCTCCCCGTGGCCACGTACCGGGGCCGGGCCAGGACCGTGCCCGGGGACCTGCTGGCCGCCCTGCGGGCCCTTCTGGACTGATCAGCCCGCCTTCAGCTGCCGCACGAACCGCTCCACCCCGTTCAGGAGCATCTCCACGGCGATGGCCGTGAGCACGAGGCCCATGAGCCGCTCGAAGGCCAGGGTCACCTTCTCCCCCAGGAAGGCGGCGATGCGCTCCGCGGAGCCCAGCACCACGGCGGAGACGGCCATGGCCACGACGATGGCCGCCAGCCACTGGGGAAGGCGGTGGGGGTCCCCGGAGACCATGAGGAGCACGGTGGCGATGGCCGAGGGCCCCGCGATGAAGGGGATGGCCAGGGGCACCAGGTAGGGCTCCCCGTGGTCCGGCGTGGCGTCCTGGCCCTCCGGGTGGGGGAAGACCATCTTCAGGGCGATGAGGAAGAGGATGACGCCCCCGGCGATGCCCAGGGAGGTGTCCGAAAGGTGCATGAGGCGCAGCACCCGCTGGCCGAAGAGGGCGAAGAAGAGCAGGATCACCGTCGCGAAGGCCACCTCCCGCACGATGACCTTGCGCCTGCGGGCGGGGTCCACCCGCTTCAGGAGGGGGATGACGATGGGGATGTTGCCCAGGGGGTCCGTGACGAGGACCAGGAGGAGGATGGCCGAGGCGAAGGAGGACGCGTCCATGCTCCCAGCCTACCCGCGCCGCGCCACCAGGAAGAGGCGGCGGAAGGGGAGGAGGGTCGTTCCGTCCGGACGCCGGGGATAGGCCGAGGCCAGGCGCCAGGTGACCTGGGCCTCGAAGGCCGCCCGTTCCGCCCCCTCCAGGGCCTCCAGGTAGGGGCGCAGGGAGGTGCCCCGGATCCAGTTCATGACGGCGTCCGGGCCCTCCAGCACATGGAGGTACTCCGTGGTCCAGACGTCCAGCTCCTTGGCCAGGGAGGCCAGCACCTCGAAGTAGAAGAAGCGGGAGTGCACGGGCCGGGGGCCCCTCAGGTGGGCAAGGCGGGGGGCCCAGGGACCCAGGGAGGCCGTCTCCGCCACCCGGGCATGGGAATTGGCCTCGTAGTTGTCGGGCATCTGCACGGCCAGCACGCCCCCGGGGGCCAGGAAGCCCATGAGGCGGGGGAACAGGTCCCCATGGCCGGGCACCCACTGCAGGGCGGCGTTGGAGTAAAGGAGGTCCACGGGCGCCTCCGGCTCCCAGGTGGCGATATCCCCCTGGACCCATTGGACGGGGGAAGGTTCGGCCCGGGCCGCCTCCAGCATCTCCGGCGCCTGGTCCAGGCCGGTGACCCGGGCCTCCGGCCACCGTTCCGCCAGGATGCGGGTGACGTGGCCCGTGCCGCAGCCCAGGTCCACGAGGGTGCCGGGGGCCTCCAGGCCGATGCGGGCCAGGAGGTCCAGGGCGGGCCGCAGGCGGGGCTGGGAGAACAGGAGGTACGGGTCCGGGTTCCAGGCCATGACAGGCTCCTCGGGGGATCGCTCCCGGCCAGTGTAGGCTCTCCCGGCCGCCTAGCGGGTCATCATGTGGTGGGTGTAGATCAGGAAGGCGACGGTGTGCACGAGGGTGAGGATCAGGTTGCAGATGGCGATGATTTCCATGGTCGGGCTCCAGAGGCGCCAACATGCGTCCCCCGGTGAGCGCCGTCCAGGAAAATCACGGCATGAAATTCTTTCAAAATCGTTTTATGGCGACCCTCTTCAAAAGGGCAGGTCCAGGGCCTTGGCCAGGAACTTGACCAGGGGGGCGTTCCGCCGGCAGGCGTCCGCGTAAAGGTCCAGGAAGGCTCCGGCGCACACCTCCTGTTGGGTGAGGGGCGTCACGGTGTAGAAGTCCTTCTGTTTCAGCACCTCTGCCAGGGGATGGGCGGGATCGAAGCCCGCGGGCACCCGGGAGAGGCGCTCCCCCTCCACCTCCAGGCCGGCCTTGGCCAGGGCCCGCCATTCGGCGGGCTTGGCGGCGATGCGCTCCCGGATGCGGCGCAGGGCCTCCGGATCCGGGTGCCAGCTGCCCGCGGCGGCGAAGGACCCGCCGGGTTCCAGATGCAGGTAGAAGCTGGGGGCGTGCACGTCCCGGGCGCAGTCCCGGGGCCGGAAGTGGGCGCCCACGTTGGTCTTGTAGGGGCTCTTGTCCCGGGCGAAGCGGGTGTCCCGGAAGATGCGGAACATGCTGCCCCCGCTGGGCCTGGGATCGGCCAGGTAGTGGCGGCTGATGCCGGCCAGGGGCTCGCCGAAGGCCCCGATGAAGGCCAGCATGGGTCCCCGCACGTCCCGCTCGAAGCGGTCCTTGTTGGCCTGGAACCATTCCCGGCTGTTCTCTTCCTTCAGTTCGGACAGGAACGCGAAGAGGGCGGGGGTGAAGAAACCCTTGGCCATGGAAGTCCTCCCGCCCCGATCATCCCAGAACCGGGGCCGGTTCCGGTAATCTTGAGGCATGGCAGACCTCAAAGCATCCCTCACCCAGACCCCCGCCTGGAAGGCCCTCCAGGCGCACTTCGGGGAGGCCGGGAGCCTCCGCCTCCGCGACCTCTTCGCCCAGGACCCCGCCCGGGGCGAAACCTTCACCGCCGAGGCCGCGGGCCTGCTCCTGGACTACTCCAAGCACCGGATCACGACGCGCACCCTGGAACTCCTCATGGACCTGGCCCGGGAGCGGGGCCTCTCCAGCCGCATCGAGGCCATGTTCGGGGGCGAGCGCATCAACGCCACCGAGAACCGGGCCGTGCTCCACACGGCCCTGCGCGCCCCCCGGGGGACGGTGATCGAGGTGGACGGAAACGACGTCGTCCCCGGCGTGCACGAGGTCCTGGACCGCATGGCGGCCTTCGCCGAGGCCGTGCGCGGCGGGGCCTGGAAGGGCCACACGGGCCTGCCCATCCGCGCCGTCGTGAACATCGGCATCGGCGGCAGCGACCTGGGCCCCGCCATGGTCTGCGAGGCCCTCCGGACCTACGCCACCCGGGACATCGCCTTCCGCTTCGTCTCCAACGTGGACGCCACCGACTTCGCCGAGGCCGTGCGGGACCTGGATCCCCCCACCACCCTCTTCATCGTCAGCAGCAAGACCTTCACCACCCAGGAGACCATGGCCAACGCCCGCACCGCCCGCGCCTGGCTCCTGCGCGAGCTGGGGGACGAGGCCGCCGTGGCCCGCCACTTCGCCGCCGTGAGCACCGACGCCGCCAAGGTCGCCGCCTTCGGCATCGACACCGCCAACATGTTCGGGTTCTGGGACTGGGTCGGCGGGCGGTATTCCCTGGATTCCGCCATCGGCCTCTCCACCATGATCGCCGTGGGGCCGGAGCGCTTCCGCGAGTTCCTGGGCGGGTTCCGGGCCATGGACGAGCACTTCCGCACCGCCCCCTTCGAGCGGAACCTCCCCGTCCTCATGGGGATGCTCGGCATCTGGTACGCGGACTTCTTCCAGGCCCCCACCGTGGCCGTGCTCCCCTACGACCACTACCTGCGGCGGTTCCCCGCCTACCTGCAGCAGCTGATCATGGAGAGCAACGGCAAGTGCGTGACCCTGGAGGGGGAGGCCGTGACCGTGCCCACCAGCCCCGTCTACTGGGGCGAACCCGGCACCAACGGGCAGCACTCCTTCTACCAGCTCATCCACCAGGGGACCCACCTGATCCCCTGCGACTTCATCGCCTTCGCCTCCTCCCTGAACCCCCTGGACGGCCACCACGCCATGCTGCTGTCGAACGTGCTGGCCCAGGCCGAGGCCCTGGCCTTCGGCAAGACCTCCGCCGAGGTGGAGGCGGAGGGGACCCCGGCCTTCCTGGTGCCCCACCGCACCTTCCCCGGCAACCGCCCCTCCAGCCTCATCCTGGCCGAGCGTCTCACCCCGGCCGTCCTGGGCGCCCTGATCGCCCTGTACGAGCACATGGTCTTCGTGCAGGGGGCCGTGTGGGGCATCAACCCCTTCGACCAGTGGGGTGTGGAACTGGGCAAGGAGCTCAGCCGCAGGATCCTGGCGGAACTGGAGTCCGAGGCCGAGCCGGCCCTGGCCCACGACAGTTCCACCAACGCCCTCATCCGCCGCATCCGGCGCCTGGGCGGGCATTGACGGCCCGCGCCAAGCGGCTAATCTGGGGCCAGCTCCCGAGGAGACAGAAAGCATGACCGACATGAAGCGCATCCTTGACGGGAAGGGCTACACCTTCTTTTTCGTGACCCCCGAGGCGAAGGTCGCCGAGGCCATCCGCCTCATGGACCTGAAGCGGGTCGGTTTCCTCCTGGTCATGGACGGGGAGCGCGTCGAGGGCGTCTTCTCCGAGCGGGACGTGGTGAAGCTCATCGGCCGCCAGGGCGCCCCCGTCCTGGACAAGGAGGTGCAGGAGGTGATGGTCCGCAACGTCTGGCACGTGCACCTGGACACCTCCGTGGACGAGTGCATGGCCCTCATGACGGGCCAGGGCATCCGCCACGCCCCCGTCATGGACGGCAAGATGGTGGTGGGGATCGTCTCCATCCGCGACATCATCCGCGAGGTCGTCCGGGACCGCGAGATCGTCATCAAGGGCCTGGAGAACTACATCGAGAGCTCCGAGCACCGCAGCTGAGCCCCCCGGCGTCCGGAAGGCCCCGCCGGCCCGCCCACGCGGGTCCGCGGGGCCTTCCGCGCTACTTGGCGGTCAGGGGGATGCGCCGGCCCCGGCCGAAGGCCCAGGGACTCACCTTCAGGCAGAAGGGGAGCTGGCGGCGCTTGAACTCGGAGTTGCGCAGGAGCGAGAAGACCCGGGGCAGGGCCGCGCGGGCCTGGACCAGGTCCTCCCCGTCCAGGGCGCAGGCCAGATCCCCGGCGATGGAGCCCTCCTCCCGCCGGGCTTCCAGGAGGATGCCCAGGACGGCGTCCAGCTGGCGGTAGGGCATGAGGCTGGCCTCGTCGGTCTGGTCCGGGCGCAGCTCGGCGGTGGGCTTGCGTTCCAGGATCCCCCGGGGAATGGCCGGGCCCAGCTCCCGGGCCAGGGCGAAGACCCGGGCCTTGAGGCAGTCGCCCAGGATGCCGAAGGCGCCGATGCCGTCCCCGTACAGGGTGAAGTAGCCCGTGGCGGCCTCGCTCTTGTTGCCCGTGTTGAGCACGGCCACCCGGGAGGTGCCCAGGAGGCGGTGGACCCCCGGCTCGGAGGTGGCGCCCATGAGGAGCATGCCCCGGCAGCGGCTCTGGAAGTTCTCGTCCGTGATCCCGAAGGCCCGGCCGGGGAAGGCCGCCTCCAGGGCGCTGGCCGCGCCCTCGAAGGGCAGGCCCGCGTCCAGCTGGAGGAAGGGGATGCCGAGGGCCTCCGCCTGTTCCCGGGCCAGGGCTAGGCTTTCGGCGCTGGTGAAGCGGGTGGGGAGGGCGATGCCCAGCACCCGGTCCGGCCCCAGGGCCTCGGCGGCCACGGCGCTGACCACGGAGGAATCGATGCCCCCCGACAGGCCCACCACCGCCGCCTCCAGCCCCTGCTTGGCCATGTTCTCCCGCAGGCCCATGGTCAGGGCCCGGCGAAGCCAGACCTCCTCCCGGGGATCCTCGGGCCAGGGGCTGCCGGGGAGGGCGGTGTCCGTCATGACCACCCCTTCCTGGAAGAAGTCGTCCCCCTGCCAGGTGCCCCCGGGCTGCACCAGGGCGGAGCCGCCGTCGAAGGTGAGCCAGCTTTCCGACCCCACCCGGCTGGCGTAGGCGATGGGAACCCCGTGCCGGGCCGCGTGGCCCTGGAGGAGGCGCCGGCGCAGGGCCAGCTTGGAGGGGGCCCGCCAGGACGCGGTGCGCCCCGGGGGCAGGAAGCTGGCCAGGTGGCCCGGGCTCGCGGAGGCGTTCAGGATGAGCGTGGCCCCCTGCCCCGCCAGGTCCGCGATGGGATCGAAGGGATAGCGGATGGGGCCCGGGGCCAGGTCCGCGTTGGCCCAGAGGTCCTCGCACACGGAGAGCCCCACCCGCTCCCCCCGGTACTCCACCAGGGGCTGCAGGCCCAGGTCGGCCTCGAAGTAGCGGCTTTCGTCGAACACGTCGTAGGCGGGCAGGATGCGCTTGCGGGCCCGGGCCCGAAGGGTCCCGGCCTCGCACCACCAGAGCTCGTTCCAGAGCCGGCCCGAAGGGGAGGGGCTGCAGGT
>DATGXY010000128.1:0-6434 GCA_035298525.1 Holophaga sp.
CCCTCCCCCCCCCACCCACCTCATGGAGGCAACACCATGAAAGCCCGGAACACCATCCTGACCTGCGCCCTCGCCGCCGCGGGCCTCACCGCCGCCGAACCCACCCAGGTGGGCTTCGTCTACGTCAGCCCCGTCGGGGACGCGGGCTGGACCTTCCAGCACGACATCGGCCGCAAGGAGATGGAGGCCGCCCTGAAGGGCCAGGTCACCACCAAGTTCATCGAGAACGTGCCCGAGGGCGCGGACGCCGAGCGCGTCATCCGCGGCCTGGCCACCGGCGGCGCCAAGATCATCTTCACCACCTCCTTCGGCTACATGAACCCGACCGAGAAGGTGTCCAAGGCCATGCCCGACAAGTTCTTCTTCCACGCCACCGGCTACAAGACCGGGAAGAACTTCGGCATCTACAACGCCCGCTTCTACGAAGGCCGCTACCTGTGCGGCGTCATCGCCGGCAAGATGACCAAGTCCAACATCGCCGGCTACGTGGCCGCCTTCCCCATCCCCGAGGTGATGCAGGGCATCAACGCCTTCACCCAGGGCATGCGCAGCGTCAATCCCAAGGCCGAGGTCCGCGTGATCTGGGTCAACTCCTGGTTCGATCCCGGCAAGGAGCGCGAGGCCGCCCTCACCCTCATCAGCCAGGGCGCCGACATGGTGACCCACCACACCGACTCCACCGCCGTGGTGCAGGCCGCCGAGGAGAAGCACAAGGAGAACAAGAACCTCTACGCCTTCTCCTACCACTCCGACATGAGCAAGTACGGCCCCACGGCCCAGCTCACCGGCACCACCCACCACTGGGGCGAGTTCTACACCCGCACCGTCAAGGAGATCCTGGCCGGCACCTGGAAGGGCACCAACGTCTGGGGCGGCTTCAAGGAAGGCATGATCAAGCTGGCCCCCCTCAACAAGGCCGTGCCCGAGGACGTGAAGAAGCTCGTGGTGGCCAAGGAGAAGGAGATCGCCGCCGGCAAGCTGCACCCCTTCGCCGGCCCCGTCGTCAGCCAGGACGGCAAGGA
Organism: Holophaga sp.; assembly: GCA_035298525.1. GTDB lineage: Bacteria > Acidobacteriota > Holophagae > Holophagales > Holophagaceae > Mesoterricola. The sequence continues at coordinate 1,023 of DATGXY010000128.1, forward strand.
GCGCGTGGCCAAGGGCAAGAACATGACGGACGGGGAGCTGGGCGCCATGGATTACTATGTGAAGGGCGTGGCCTCCACCCTGCCCAAGAAGTAATAATTAATTGCTAGATTCGGCGGGCCTTTGGGGCTTGGACCCCGGGGCCCGCCGAACCATACTGGGGCAGGCAGTAGGCATGACTTTGAAACCGAATTCCATGAGGGGGACGGCGTGATCGGCGCTTCCACCATCCGAAAGGAGGGCCGGCCCAAGGTGCTGGGCACGGCCAAGTACACGGACGATCTTCATCTCCCGGGCGTCCTCCACGGCGTCACCGTGCGCACGCGCTGCGCCCGGGGCGTCCTGAAGGGGATCACGTTCCTGGACGGCGTCCCCTGGGACGAGATCACGGTGGCCACCGCCGCCGATATCCCGGGCCGCAACGTGGTGGCCTCCATCCACGACGACCAGCCCTTCCTCGTGGAGGTGGGAGGCGCCATCTCCCATCCGGAGCAGCCCGTGGTCCTGCTGGCCCATCCGGACCGGCACGTGGTGGAACGGGCTCGTGGGCTCGTCCGCCTGGATGTGGAGGAGCTGACCCCGGTGCTGGACATCCAGGCCGCCCTGGACCGGACCCAGGTCATCCACGGCGACCGGAACGTCCTGAAGGAGATCACGATCCTCAAGGGGGACCCGGACGGGGCCATGGCGAAGGCCGACCGGGTCTTCGAGGCCACGTACCGCACCGGCGCCCAGGAGCAGCTCTACCTGGAGCCCAACGCCATGATCGGCACCGTGGAGGAGGGCCCCGAGGGCCGCCAGGTGACGGTCTCGGGAAGCCTCCAGTGCCCCTACTACGTGCACGACGCCCTCATCCAGCTCTTCGGGATCCCGGGCGACCGCGTCCGGGTGGTGGCCCTGGAGATGGGCGGCGGCTTCGGCGGCAAGGAGGACTACCCCTCCGTCATCGCGGGCCACGCCGCCCTCCTGGCCCTGAAGGCCGGGCGTCCCGTGAAGATCGCCTATGACCGGGAGGAGGACATGGCCGCCACCACCAAGCGCCATCCCTCCCGCACCATCCTGCGCACCGGCTTCGACGCCCAGGGGCGGCTCGTGGCCATGGACATCGACTTCGTCCTCGACGGCGGCGCCTTCACGACCCTCTCCCCCGTGGTCCTGAGCCGTGGCGCCATCCACGCCACGGGCCCCTACCGGTGCCCCGACGTGCGCGTCCTGGCCCGGGCCGTGGCCACCAACACGCCGCCCTGCGGCGCCTTCCGCGGCTTCGGCGCCCCCCAGAGCCTCTTCGCCATCGAGCGCCACATGGACCACTGCGCCCGCGCCATGGGCATCGACCCCGTGGAACTGCGGCGCATGAACCTGCTGAAGGCGGGCGACACCATGGCCACGGGCCAGGTCGTCCGCGAGGGCGTCGACCTGGAGGCCCTGCTGGACCGGGCCATGGAGGAGATCCACTACCGGGGCCTCGAGAAGGCCTACCGGGTGCGCAACGCCTGGGACGACCCCATCAAGCGGGGCGTGGGCCTCTCCCTCTTCATGCACGGCTGCGGCTTCACGGGCAGCGGCGAGGCCCACATGGCCTCCGTCGCCGCGGTCGAGGCCCGGGAGGACGGCACCGTGGCCGTCCTGGCCGCATCCACCGAGATGGGCCAGGGCAAGAACACCGTCTTCTGCCAGATCGTGGCCGAGGCCCTGGGCCTGCCCGTCGACATGGTGGAGACGGCCGAGGTGGACACCCGGTTCGTGCCCAACAGCGGCCCCACCGTGGCCTCCCGCAGCACCATGATGGTGGGCCGGATCCTCCAGGACGCGGCCCACGGCCTGCGCCAGGCCCTCGTCCAGGGCGGGTTCCTCGCGGAGCCCTACACCCCGGAGGCCTTCCGCGAGGCCGCCGCCCGGGCCCGGCGGGAGCTGGGCTCCCTCAAGGCCTCCGCCCAGTTCAGGACCTTCCCCGGGACGACCTGGGACGACAAGACCTACAAGGGCGACGCCTACCCCGACTACTCCTGGGCCTGCTACGCCGCGGCCGTCTCCGTGGACCTCAACACCTTCGAGGTCAAGGTGGAGGACTTCGCCGCCGTCCAGGAGGTGGGCCGGGTCGTGAACCCGACCCTCGCCACCGGCCAGATCCAGGGCGGCGTCGCCCAGGGCATCGGCTGGGCCCTCTGGGAGGAGGTCTCCTTCCGGGAAGGCCGCATGGCCAACAACCAGCTCACCAACTACATCATCCCCACCGCATCGGACCTGCCCCACATCCACGTCGCCTTCCTGGAGGGTGGAAACCACCTCGGGCCCGGCGGCGCCAAGGGCATCGGCGAGCTTCCCATGGACGGGCCCGCCCCGGCCGTGCTGAACGCCCTGCGCGAGGCCCTGGGGGAGTGCCGGCTCGACGAGGTGCCCATGACGCCCGAACGGATCCTTCAGCGCCTGGAGGAGGCCACCCATGCCTGAGACGCTCCGCATCCAATTCACCGTCAACGGGGAGGCCCGGTCCGTCGAGGCCCGCCCCATGGACCGGCTCCTGGACGTGCTCCGGGAGGGCCTGGGCCTCACCGGCACCAAGGAGGGCTGCGGCGAGGGCGAATGCGGCGCCTGCAGCGTCCTCCTCGACGGCCGCGTGGTGAACAGCTGCCTCGTGCCCGCCGTCCAGCTCAACGGGACGGAGGTGGTCACGGTGGAGGGGCTCGCCCGGGACGGCGCGGCCTCCCCCATGCAGGAGGCCTTCCTCTCCCACAACGCGGCCCAGTGCGGCTTCTGCACCCCCGGCATGCTCGTGTCGGCCGAGGACCTGCTGCGGCGCAACGCCAGCCCCGACAAGGAGCAGGTGCGCGAGGGCCTCGCGGGGAACCTCTGCCGGTGCACCGGCTACGCCAAGATCGTGGACGCGGTCCAGGCCGTGGCCCGGGGGGAGGTGGAGAAATGAGGTCCTTCGTCCCCGACTTCCAGGCCCGGGTGCCGGCCTCCCTTTCCGAGGCCCTGGATATCCTTGAATCCGAACCCGGCGCCTGGGCCCCCATCGCCGGAGGCACCGACCTCATGGTGCTCTTCAACGCCGGGCGGCTCCCCTCCCGGAAGCTCCTGGACCTGACCCGCCTCTTCGAGCTGCGGGGGGTGCAGGACGAGCCCGGCCGGCTCACCGTGGGCGCCCTGACCACCTTCACCGAGCTGCGGGAGCAGCGGGTGGTGCACCAGTGCTTCCCCAACCTGGTGAAGAGCGCGAGGGCCACCGGGGCCCTGGCCATCCAGAACCGAGGCACCCTGGGCGGCAATATCGTCAACGCCAGCCCCGCCGCGGACACGCCCCCGGCCCTCCTGGCCTACGGCGCGGAGGTGGAGCTCACCTCCCGGGCGGGTTCCCGCTGGATCCCCTACGCCCACTTCCACCAGGGCTACAAGGTCATGGACCTGGCCCCGGGGGAGCTGCTCACCCGCATCCGCCTGCCCAAGCCCGAAGGCACCGGCTACCACTTCTACCGCAAGGTGGGCACCCGCCAGGCCCAGGCCATCTCGAAGGTCTGCCTGGCCGCCTACGCCCGCCTGGAAGGCCGCACCGTGGCCGAACTGCGGGTGGGCCTGGGCGCCGTGGCGCCGGTCCCCTGCCGGGCCCCCCGGGCCGAGGCCGTGGTGCGGGGATGCTCCCTGGACGCCCTTCCCTTCGAGGCGGCCCGGGAAGCCTTGCAGGCGGACATCGCACCCATCGACGACGTGCGGGCCAGCGCCCATTTCCGGCGCGTCGTCGCCGGGAATGTCCTCGTGCAGATGCTGAAGGACTTGGCCGCCGCGCGGCCCTGAAGAACCGCCTTCCCCCGATCCTGGAACTGAACTCCCGGAGCCTCCATGACATCTGATCCCGGACGGGAGGATCGGATGAACCTGCGCATCGTCGCCCTGCTCATGGCCTTCTTCGTGATGGGCTTCGGCGACCTCCGGGGCAGCTTCCTGGGCATCAGCCGGGATGTGTTCCACATCTCCGCGGCCCAGGGGGCCCTCATCCCCTTCTGCGGGGCCCTGGCCTTCGCCTTGGCCGCCCTTCCGGTCGGGATCCTGGCCACCCGAACGGGCAAGAAGTGGGTCCTCCAGGCGGGCCTCCTCGTGACGGCGGCGGCCCACCTGCTTCCCACCTTCCTGCTGGGCCGGTACGTGCACCTGCTGCTGGCCATCTTCGCCATCGGGGCGGGCATGACCTTCCTGCTCGTGGCGGGCAATCCCCTCCTGAGGGACGTGACGGAGCCCGCCCGGTACGCCCGCAACCTCACCTTCGCCCAGTTCTTCAAGAGCCTCGGATCCATCGCCGGACCCTACATCCTGGCCCTCCTGGTGGCCCTGGGCTTCTCCTGGAAGGCGGTCTTCCCCGTCCTCGCCCTCCTGTCCCTCCTGGTGTGGGCCCTGGTCACCTGGGTGGATCTGCCGGAACAGCCCCCGGAGCGCCCGGCCAGCCTCCGGGGCACCCTCTCCCTGCTGGCCGTGCCGGCCCTCCTGTTCCAGTTCCTGGGGATCTTCCTCTTCGCCGGCTCGGAGATGGGCATGAACAACTTCCTGGCCAGCCATTTGTGGCAGACCTTCGGGATGGATATCCGCAAGGAGGCCATCACCTGCGGCCAGGGGCTCTTCTGGGTGAGCCAGGGTGCCGGCCGGCTCCTGGGCAGCCTTGTGCTCACCTGGGCCCCCACCCGCGCCTTCCTCCTCGCATGCGCCCTGGCGGGACTGGCCGGACTGGCGGGCTTGATGCTGGGCTCCAAGCCCGTGGTGATCGGCTGCGTGGTGGTTTGCGGCGTCAGCTTTTCCAATATCTGGCCCTGTCTCTTCAGCCTCCTGCTGGAGAGCCGCCCCGAGCGCGCCTCGGAGATCGCGGGCCTGGCCGTGATGGCCAACGTGGGGGGCGCCCTCCTGCCCCTGGCCATGGGAAGGCTCACGGACCTGCTCTCCGTGCGGTGGGCCTTCCTCGTGCCCTTCGCCGCGTTCGTCTATGTGACGGTCCTCATCCTCTCCCGCCCCCGAAGGGCCTGAGACCCCCAAGCCGGTTGCCAAATCCCGGCATTGGAGGACAATCAATGCGTCGGGCGAAAATCATGGAAAACGCACCCCTTGCGCCCGCGCCTGGAGGGAAGGTATGGCACGCCCATGGTTTTTCGCGAACCGCCGCGTCCGGGCCGGAGTTGGCGCCCTGACCCTGCTGCTGGCCGCCCAGGCGCCCCTTCCCGCCGTGGCGGGTCCCCCCGATAAGGACAAGAAGGAAGCCCCCAAGCAGGAGTCCAAGCCCGAACCCAAGCGGGAGTCCCGGCCCGAGCCCAAGGTCGAACCCAGGCGGGAATCCCGTCCCGAGCCCCGGGTGGAGCACCGGCCCGAAGTGAAGCGGGAAGCCCCCACCTTCACCCCCCGTCCGGAACCCAGGCCGGAGCCCCGCCAGGAGACCC
>DATGXY010000129.1:0-4211 GCA_035298525.1 Holophaga sp.
GCGGCCGTCCTGGGGCAGGCGCTTCTCGGCGATGTTCAGCTTGGCCAGGATCTTGATGCGGGAGGTGACCGGGTCCTTGAGCTTGATGTTGGGCCGCATGACCTCCTGCAGGACGCCATCGATGCGGAAGCGGATGCGGTAGCTCTTCTCGTAGGGTTCGATGTGGATGTCGGAGGCGCCCTTGCGGATGGCGTCGATGAGCACGACGTTCACGAGGCGGACCACGGGGGCGTCCTCGCTGGCCTTGCCCAGGGCCGCGACGTTCACCTCCTCGTCCTCGTCGATGCTCTCGTACTCCGTGCCCTCGCTCATTTCGTCCTCGAGGTCCCGGAGGTCGAGGGGGGCGTCCTCATGCTCGGGGCCGTCGAAGGCGCCGCGGGCGTCCCCCTCCCGGGCGCCCGCCCGGCGCTCGACGCTGGGGCCCGTGTCCTTGTCCCGCAGGGTCAGGCCGCTGGAGCCACCGTAGTACTTCTCGATGGCCCGGACCAGGCCCCGCTCCGAGGAGACGACGGGATCGATGTTGTAGCCCGTGTGGAACCGCACGTCGTCCATGGCGAAGATGTCGGTGGGATCCGACATGGCCATGGTGAGGACGTTCCCCGACCGCTGGAGGGGGAGCACCTTGTGCTTGTTGGCGAGTTCCGCGGGGACGAGGGCGATGACCGAGGCCTCGATGGGGGGCCACTGGTCCAGGTCCGCGGCCGGGACGCCGTACTGCATGCCGAGGAAGCTGACGATGTCCTGGTCGGAGCAGAAACCCAGCCTCACCACGATGCTTCCGAGCTTGCCGCCCTCGCGCCGCTGCACCTTGATCGCGTCGTCGAGCTGCGTCTCCGTGATCAGCTGCGCTTTGACAAGCATTTCACCCAGCTTGCTGGCCAATGGTTCCTCCCGGGGGGCTTGTCGGGCAGTGTACACCCACAAAGAGCCACTTGGCATATAGCGTCATCCGTCCGAGCGGCTATCCTGGGGGCATGCCCAGCGCACCGTCCCCAGGTCAGCGCCTCGATATGGCTCGGGTCCTGATCCGGGAAAAGGGGCTGTCGCGGGCCGATCTGCAGTTATTGGAGGAGATACTGCACATGGGAGCGGGGGACGTCTTCCCCCTCCTGGAGACGGGCCCCGGGGCCGAATTCGAGGTGGGGGAGTCGGCCCAGCTCGCGCGGCTCCGGCGCGCCTTCGGCCTCTTCCTCACCTTCCTCAACCAGTTCTCCGAGCGCCGGCTGGGGGAGGTCAGGTCCGCCATGGGCCTCGTCCTGCAGCACAGCCTGGCCGAGCTTTCCGACCTCGCGGCCGCGGCGCACCGGGAGCTGCTTGACCGGCACCGGGAGCCCGAGTGGGTGGTGAACCTGCTGGACCTCGTGGCCTCCCTGCGCACCATGGCCACCTCCCTGGGCTCCGGCGAGGGCGGCCAGCTCAAGGAGCACTGGACGGCCTTTCTCCAGGAGCAGCGGGAACCGGTCAGGGCGCTGTTCGCCGAGCTGGCCCGGGACGAGGAGGGGCGCGCCCTCGTGGCCCGGCTCAACCAGCAGATGAAGACCCTCAACCGGGCCCTCCAGTCCGGGGCCGGCAACCCCCTGGCCGCCATCCGGAACCTGGAGGCCCTCCTCGGCGCCGCCCTGCCCGAGTCCACGCGGCAGCGCGCCGAGCCCCTGCTCCTCGTCCAGCACGTCATCTCCAGCCTGCGCATCGTCCTCTTCCGGCCCCTGGACCGGGGAGTGCACTGGCCTGCCGTGGAGCAGATTCGGGGGAGTCTCCAGTGGCTCTGGAACCACCTGGGCTGGAGCCTGCCCCGGGTGGAGGACCGCCTCCTGGAGCGGAACCTGCCCGCCGATGTCCGGGCCCTGCTCAAGAAGCTCCGGGAGGGCCACCCCCCCTCCTTCCGCATCGTCGCCCGCGCCCTGGTGAGCCACCTGGCCCTGCTCAGCCTCGTTGAGGGGGCCGAGCCCGCCGCCAACGCCTCCATCCCCCAGCGCTACGCCTCGGTGCCCACCTTCCACGTCATCGAGTCCGAACTGGGCCGGCTCGCGGAGCGCGTGTTCCATCCCCGCGTCGCGGACGGCCTGCCCCAGGGCAGCGAGGAGTCCCTGCTGCTGGGTGCCTTCCTGCGCCAGGCGGTGCTGAGCCTCCTCCAGGACCAGGCCACGATCCGCGGCCTCCTCCTGCAGACCCTGACCCACGACGACGTGGACCAGCTGGCCACGACCCTGGACAACCTCAAGGCCATGCTCCTCTCCCACCAGCGCCAGCTCATGGGGGACCTGGTGGGACTCTTCTCCCCCGAACTGCGCATCAAGCTCTTCCCCGACTCCCCCTCCCTCACGGAGGAGGGGGACAGGCTCCGCCAGCGGCTCCAGCGCCTTTGGCAGTACCTGGACCCGGCCCTGGCCCAGGTCCGCCTGCACCTGGAGCTGCGCAACTGGCCCCGGCTGGCCCTGGCCCTCGCCCAGGCCCAGGCCCAGGTGGCAGGCTTCCGGCGGAGCCCCGAGTTCCTCCTCATCCGGAGCGTGGACCGCATGGAGCTGGAGCGCCTCGCCCAGACCTTCACCCGGTGCCTGGAGGACCCCCGGGACATCGAGCAGGCCCTGGAGGAGGCCACGGAGGGCCTGGGGGAGATCCTGCGGTTCCTGGACCAGTTCCTCCTGCGCATCAACGCGCGGGTGCCCCTCATCCGCCTGGACCTGAACACCTCCCGGGAGGCCCTGCGCCTGGGCGTCTCCCTCCGGGACACCCGGGGGGACGACCCGTCCCGCACCCGCCTGGCCCACCGGCTCATCCAGACAACCAAACCGCTGGGCGTCCGGGACCCCCAGGCCCTGAACCTTCTCAAGCGTTGGGTTCGTGCCGAACGGAGCGGACGGGAAGTCCGCACCCAGCTGGACGCCCTCCTGGCCCACCTGGACCGCCTTTCCGCCCGCCTTGAGGCGGCCCTGAGCTGATATGCCCCCCACCCTCCTCCAGATCCACGACGCCCCAGGGCTCCCGGCCCTGCGGGAGGCCCTGGCCTCCTGGGACCTCTCCGGCGCGGGGGAGGGCACCCTCCTCATCGTCGCCGACCGCCCCGACCCGCGCTGGATACCCGCCTACGGCACGGGCATCCTCTGGTGGGTGAGGGAGGCCGAGCCCGAGGAGGTGAGCCTGGTCCTCAGCCGCCGCAGCGGATGGGTGGTCCTGCAGGAGCGGCCCCTGGCCGCGGTGCAGGAGGCCCTGCGCGAAGTGGGCGACCGGGACGACCTCGCCGACGGATGGCTGCGGCAGATGATCCACCTGGCCACCCTGGACGAACTGCTTCGGCCCATCCTGGCCCGGGCCGTGGCCGGCGCCGGCGCCAAGGGCGGCGCCGTGTGGATCCGCCAGGACGAAGGGTTCTTCCAGCGCTGCGGCGAGGGCTTCCCCGAGGCCCCCTACTCCCTCCAGGAGGCGGCGGACCTGGTGGAATCCGGCCAGGCCTGGTACCTGTGCCCCGAGGATCGGCTCGGCCTGCTCCGCCTGGTGGAGCCCGCGAGGCCGGGCGACGCCTTCCGCGGCTGGGTGAAGGAGGTGGACGACCTCCTCGTGAAGGCCTGGAACCTGGAGCAGAGCCGCAACCTGTCGTACCGGGACGACCTGACGGTGGCCTTCAACCGGCGCTGCCTGGAGGTGGAACTGCCCCAGGCCATCCGCGAGGCCTCGGTGCGGGGCGAATCCATCGCCCTCCTCTTCCTGGACGTGGACAACCTCAAGGAGCTCAACAGCCGCTTCGGGCACCCCACCGGCAGCCGCGTCATCTCCCAGGTGGCGCTGGAGGCCAAGGGCATCATCCGCAACCTGGACCGCCTCTACCGGTACGGGGGCGACGAGTTCTGCATCATCATCCCCGGCACCTCCGCCGCGGTGGCCGCCAAGATCGGGGAGCGCCTCCTGGCCGCCCTGGCCCGGAGCCCCCTCCAGGTGGGCAAGCACGCCGTGCAGGTGTCCATCAGCGTGGGCGTCGCCTCCTTCCCCGCGGACGCCGACGGCGCCGAGCACCTCCTGGAGAAGGCCGACCGGGCCCTGCTGCGCGCCAAGACCAGCGGCAAGGGCTGCGTCATCCTCGCCGAGGAGACCCGCAACCTCTGATGCCGCCATGGGGGACCGCCCGCTCGCGAGGCTCGCTCTGCGTCCCCCACACCCCACCTCCGGGCCTGGCGAAGCCATGCCCGGGGTCCGCACCCACCCGAGGGACCGCCCTA
>DATGXY010000130.1:0-5509 GCA_035298525.1 Holophaga sp.
TCAACTAGGGCGCGGGGGGACGCAGAGCGACCGAAGGGGGCGGGCGGTACCCCCGCATTTCCGGTCAGCGCGACGCCGGAACGGAGGGAGCCATGGGGCATCGAATGCCCCCTGGCTCCCTTCCGCCGTACACCGCCCCTGCCGCCCATCCCGTCCCCCGCGGGGGAAACGGGAGACCGGGGCAATAAGGCCCCTGGATTCGCCTACCATGGAGAGGCGAGGGGGTGCGGGACCATGAAGATCACCGCCATCATCCATGAGGCAGAGGAGGGTGGGTTCTGGGCCGAAGTTCCAAGCCTGCCGGGCTGCATGACCCAGGGCGACACCCTGGATGAGGTCCAAGCCTCCCTTCAGGAGGCTGTCCAGGGATGGTTCGAGGCGGCCTCCACCCTTGCGCATGAGCGGGCATCCCAGGCGGGCCCGGACGGAACGCCCGGGAAAATCCGGATCCTGGAACTGGCCTTTTGACCCCACCCACGGGGAAGGCCTTCTGCGCATGCCTTGAGCGGAACGGATGGCTCCTTTGCAGGATCCGGGGAAGTCATCCCATGTACCGAAAACCAGGGTCTCCGGTCATCCTGGTCGTTCCGGTCCATGCCAGGACGCCCCTCAAGAAGGGCCTGTTCCACGCGTTGCTGGCGCAGGCGCAGCTGACCTGGCCCTGACGGCGGGGAGCCATGCCTGCCAGATTCGCCCCCGGCCGGGGCGGCGGGTCCTTCTACAAGGGGGAGGCCCCGCGGGAACCCCAGGAAAGCTTCGAGACCCTCGTCAGCCTTGATCGGCCGGACGCGGCCGCGTCCCGGCCGGGGACCCTCGGGCACACGGGCCTGGCGGAGGCGCCCATCCACCGCTTCCTCCAGGCACGGGCCGTGCCCTACCGGCAGATCGCCGACCTGGACCTGCACCGGGATGGCGCCGCCCTGGCGGGATGCCGGTTGCTGGTGATCACCACGCACGCCGAATACTGGACCCGGGAGAGGGTGGAGCGCCCGGAAGCCTTCCTGGGCGCCGGGGGCAGCGTGCTGAACCCGTCGGGCAACGTCCTGTGGTGGTAGGTCACCCTGGACGGGTCCCGCATGGAATGCCGCAAGGACCGGGGCCGTCCTCTCCGCGGGCTCCATCAGCGTGACGGGGTGCCTGGATAGGGATCCCGCCCTGGCCACGATGGTCGTGCGGTTCCTCACCCGGTACGCGGGCGTGGAACCCCAGGTCCCCTTATGAACCCATTCGCCCCGACGGGGTTCCGTTGACAGGAGGGCGCCGCCATCGGATAGTGGCCCCATGACGAAGTCCTTCGCCTTTACCCTCGCCGCCGGCCGATTTTATTTCGGCATGGGCGGTGGACTGGGCGAAGGCCGGAGCAACTGACACGCACGCTCCCTGATCCTTCAACCCCGTCCGCCGGGCCTGGCGGACGGGGTTTTCCTCATCCATCCGGCGACGGCGGCATTCCCACCCCGGAGTACCGCATGACCCCCACCGATAACCTGGGCGCCGCCCGGACCACCATCGACGAGACGGACCGCGAGATCATCCGCCTTCTCGCCCGCCGTTTCGACGCCGTGAAGGCCGTGGCCCAAGCCAAGGCCGGGGACGGGGACCGGCCCATCCTGGACAACGACCGGGAGCGGGGGGTCCTGGCGGCCTGGCTCCGGGACGCGGAGGCCCTGGGCCTGTCGGCCCCCTTCACCCGCCGGGTGCTCAAGGAGATCCTCAATCATTCCCGCCGCCTCCAGGAACCCCTGGTGGAGGGGAGCCCCGCCCGGGCCCGGCGGGTGGTGGTGGGCTACCAGGGGGTGAAGGGCTCGTACAGCGCCCTGGCGGCGGCCCACCTCCTGGCCACCCGCAGCGCCCAGGGGGCGGACCTCAAGGGCTTCTCCCTCTTCCAGGACGTGGTGGACGCCCTGCAGGCGGGCGCCGTGGACTACGCCTTCCTCCCCATCGAGAACAGCATCGGCGGCGCCATCGCGGACGTGAACCGCCTCATCATCGACAACACCCTCCACATCGTGGACGAGGAGGTGTGGGAGGTGGACCACGTGCTGGCGGGCCTTCCCGGCGCCTCCCTGGACCGGATCCGCACCGTGCGCAGCCACCCCGCCGCCCTGGTGCAGTGCGAGGGCTTCCTCCGGGGCCAGGACGACGTGGTGCGCCAGCCCTGGTTCGACACGGCCGGCGCCGCGGAATCCCTGCTGGAGGCGGGGGATCCCACCATCGCCGCCATCTGCTCCGAGGAGGCCGCCCGGGGCCGGGGCCTGGACGTGCTGGCCACCCGCATCGCCGACCAGGAGCGCAACGAGACCCGCTTCCTGCTCATCGCCCGGGACCCCGAGCCCCCCGATCCGCGCATCCCCGCCAAGACCTCCCTCGTCTTCCGCCTCAACCACCACGAAGGGACCCTGGCGAGGGCCCTCGGATTCCTCTCCGCGGCCGGGGCCAACCTCACCCGCATCGAGAGCCGGCCCCTGCCCGCGACCCCCTGGGAGTACCTCTTCTTCGTGGACGTGGAGGGGAACCAGGCCTCGAGCCACCTGGCCAAGGCCCTCAAGGACCTGCGGGGCGCCTGCAACCACCTGCGCGTGCTGGGCAGCTACCCGCACCGGGCGCGGGGCCACGAGCAGGCCCTGGAGACGGCCCCCGTGGTGGTGGAAGCCCCGGAGCCGGCGCCCGCCGTGTGCGGGCTGGCCCCCGAGCCGCAGCCCTCCCCCCGGGAGCGGACCCGGGTGCAGGTGGGGCCCATCGCCGTGGGCGAAGGCGCCTTCGTGCTCATGGCTGGCCCCTGCGCGGTGGAGAGCCGGGAGCAGATCATGGAGGGGGCCCGCATGGTCCGGGCCGCGGGCGCCACGATCCTGCGCGGCGGGGCCTTCAAGCCCCGCACCTCCCCCTACGCCTTCCAGGGCCTGGGCCTGGAGGGCGTGGCCCTGCTGAAGGAGGCCGGGGCCGAGACCGGCATGCCCACCGTCACCGAGGTGCTCACCCAGGAGGACATCCCCGACGTGGCCCCCCACGTGGACATGCTGCAGGTGGGGGCGCGCAACATGCACAACTTCGCCCTGCTCAAGGAGCTGGGCCGCATCGACAAGCCCGTGCTCCTCAAGCGGGGCATGAGCGCCACCCTGAAGGAGCTGCTGCTGGCCGCCGAGTACATCCTGGCCGGCGGCAACCAGCGGGTGATCCTCTGCGAGCGGGGCATCCGCACCTTCGAGACGGCCACCCGCGCCACCCTGGACGTGAGCGCCGTGCCCGTCCTCAAGCGCATGACCCACCTCCCGGTCATCGTGGATCCCAGCCACGCCGCCGGCGAGCGGGACCTGGTGGTGCCCCTGGCCCTGGCCGCGGCCGCGGCGGGGGCCGACGGCCTCATCGTGGAGGCCCACCCCTGGCCCGAGACCGCCCTCTGCGACAAGGCCCAGGCCCTCACCCGGGAGGACATGGCCCGGCTCGCCGCGGGGCTGCGGCCCATCCTGGAATCCCAGGGGCGCACGTGGTGAGGCTCAATCCCCGCGCCGCCGGCAGCGGCCTCTCTCCCACCATGGCCGCCGCCGCGCGGCCCAGCCTCCACCCCGACCCCGTGGACCTCACCGTGGGCGAACCCGAGGGCCCCCCGCCCCGGGAGGCCCGGGAGGCCGCGGCCGCCGCGGCCCTGGAGGCCCGCGCCCGGTACGGCCCCGTGAAGGGCCTGCCCGCCCTGCGCGAGCGCATCGCCGCCGACCTGTCCCGCCGGGACGGCCTGGCCTGGGACCCGGAGGCGATCCTCGTCACCGCCGGGGGCAAGCCCGCCATCCTGGACGCCCTCCGCTGCGTCCTGGAGCCCGGGGACGAGGTGATCATCCCCAGCCCCCACTGGCCAACCTTCCGGGACCAGGTCCTGTGGGCCGGGGGCATTCCCGTGGTGCTGCCCCCGGGGCCGGATCTGCTCCCCGCGCCCGGGGCCCTGGCCGCGGCGGCCACCGGGCGCACCCGGGCCGTCATCCTCAACCAGCCCTCCAATCCCACGGGCCTCCTGTGGGACGCCCCCCGCCTGGAGGAGCTGGCGGACCTGGCCCGGCGCCGGGATCTGCTGGTGGTGGTGGACCAGGTGTACGGCACCCTGGCCCTGGACGGCCCCGAGGCCCCCTTCCTCAAGGCCTTCCCGGACCTGGCGGACCGCACCCTCGTCGTGGAGAGCTTCTCCAAGCGCTTCGCCATGACCGGCTACCGCCTGGGCTGCGCCGCGGGCCCCGCGGACCTGGTGTCGGCCATGACCGCCCTGGCCTCCACCAGCGTCACCCACGCCTCCATGATCGCCCAGCACGCGGGCGTCGCCGCCCTGGACCTGGACGGGAGCTGGGAGGAGGCGGTGCGCGCGGGCCTCCGCCGCCGCCGGGACCGGGTGCTGGCCGCCCTGGAGGGCCTGGCCGGGATCAGCTGCCTGCGTCCGGCGGGGGCCATGTACGCCTTCCCCCGGGTGGCTGGATGGATGGCTTCCCATGGGGTGGCCTCGGACCAGGCGCTGGCGGACCGGCTCCGGGACGAGGCGGGGGTGAAGGTGCTGGCGGGAAGCCCCTTCGGGGCGCCCGGCCACCTGCGCCTCTCCATCGCGGCCCCCGAGGCCGCCCTGGACAAGGCCCTGGCCCGGCTGCGGACCTTCTTCCGGGATCCGCCCGCCGGCTGAACCCCGCCCGGGTCCCGGTCATCGAAGGCCCAGGAGGTGGGCCATGGGCGACCGGGACGGCCAGAGCGTCTCCCTGTGGATGGACGGGCGGCAGGAGGAGGCCGCGCCGGCCCTGGCGGGGGATCTGGAAACGGACGTGTGCGTGGTGGGGGCCGGCATTGCCGGCCTCACCACCGCGTACCAGCTGGGCCGGGCGGGCCGGTCCGTGACGGTGCTGGACGAGGGGGTGCCGGGGCGGCGCCAGTCCTGGCGCACGACGGCCCATCTGGCCAGCGCCCTGGACGACCGCTACACGGAAATCGAGCGCCTCCACGGCTCCGAGGGAGCCCGCCTGGCCGCGGATAGCCATGCCGCCGCCATCGACCACATCGGCCGCATCGTGGCCCAGGAGGGCATCGCCTGCGGCTTCAAGCGCCTGCCCGGCTACCTTTTCCTGGCCCCGGCGGATCCGCCGGAGCGCCTGGACCGGGAACTGGAGGCGGCCCGGCGCGCCGGCCTCCCGGTGGAAAAGGTTCCCCGCCTCCCCTTCCCCGGCTTCGGCACGGGGCCCTGCCTGCGCTTCCCCGGCCAGGGGCAGCTGGACCCCGCGCCCTACCTGGCGGGGCTCGCCGCCGGCATCCGCCGGGACGGGGGCCGCCTCTTCTCCGGGGCCCACGTGGTGGCGGTGGAGGGCGGGGACCCGGCCCGGGTGCGCACGGCCGCCGGCCCCGTGGTCACGGCCCGGGCGGTGGTGGTGGCCACGAACACCCCCATCAACGACCGGGTGGCCATCCACACCAAGCAGGCCCCCTACCGCACCTACGTCGTCTCGCTGCTCGTCCCCCAGGACGCCATGCCGCTCGGCCTCTACTGGGA
>DATGXY010000131.1:0-7149 GCA_035298525.1 Holophaga sp.
GCCGCAGGCGGCGGCGAGGGCGAGAAGGGCCGCCCCCAGTCCCAGGAGCAGCGTTCTTGCCCGGCCTGGGGGGGTCTTCTGCGGCATGGGAGGCCTCCGGGGTTACTGGCGGAACTGCAAGGGTACCCCGAAAACGGCGGGCTTGCCCGGGACTTGCTTGCGGACGTAGAGGTACCCGTCCCCGATCACGAGGTCGTTCAGCCCGTCCCCGTCCACGTCGGCGATGGCGACGGAGGAGGGGCCCTGGTACCCGCCCAGGTTCGTGGCGGCCTTGAAGGTGCCCGGCGCGGAGCCGTCCTGGAGCAGGACGGCGATGCCGCCCGGGTCCCCGGGGGCGCCGGAGCAGGCCACGGCCAGGTCGGGGAGGCCGTCCCCGTCCAGGTCGCCCACGGCCACGTCGCTGGCGAAGTCGTCCCCGGTGGGGTAGCCCACGGCGGGCAGGAAGGTCCCCGCGGCGGCCGGGGCCTTGGCCTGGAGGAGGACGGTCACGCCCTTGGCGGCGGGGGCCGTCTCCGTGCCCTGGTCGGCCACGACGATGTCCAGCCTGCCGTCCCCGTCCAGGTCGGCCACCTTGACGGCCACGGGCCGGGAACCCGCCGGCAGGTCCACCTTGGGAAGGAAGGTGCCGGGATGGGCCGCGTCCTGGATCAGGACCGAGACGGCGTCGGCGGTGGTGGCCACGACGAGGTCGGACAGTCCGTCGCCGTCCTGGTCCGCCACGGCCACCGCGGTGGGCTCCCCGGCCACGGCCAGGGCCACGGGGGCCTGGAAGGCGCCCGCAGGGGACTGGCGGAAGACGAGGACGCTGGCGGCGCCGTCCGCGGCCACCGCCACGTCGGGCGCCCCGTCCCCGTCCAGGTCACCCACGGCCGCGTCGCGGCCGTTCCGGGCGCCCAGGGGCAGGGAGACCGGGGACAGCAGGATCCCGGCCCGGGCCGGATCGGGGAAGAACACCTTCACCGTGTTGGCGGGGGAGGCCTGGTACCCCATCTGGCGGTCCACCACCACCAGGCCGGGGCGGGCTCCGGCCGCGAGGGGGGCCGCCACGATCCGGGCGGGGTTCGCGCCGGCGTCGTACCATTCCGGGCCGTAGTAGACCCCGGGGCGGGTCGGATCCTGGCGGCGGACCGTGACCCAGCCCGGGTCCGAGGGGGCCCCCTCGCCGTGGATGCTGGCCACCAGGTCGATCCTGCCGTCGGCGTCCAGATCGGCCACGGCCACCGAGGTCACGGGGTAGGCGACGGGGTCCTGAAGGTAATAGTGGTCCTCCCCGGAACAGCCCAGTCCGAGCAGGCCCAGGCCGGAGACCAGGCCCAGGAGGAGGGGGGTGCGGAAGGATTGCGGGCGGGTCATGGCGTTTCCTCCATTGCGCCGCGGGCGCGGCCGGGGGGCCCCGGGGCCCCCCGCCCGAATAGACCCGCGCGGAACGCCCCAGTTGAGGACCGGGGCCCATTATTTCCCGGGTCCCTATCGGTTTTCCAGGCGATACAAAATAATCATCCCCCCAGCAGTTCCACTGGGAACGGGCCCGGTCCCGTGGCAAACTCGGAATTCAGGACGTCCCCGGTCCAGGAGCCGCCATACCCCATGATCAATGCCGTGACGATCTTGACCACCTGCGGAAGCGAGGAGACGGCGTTGACCATCGCCGCGGCCGTCGTGGACCAGGGCTACGCTGCCTGCGTTAACATCCTCCCTGGGATCAAGAGTTACTATTACTACAAGGGCGGGACCCACCTGGACGAGGAGGTCCTCCTGATGATCAAGACGAGCCGGGACCGCTTCGACGAGGTCTGCCGGGTCATCCAGGAGCTCCACACCTACGAGATCCCGGAGATCCTGATGCTGCCCGTGGAGAAGTGCAGCGAGAGCTTCCTCGAGTGGATCGAGGAGTCCGTGTCGCGCGAAGGTTGAAACTTTCAGATTGGGAGACCAGGCCATGGAAATGTCCCTCAGCGGCGAGTTCCTCCGGGTTGTGGAGCAGGCCGCCATCGCCTCCGCCACCAGCATCGGCAACGGGAACCGCAAGCACAGCGACTGGCTGGCCGTGGAATCCATGCGCCGCTACATGGAGAAGCTGCCCATCGACGGCACCATCGTGATCGGCGAGGGCGAGCGGGACGAGGCCCCCATGCTCTACGTGGGCGAGAAGGTGGGCCTGGGCATGGGCTTCCCCCCCGTCGACATCGCGGTGGACCCCCTGGAGGGCACCAACCTCTGCGCCACCGGCGCCCCCAACGCCATCTGCGTCCTGGCCGCCAGCGAGCGCGGGGGCCTCCTCCACGCACCCGACCTCTACATGCACAAGCTCTGCGTGGGCCCCGCCGCCAAGGGCCGGGTCCATCTGGACGCCACCCCCCTGGAGAACCTGAAGGAGATCGCCAAGGCCCTGCACCGCAAGGTGGGCGAGCTGACCGTGGTCGTCCTGGACCGCCCCCGCCACGACAAGCTGGTGGAGGACATCCGTTCCGCCGGCGCCCGCATCCAGCTCATCGGCGACGGCGACCTCTCCGCGGCCATCTCCGCCGCCGTGTCCGGCACGGGCATCCACGCGGTGATGGGCATCGGCGGCGCCCCCGAGGGCGTGCTTTCCGCCGCGGCCCTCAAGTGCCTGGGCGGCGAGATCCAGGGACGCCTCGTCACCGACACCAACACCGCCAGCAAGGAGAAGGCGGAAGGCATGGGCGTCGACTTCGACCGCATCTACTTCACCGACGACCTGGCCCCGGGCGAGCACATCATCTTCGCCGCCGCCGGCGTCACCAAGGGCAACCTCCTGGACGGCGTCCACTTCTTCGGCGAGGGCATCCGCACCGCCAGCCTCATCCTGAACCGCCAGCCCCGGCAGGTTCGCTTCATCGACACCGTCCACGTGAACGAGGGCGAGGGCATCACCGTCCGGTTCTAGCGCCGTCGCGGGGCCTTCTATCACTTGGTCAGGCTCCTGGCTCACTTCACCAGGTCGCCGGCCTTCACGAAGGTGACCCGGCCGTGGGCGGCCGGCACCAGCTTCTCCAGGGCCGCCACGGTCTCGGGGTAGATGTGGCCGATGACGACCACCTGCCCTTCCCTGCCGGCCAGGGCCAGGGCCCGGTTCCACTGCTTCTCCATCTCGGCGAAGGCCTTGTCGTCGTCCAGGAAGACCTTGCGCTGGATGGCGGGGACGCCCAGGGCCTCGGCCACGTCGAAGGCCACGCTGTCCTTTTCGGTGCGGCTGTCCACGAAGAAGCACTTGCGGGCCTTGATCTCCTCCAGCACCCAGGTCATGCGGGCCCGGTCCGGGGTGATGCGGGAACCCATGTGGTTGTTGACCCCCTTCCGGAAGGGGACGTCGGCCAGGGCCTTGCGCACCCGGGCCCGGATCTCGGATTCCTTGAGGTCGTACATCACGGCGTCGGGCCCGGGATCCTTGCCGGGGCCGGGGTAGCCCAGGGGCTCCATGGGGAGGTGCAGCATCACCTCCTTGCCCCGGTCGTGGGCGATCTCGGCGCTTTCGCGGGTGTTCTCCTGGTAGGGCAGCACCGCCACGGAGAAGGCGATGGGCTGGGCGCAGAGGCGCTTCACCAGTTCCGGGGAGGCGTAGCCCAGGTCGTCGATGACCAGGGCCAGCCGGGGCAGGCCCTTGCGGTCCGGTTCCGGGGCCTTGGGGGCGGGGGCGGGTTCCTGGGGCCCGGGCTGCTCGGGCCGGGGCGCGGCCTTGGCGCCGGGGGCCTTGAGCTTGGGGGCGGGCTTGGCCGGCTCCTCGTCCCCAGGCAGGCGTCCCTTCCGGCCGCAGGCCTGGGTCGTCAGGAGGCCGCCCAGGCCCAGGCCCAGGGCGAACATGAGGGCCGCGAGACCCAGGAGACGGGGCGTGGAGGCCTTGCCTCCCTTGCGGGCGGCCACGGGCTAGGCCAGATCCGCGGCGTCCAGGGATCCCAGGCTGGACACCAGCACGTTGTCCCGCTTGGTCGTCCGGGTTCCCTCCAGCTTGGCGGCCTTGGGGCCCTGGGCCAGGGTCTCCAGGATCTTGGGCAGGGGGTCATCCTCGGGCTTGAGGTTCTTCAGGGGGTGATCCGGGGTCACGCCCGGCTGGAGGGTATCGGCGCCCGGCTTGGGCTTGAGGGCCTCTGGCCGCTCGCCTCCCAGTCCCAGGTACTCGCCCCCCGCGCCCATCCAGCGGCGGTTCACCACCTCCGCGGCTCCGCCCTGGCGCAGGAGGAAGCGGGAGCGCTCCACCCCCATGGCCATGGTCCGCTCCCCGAAGACGGGCACGCCCTGCTTCTTGAGGGCGGCGGCCAGGGCCTCGGGGGCGCCGGCCGTCCAGGGGCCCACCAGCACGGCGAGCTTGGCGAAGGGGGGGAGGGAGGCGGGCACGATGGTGATGGTCTGGGCGGGCTTCCCCGTCTCCTGGATGGTCACCAGGGGGCCGGGTCCGGCGAAGAGCCCCGCCACGAGGGCCGTCTCGGCCAGGTCGCCGCCGGAGCAGCGGCGCAGATCCAGGACGAGGGGCAGGCCGTGGTCCAGGCCGGCCAGGAGGGTCTTCAGCTCCCCGGTGCGGCCCGGAGCCAGGTCCTCGAAGCCGACGAGGCTGGCCTTGGCCTCCTTGCGCACGAACGCGGGGGGACGCTGCGCCACCTCCCGGGTGAGGGTGACCTTCTTCAGTTCGGAATTGGCGGAGGCGTACCGCAGGAGGGAGACCTGGCTCCCGGCGGCGCCCCGGAGGCGGCGCTCCAGGGTCCACGCGCTCATGGGCCCGATGGAATCGTCGTCGATCTTCCGGATGACGTCCCCGGGCTGGAAGCCGGCCTTGGCGGCGGGGCTCCCGGTGGTCACGGCGAGCACCTGGGCGTAGATCTGGCGCTTCTGCACCCGGATGCCGATATCGGCGGGACCGGGGTCGGGAAGGCGCAGGTCCTCGGGGCTCAGCCAGGCGTTGAGGGGGTGGGCCCGCTCCAGGGCGGCCTGGATGCCGCCGCCCACCACCTTCTCCATGTCGGGGGGATCCACGTAGTTGTCCCGCACCAGCTGGAGCACGTCCTGGATATCGGAAAGGCCCGCCAGCGGGTCCTGGCTGGAGGCCTTCGTCTCGCGGCGGGGCGCCTCCTGGGCGGGGCGGAACATCACCGGATAGGTGAAGGCCGCCACCATGGGGAAGGTCAGGAGGGAGAGCCAGGTGCGCTGGTGCATGCCCTAGTGTAGGACCATTCCCGTCCTGGCCGCGAGGTCATCGAGGCAGAGGTCCACGGCCCGGTTGGGCAGGGGACGGGCGAGCGCCTCCAGGGACGGGGGATCCGCCATCAGGGCCCCGGCGGCCTCCGCGAGCCGCGCGGCCAGATCCGGGCCCTGGATGACGACCCGGGCCCGGCCCCCGGCCTCCATGGCCCGGGCATTGGCCACCTGGTGGTCCCCGGCGCTCCCGGGCAGGGGCACCATGAGGGCCGGGCGCCCCGAGGCCGTGAGCTCCGCGCAGGTGCTGGCCCCGCTCCGGGTGAGGACGAGGGAGGCCGCCTCCATCTGGGTGTCCATGAACTCCAGGAAGGGCGCCAGCCGGTGGCGGGGGTGCCGGGGCCGGGCCGAGAGGTCCTCGAAGGCGCCGGCGCCGGTCTGGTGGAGGATGTCCCAGTGGGGGAAGCGCTCCAGGAGGGCGGGCGCGGCCTCCAGCAGGGCCTCGTTCAGGGCCCGGGCGCCGCCGCTGCCCCCGAGCACCAGGAGCCGCCGCGGGGGCTGGAGGTTCCCGACGGGGGTGAAGGACCGGAGGAAGGCCTCCCGCACGGGAGTCCCCACGTGGAGGCACCGGGCCCCGGGCAGGGCCCGCAGGCAGTCCTCCATGCCGCACCAGACGCCGGCGGCGCGCCGGGACAGGAGCTTCACCAGGAGGCCGGGGGTGGCGTTGGATTCATGGAGGAAGTAGGGGATCCCGAGGGCCCGGGCCGCCAGGATCGCCGGGGCCGCGCCGTAGCCGCCCGTGCCCACCACGGCCAGGGGCCGGTGGAGGCGCCACTGGGCCAGGAGGCTCCGCCGCGCCGCGCCCAGCTTCCACAGGGAGCGCGCCGAGCGCAGGGGGCTCCGGCCCACGAGGCCCTCCACGTCCACGAGCTCGAAGGGCCACGGGGACTGGGGCAGGAGCCGGGCCTCGATGCCCCTCACCGCGCCCACGAAACAGATGGGGAGGCCCCATCGGGCCCGGGCCCCCTCGGCGAGGGCGACGGCGGGGAAGAAGTGCCCCCCCGTGCCGCCCCCGGTGAAGACCAGGGCATCCGCGTACATTCGTCCAGCCATGCCGTCGAGGATACCTTCCGCCGGGGGGAAATGGCGATTCCCTGGTAGGATTTAGGACTATGCCGGGCTGAAAGGCCCGGCACCTTTTTCCACCGGGAGCGAGCATGAAGATTCTTGTGGCCCTCAAGCAGGTGCCCGACACCGAGACGAAGATCCGGATCGCCGCGGACGGCAAGTCCCTGGACGGGAGCGACGTCAAGTGGATCACCAGCCCCTACGACGAGTACGCCCTTGAAGAGGCCCTGCGTCTGAAGGAATCGAAGGGCGCCGAGGTCACCGCCGCCTCCGTGGGGGGCGAGAAGGCCAAGGACGTGCTGCGCAACGCCCTGGCCCTGGGCGCCGACACGGCCGTGCTGGTCAAGGCCGAGGACGCCGGGGACCCCCTGGCCGTGGCCCGGATCCTGGCGGCCTTCGTCCAGGAGCGGGGCTTCGACCTCGTCCTGCTGGGCAACAAGGGCTTCGGCGGCGACCACGCCTCCGTGGGCCCCATGCTGGCCGAGCTCCTGGGCTGGGCCCAGGCCAACGTCGTCACGAAGCTCGAGATCGCCGACGCCGCCTTCCGGGCCGAGCGCGAGTCCGACGCGGGCACCGAGGTGCTGGAGGGCTCCCTCCCCGCCGTCGTCACGGCCCAGCGCGGCCTCAACGACCCCCGCTACGCCAACCTGAAGGGCATCATGGCCGCCAAGAAGAAGGCCATCGAGGAGTTGGAGGCCGCCCCCGCCGCCCCCGCCCTCGTCACGGCCAGCCTGGACCTCCCCCCCGCCCGGCCCGAGGGCCGCAAGCTGGAAGGGGACGCCGCCGCCCAGGCCGCCGCCCTGATCTCCCTGCTCCGGGACGAGGCCAAGGTCCTCTAACCCCCCGACCCGCACGCGGGGGCCCTGGCCCCTCGCC
>DATGXY010000132.1:0-2229 GCA_035298525.1 Holophaga sp.
CGCCTCGGCGATAGGCTTTTCGTCTCAACTTGCCTGGATGACGGGCCTCAGAACGGCCCCATAGACCGGCTCCGGCCTCCTCGTCAGCACCAAGCTAAAGTGAGTGTGGGTCGGCGCCTCCCCTCAAATCCGTGAAGAACCCTTTTTTCGAGGGAGGGTTGAACTTTTTTCAGGAGGGGTGCGGGGGCCCGCCTCTACCATGGGGGAAAAGGAGGTCCAGGCATGGAATTCGACGTGGTGGGGGCGGGCCTGGCCGGGGCGGAGGCAGCTTGGCAATTGGCCCGCAGAGGCCATCAGGTGCGTCTATTGGAGATGCGCCCCGGGACCGGAACGCCGGCCCACCAGACGGACAAGGCCGCCGAGATGGTCTGTTCCAACTCCTTCAAGAGCGACGACCCCCTCAGCGCCACGGGCATCCTCAAGGCCGAGCTGGAGCGCATGGGTTCCATCATCCTGGAGGCGGCGAGGGAGACCCGGGTCCCCGCGGGCCAGTCCCTGGCCGTGGACCGGGAGGCCTTCTCGGCCCGGGTGACCGCCCTGCTCCGCGCCGAGCCCCATATTGAATGGGTGGAGGCGCGGGTGGACCGCCCCGCCCCCGGCCGCCCCACCCTCCTGGCCACGGGGCCCCTCACGGCGGACCCGCTGGCGGAGTGGCTCGCGGAGGCGGTGGGCTGCGGGCGCCTCTTCTTCTATGACGCCATCGCCCCCATCGTGGAGCGGGACTCCATCGACTTCACGAAGGCCTTCGCGGCCTCGCGCTACGGCAAGGGCGGCGCCGACTTCTACAACTGCCCCATGGACCGGGCGGAGTACGACCGGTTCCTGGACGCGCTCCTGGCCGCGCCGCGGGCGCCCCTGCACGACTTCGACACCCCCTACTTCGAGGCCTGCCTGCCCATCGAGGTGATGGCGGAACGCGGGCGCGAGACGTTGCGCCACGGGCCCATGAAACCCGTGGGGCTGGACGATCCGCGCACGGGGCGCTGGCCCTGGGCGGTGGTGCAGCTCCGCCAGGACGACCTTGCCGGCGAGCACTTCAACCTGGTGGGCTTCCAGACCCGCCTGGCCTGGGGCGCGCAGCAGGAGGTGTTCCGCCTCATCCCGGGCCTGGAGCAGGCCGTCTTCGCGCGCCTGGGCAGCATCCACCGCAACACGTACGTGGACGCGCCCCGCGTGCTCGATGCGTGCCTGCGCCTGAAGGCCCTGCCGGGGACGTGGATCGCGGGCCAGGTGAGCGGGGTCGAGGGCTACCTGGAATCGGCGGCCTGCGGCCTCGCGGCCGCGCGGTTCATGGACCAGGCGGCGCGGGGCCTGGAGCCGGTCCCCCTGCCCCGGGAGACCGTGCTGGGCTCGCTGCTGCACTACCTGGCCCACGCGCCGGGGAAGGACTTCTCGCCCGTGAACGCCATGCTGGGCCTGCTGCCGGAGATCCCCGAGGGGGTGCTGGACGCGCGGGCCCTGAAGCGTTCCGGAGGCGTGCGGGCCCTCAAGGCGGGCAAGGGCGCCTATCATAGGGAACGGGCCCTGGCGGCGCTGGAGGCCCATCTCTCGGAGACTGGATCGTGAAACGCGCCCTGGTGGTCGCCGCCGTGACCCTCGCCCTCGCCGGGGGCGGTCTCGCCCTGGCCCTCCGCCGGGCGCCGGCGGGCACCCTCCTGGATGAGCCCGCGAGTCCCTTCGCGCTGGAGCCGGCGGCGCCGGGATGGCGCGCGGCCTTCGTGGACGGCCGCGCCGCCCTGCGCGCCATGCGCTGGCTCACGCCGCGCCAGCCCGGGGTCCTCGTGGCCCAGGCCCAGACCCAGAGTGACCGCCAGATGGTGACCCTCCTCCGGGAAGGCGCGGCCCCCCTGGATCTGCAGGTGGCCCGTCCCCAGGGCGTGGGGGAGGGCTTCTGGCGCCTGGCGAAGCTGGAGGACGCGCGCGTCCAGGGCGACGGCAGCGTCCTCCTCCTCTATCTGTCCGGGGCGGGCACGGAGCCCTCACTGCTGCTCTGCGCGGCCCCCGGAGAGGCCGAGGCGCGCTGGACCTTCCGGGGCGCCTTCGAACGCATGGCGACCAGCGGATCCGTGGCCTTCCTCTACGGGACGAAGACACCGGTGCTGCGCCTGCCCCTCGCGGGGGCCGGGAAGCGCCCCGCGGCCCGCGAGATCGAACTGCCGCCGGAGGCTCCCGCCCTGGACGATCTCCTGGCCACCGGCGCCGAAAGCTTCCTGGCGGCGGCGCCCGGGG
>DATGXY010000133.1:0-31035 GCA_035298525.1 Holophaga sp.
GGAGGTGCCGAAGACGCCGGTGGCCTCGCCCCAGGCTTCACGAACCCAGATCTGCTGGTTGGGGTTGGGGGACTTGCTGTTGTCCACGTCGCCGCCCGCGTCGGCGGAGGCGTCGCGCACCTGGTAGTAGCCGCGGAAGGAGGGGCGGAAGTGGAGCTTGAAGCTGGTCTCGCCCTTGTCGTAGGCGCGGACGTCGAAGGCCAGCTCGAGGTAGTTGTCGGTCTCGTTGCCGAGGCGGTAGCCGGGGCCGCCGGTGGGGGAGCCGCCGGTGTTGGCGAGGAAGAAGGTTTCCTGCTCACCGCCGTTGGAGGAACGGCCGACGCCGGAGCGCATGTAGCCGTGGAGTTCGAAGGTGTCCTGGGCGGCCAGGGTCCCGGCGACGAGGGCCAGGGGAAGGGCCAGGAGGAGTTTGGTCTTCATGGTTGTGGCTCCTTGAAGATGCCGCTTCGCGGCGGGGTTTTTGGGGTTACTGCGGGTTGCTTGCGCTTGTCTGCCCGAAAAAGCCGCCCCAGGGGGGAAGCCGCAGGGTCCCGCCCTGGAGGGGGACGGACTGGAATCCATGCCCCTCGAGGGGACGGACTTTCGCGGGAAGCTTGAACTCGGCGGGTTCGGGGCCGAGGTTGAAGACGGCGAGGATGCCCTGGCCGGCGGTCTCCCGGCGGAAGGCCAGGATGGGCTCGGGGGTGCGGAGGAAGGTGATGGAGCCGGCGCGGAGGGCTTCCTGGCGGCGGCGCCAGGCCAGGAAGGTGCGGGTGAAGTTGAGCATGGAGCCCGGTTCCGGATCCTGGACGGCGACGGCCTTGGGCAGGTGCTCCGGGGCCATGGGAAGCCAGGGCTCGGTTCCGGAGAAGCCGCCGTAGGGGACCTCGGAGGTCCAGGGGATGGGGGTGCGGCAGCCGTCACGGCCCTTGAAGTCCGGCCAGAAGGCGATGCCGTAGGGGTCCACCAGGCGGTTCTTGGGGACCACGGCCTCCGTCAGGCCCAGCTCCTCGCCCTGGTAGAGGCAGAAGGAGCCCCTGAGGGAGGCCAGCATCGCCAGGAGCACCTTCGGGAAGGCGGGATCCTGGACGCCGGCGCCCCAGCGGGAGGCGACCCGCTCCACGTCGTGGTTGGAGAGGGACCAGCAGCCCCAGCCGCCGCCGGCCCGGAGGGCCTTCTCGAAGTCCTGCACGGCCCGGCGGATGCGGCCCGTGGTGAAGTCGTCGGTCAGCAGGTACATGCCGTAGGCCATGTGCAGCTTGTCGCCGCCGGAGGTGTACTCCGCCATGACCGGGAGGGCGTCCTCGTCCCCCACCTCGCCCACGCTGGTGGCCCCGTACTCGTCCAGGAGCCGGCGGAAGCGGCGCAGGAAGGCCACGTTCTCGGGGCGGGTCTTGTCGTAGCGGTGGGTCTGCATCCCGTAGGGGTTGCCGGGGCGGACGGAGCTGAGCTCCGCGTGCTTGCCCCTGGCCGGGGGGTTGTTCCGGAACAGGGGGTCGTGGAAGTGGAAGTTGCAGGCGTCGACCCGGAACCCGTCCACGCCGCGCTCCAGCCAGAAGCGGCTCTCCTCCAGGAGCTGGTCCTGGACGGCGGGCGCGTGGAAGTTGAGGTCGGGCTGGGATTCCAGGAAGTTGTGCAGGTAGTACTGGCGGCGCCGGGGCTCCCAGGCCCAGGCCGAGCCGCCGAAGACGGACATCCAGTTGCTGGGAGGGGTGCCGTCGGGCTTCGGGTTGGCCCACACGTACCAGTCGCTGCGGGGGCCGGTGCGGCTCTTGCGGCTCTCCTTGAACCAGGGATGCTGGTCGGAGGTGTGGCTCAGCACCTGGTCGATGAGGACCTTGAGGCCCAGGCGGTGGGCGGTGGCCACGAGCCCGTCGAAGTCCTTGAGGGTGCCGAAGATGGGGTCCACGTTGCGGTAGTCGGAGACGTCGTAGCCGAAGTCCCGCATGGGCGACGTGAAGAAGGGGGAGATCCAGATCGCGTCGACGCCGAGGTCCGCGATGTAGGGCAGGTGGGCGGTGATGCCGGGGAGATCCCCGACGCCATCCTCGTTCGTGTCCTGGAAGCTCCGGGGATAGATCTGGTAGATGCCGGCTCCGCGCCACCACGCGGATTCGCCCGCTCCCTGCTCGGCCTCGGTTCTGGGTTTCATGCTTGGTGATCCTGGGGTGTGACGGCCTGGGGCCTTTGCAACCGGTTACAACGGCGGTCCGAAAAAGAGCGCCCACCAGTAAGACAGACGCTCGAAATGGGAGAGAACGCTGGCCAAGGGGGCATGAAACCGGTTACAAAGAAGACACGCAATGTTTGGCCATCGAGCTTGCCCTTGTCAACAGAAAAGTGTTAGGGCCTCCTTTTCCGGGGCGGGCGGGATCCAGGCCGCCCCTTACCCCAGGGCCCGCCTCCGCCGACCCTTTCCGCCGCCAGGACCCCCGCCATGCTCAACGACCCCAGGGAACGGTTCATCCTCGCCGCCGACGTCGGCGGCACCAACCTGAGTCTGGCCCTGATGGCCGGGGCCGGGGGCCGGGTGAGGCTGATGAGGCGGGAGGTCTTCCGGACGCGCCACGAGCCCTCCCTGGCCGAACCCTGCGCCCGGTTCCTGGATTCGTGCAGGGGCGAGGGGCTCCCGGTCCCCGAGGCCCTCTGCGTCTCCGGCGCCGGACCCGTGCGGGGCCGGACCATCCCCCTCACCAACGTGCCCTGGGACATCGAGGCCGAGCCCCTGGAGCGGGTCCTGGGGATCCCGGTGAGCCTGGTGAACGACTTCGCGGCCGTGGCCTACGGCGTCCTCCTGCTGGACCCCGCCGATCCCGGCCAGCTCCTGGCCATCCCCCACCCCGGCGGGACCATGCCGGAGGCCGATCCCCAGGGCACCATCCTGGTGGTGGGCGCCGGCACGGGCCTGGGGGTGGGGTTCATCACCCGGGAAGGGGGGCTGGCCCGGGTCCACGCCAGCGAGGGAGGCCACATCGGGCTTCCGGTGACGGGGGAGGAGACCCTGCGGCTCTGGCGCCACCTGCGGGACCGGTTCCCCGGGCCCCCCGGGGCCGAGGCGGCGGTCTCCGGGCCCGGCATCGCCGCCATCCTGGACTTCCTGGCCTCCGACGCGGGGGCGCCGACCCCCCGGGCCCGGGAGATCCTGGCCCTGCCCGCCGCGGACCGGCCCGCGGCCATCGCCCTGGAGGCGGAGGATCCCCTCTGCCGGCGCGCCATGGAGCTCTTCGTCGAACTCTACGCCCGGGTCTGCGCGGAACTGGCCGCGGCCTTCCTTCCCACGGGGGGGATCCGCCTGGCCGGGGGGATCGCGGCCAAGAACGCGCCCCTCTTCCTGGAGGGGGACCGGTTCATGGCGGCCTTCGAGCGCAACTACCGCGACCACCTGGACGCCCTGGCGCGATCCGTGCCCGTCCACATCGTCCGCGACTACGCCGTGAGCCTCTACGGCGCGGCCAACGCGGTCCTCTCCCGCTCCTGAGGGGGCCTCCATGAAGATCACCATCGGCGAGATCGCGCGGCAAGCCAATGTGTCCAAGGGCACGGTCAGCCGGGTCATCAACGGGAAGTCCACCGTGGCGGAGAACACCCGGAAGAACGTCCTGGCCGTCATGAAGCGCCTGGGCTACGAGCCCGATCCGGTGGCCCGGGAGCTGTCCATGCGCACCAAGCACACCCTGGGCATCTGGGTGGGCGCGGGCGAGAACCGGCTCTCCCCCTACTTCAACCGCATCTGGCGGGCCCTCCTGCGGGAGATGCAGCTGCGGGCCACCCAGTTCGTGGAGCTGCCCGAGGACATCTCCCACGTGCGCACCCGCTTCGACGCCGTCCTGGTCTTCAACAGCGACGAGGTGGACGCCCGGCTCGGGCTCCTGCGGGACCGGGGCGTCCCCGCCGTGCTCATCGGCCACCATCCCGGCATCTCCTGCGTCGCCCCCGACGACGTGGGCGGGGGGCGCCTGGCGGGCCTCAGCCTCCTGTCCCTGGGCCACCGCAGCCTGCTCCACCTCACGGTGGGGGAGGAGGCCCAGTGGGCCCGGGACCGGGCCGAGGGCTTCCGCTCCGCCCTGGCCGGGGCGACCCTGGCCGGCGTGAAGGTGGCCCAGGTGTGCGGGGAGGCCTCGGTGCTGGGGGGCTACCGGCTCATGCGGGACGCCTGGCGCGCCGGGCACCGGCCCACGGGGGTCTTCTGCGCCACGGACGAGATGGCCGTGGGGGCCCTGGGGGCCCTGGCCGACCTGGGCGTGGGCGTTCCGGCCCAGGTGTCCGTGGTGGGCTTCGACGGTCTCGTGGAACTGCATCCCGGCCTGGCCTCCGTGGGCCAGGACATCCCGGCCATCGCCCACCAGGCGGTGTCCCTGGCCCTGGCCGCCATCGGCAAGGATTCGGTGCGCAAGACGGTCGTGCCCGTGAGCCTCATCCGCGGGACCACCCTCGGTCCCGCCCCGGCGTGATCCGCCGAGGCCCCCGTTCCTGGTAACGTGGTTCCCGGAGCCCCAGCATCATGGGAGGCTGTGATGAATAACAAATTGATTTGGAGCCTGGTGGGGGCCACCGTCGTCCTCCAGGCCGCTCCTCCCCGCCGGGCCAACTGGGAACTGCGCCAGTTCAACTGGGTGAAGCTGGTGGACCAGGAGAAGGGGGCCGAGCCCAACGCCCATCCCGTCCGGGTGACCCCCGCGGGGGTCCGGGCCCTCCTGGCCAAGGTCCAGGTGCTGCCCGGCGGCGAATCCCTGTTCTCCCGGGAGGATCTGGACCGCTTCCAGGGGCCCCTGGCCGAGGCCCTCGGGCTGGCCGCCCCCGGGGAGGACGTGGTCGTCTTCTGCACCAGCCGCAAGGACGGGGGCTTCCTGGCCCCGGAAATGACCCTCACCGCCCGCATGTTCGCCAAGGGCGACCGCCTCCACCTCATCGTCCAGGAGACCCGCCTGGAGTACGCCGGTCCCGCCCGGGCCCATGTGGGCCCGCCCCTTCCGGGCTACGGCTCCCGCACCCAGCCCGGCAAGGCGGCCCTCAAGGCCGAGGGCGCCGAACTCCTGCGCCCCGACTGGGTCGCCTTCCCCGTGGCCGAGGCCGCGAAGGGCCCCGATCCGGCCCCGGCCGCGGCCGCGGCCGCCGCCCCGGCCCCGGATCCCCAGGTCCGCTCCGTGCCCCTGGTGGTGAAGACCCACAAGGGCTCCGCCGAGGACCGCCTGCGCACCCTGAACCGCCTCCGGGAGGAGAAGCTGGTCACGGAGGAGGAGTACCAGCGCAAGCGCAAGGAGATCCTGGACGGCATCTGATCCGGGCCCTCCAGACGCCAGCCGCCCCATTCCCGGCCAGGCCGGGAATGGGGCGGCGGTGTTCCGGGCGGGACTACTTCTTGGCGGCGGGGCAGGCCTTGGCGTCCTTGGCGTCGCAGGCCTTGGCGTCCTTGCAGGCCTTGGCGTCCTTGCCTTCGCAGGCCTTGGGATCCTTGCAGGCCTTGGCGTCCTTGCAGGTCTTGGCGTCCTTGCAGGCCTTGGCCTCGTGGCAGGGGGCGGCGGGCTTCTTGGCGTCACCGGCCTGGACGGCGAAGGCGAAACCGAGGATGGCGAGGGCGGCGGCGAAGCGCTTCATGGGATCTCCTATGAGAATTCCGATTGTAGTCGGAATTCTCCCGTGCGCATCCCCCTCAAGGCATAAAGCGACCCTGTGGTCGCCTTAAAGTGCTGATAAATAAATATTTCTCGAATGTGTTTTTTCTGGAAAGGTTCCGGATTCGCCCTTAAGCTCGTGAGCCGTCCGACTCCCCCCCCTCCACGAGGTGACGCCATGCATGCGTTCCTGCGCGCGACGCTCCTGAGTGTGCCCATCCTGGTCCTGGCCGGATGTTCGTCCGGCGAGGGCCCCGTGCCCAACCCGGCCCCGCCCCGGAGCACCAACGCCGCCGTCTTCAATCCGGTCACGCAGGAGATCCCCCTGCCCAACATCCTGGCCACGGCCACGGCCGCCGACCCGGTGCCGACCCTGGCGGCGGGGACCGCGCTCGACCCGGGCAAGGCCCTGGCGTACGTGAACGCCCGGGAGGTGGGCGGCAAGAACGCCGTGGCGGGCGTCAACGCCCCCATCTACATCCGCTTCACCTACCCGGTGCAGGCCTCCACCGTGAACGCGGCCAACATCAAGGTCTTCCAGCTCACCCCCGACGCCGCGGGCACGGAGAACAACGCCCTGGGCTTCACGGACGTGACGGGGATGTTCACCTTCCGCTACACCGCCGGGTCCACGGACCTCCACCTCTTCCCCGCCTACCCCCTCCAGCCCGCGGCCCGCTACCTGTACGTGGTCACCAACCGGGTCCTGGACGCGGGGACGGGGGGCGCCATCATCGGATCCGCTTACTTCGAGTACCTCAAGTCCACCACCCCCCTCACGGGGACCGCCGCCGCCCTGGAGCCGGTGCGGGCCGACGCGGTGAGCGGGGGCAACATCCTCCTGCGGGGCTACGCCAAGGTCATGGACGACCTCATCGCCGCCTCCGCGACCACGACCGTCTCCTCCAGGAGCCAGATCGCCGTCATGGGCCGGTTCATCACCACGGGCGCCGGGTTCGTGGTGCCCGATCCCGCCAGCCCCTCCACGGTCATCCCGGTGGAGTCCGCCCTGCGGGCCTTCGCCGCAGGCTCCGCCCTGGGCGGCCTCGGCGGCAAGGCCTGGACCAACGACGCCACCGTGACCACCACCTTCACCAAGGGCGACGCCAACCCCCTCCTGGATGTGGGGGCCTACTGGCAGGCCGCCACCGGCAACCCCGCCTCCACCGTGCCCGCGACCCTGGGCACCGTGGTGCTGGGCACCTTCAATTCCGCCTACCTGAACATGGACCCGGCCGTGGTGAGGGACAACCCCGCCTCCATGGACATGACGGCCCTGGCGGCCACGGCCTTCAACCCCGCCTCCGGCGTCACCCAGGCCTTCCGGGACGGCACGGGCAAGCTCACGGGTTACTACCACGTGCCCAAGGCCATGTCCTTCCTCTACCTGGCCCCCGCGGCCGCGGCGCCCTCGGGCGGCTACCCCCTGGTCATCTTCCAGCACGGCATCACCAGCCAGAAGGAGGCCGCCCTGGCCATGGCCCAGGCCCTCACCTCCAACGGCTACGCGGTGCTGGCCATCGATCTGCCCTTCCACGGCTCCCTCGCGATCCCCACCCAGCAGGTGGCCCAGGGCGATTCGGCGACGGTCAAGGCCACGAAGCAGGCCGGCTGGGGCCAGACCTTCATGGCCATCGGGGCCCCCCTGGCCACCCGCACCAACCTCCAGCAGGGGGTCTTCGACCTGCACCGGCTGGAACTGACCGTGGCCACGGGCGGGTTCGCCGCACTGGGCGCCGCGGCCCCCTCCCTGACGAAGCGCTCCTTCGTGGGCCACAGTCTGGGCGCCATCGTGGGCACCGGGTACCTGGCCTCCAACATCACGCTGCCCTACACCCAGACGAGCCTCAACGCCGCCATGAAGGGCGTGCTGAGCGTCCCCGGGGGCAGGACCGCCTACCTGATCCAGGGCAGCCCCGCCTTCGGGCCCACCGTGGACGCGGGTCTGGCCCAGGCGGGCATCGCCACCGGCAGCCCCACCTACCACGCCTTCTTCCAGGCCACCCAGAGCATCGTGGATCCCATGGATCCCGCCACCCTCACGACGCCCCTGGCCCCGGGCCTCCCCAGCCGCCTCTCGGGCCGGGTCCTCATCCAGGAGGCCGTGTCCACCACCTTCGACGCCTCCGGCAACCCCACCGACGGGGACCGGGTGATCACGAACCCCTACACCCGCTACCTGGGCAACGCCCTGGGCGGCAGGGCCGTGCTGGGCACCTCCGCGGCCGCGGCCGTGGCGCCCGGCTTCGCCCAGGTGGGTTATGGGGGCACGGGCCGGATCCCCGGCGCCTTCATGCTGACCCTGACGGGCGGGGCCCCCGCCCCCAAGACGGTGACGGCCGCCATCTCCCCCGCGGCCACCACCCCCAGCGAGGGCTACTTCCAGTTCGACCAGGGGGCCGTCTCCCACGGCAGCCTGCTGGATCCCACCCAGCCCGCCAACGCCGCCCTCTGGCAGGCCCAGGTGGTGTATTTCCTGGGCGTGACCGGAACCTCCATCGTCTTCGATCCCACCTATGCCGCGGGCCTCCAGATTCCCGAGCCCGCCGCCGCCGGCTGGTCCATCCTCGGGAAATAGGGAGCCAGAGCCATGAGGAATCCCATGACCTCCACCCTCCGCAGCCTCTCCGTCCTGGCCCTCGCCCTGGCCGTCTCGCCTTCGGCCTCCGCCGCGGGCTTCCTCCTCCGGGAGCAGAGCGCCGCCGGCCTCGGCAACGCCTTCGCCGGCGCCAGCGCCGGCAGCCAGGACCTCACCTCGATGTACTGGAATCCCGCCGTCCTGCCCCTCTTCGCGGCGCGGGAGGTGTCCATCGGCGGCTCCTGGATCGGCATCCACATGGACCTCTCCGAGGCCGCGGCGTCCCGCTCTCCCGTTTTCCAGCCCGCCAACCGGACCATCACCGGCGGGGGGCCCACCCTCCCCAACGCCGTGAGCCAGCCCATACTCCCCGCCCTGTACCTGGGCTGGAAGGTGGCGGACCGGGTCCACGTGGGCCTTTCGGTGAACGTGCCCTTCGGCCTGGTGACGGAGTACCCCTCCGACTTCATCGGCCGCTACCACGCCCTCAAGACGGACCTGAAGACCTTCGACTTCACCCCCAGCGTCGCCTACAGGGCCGACGGGGGCTGGACCTTCGGCGTGGCCGCCGTGGCCCGCAAGGCCGAGGCCACCCTCTCCAGCGCCGTGGACTTCGGGGCCATCGGCAACGCCCTGGGCGTGCCGGGCTTCGTGCCCGGGGCCCTGGACGCGGTGAGCACCCTGAAGGGGGACTGCTGGACCTACGGCTGGAAGGCGGGCTTCACCTGGCAGCCGGCCCCCGGCTTCCGCCTGGGCATGGGCTACCAGGGCAAGACGACCCTCAAGGTGAAGGGCAACGTCAAGTACTCCAGCGTCCCCTCCCCCCTGAACAGCACCTTCGTGGACGCCGGCGGCAGCGCCGACGTGAACCTCCCATCCTCCGCCAGCGCCGGCTTCACCTGGGACGTGTCGCCCACCTTCAGCCTGCAGGGGGAGGGGGCCTGGACGGGCTGGTCGGACTTCAAGGAACTGCGGGTGAAGTTCAGCTCCACCCAGCCCGACTCCGTCACGGACGAGAGCTGGAAGGACACCTTCTTCGCCTCCCTGGGCTGCGTGTGGAAGTTCAAGCCGGGGTGGTCCGCCAAGGCGGGCCTCGCCTACGACCGTTCCCCCGTGGACGACCGGCACCGCACGCCGCGCATCCCCGACGCCAACCGCACCTGGGTCTCGGCGGGCCTGGGCTGGCAGGCCAGCCCCGCCGTCACCTGGGACCTGGGCGTCACCCAGATCTTCGGGCAGAAATCGAAGCTGGCCCTCACCTCGGGCGTCGCCACCACGGACGACAACTTCTTCCGGGGCAACCTGAGCGGCCAGTACGACGTGGGCGCCACCATCATCGCCCTCTCGGGGCGCTTCCGATTCTGAACTTGACGGCCGGCCCAGCCCGGGGCTAAGGTCATACCTTCCGAGGTTCCCCTTGTCCCACCTCCATCATCATCGCCATCACGCCTCCACGGGGGCGGACGGGGCATGGTGATCGGACGCGGCGCGCGACCGGAACCCGAACCCTTCCGAACCCCCCGGCCCTCCGGGGGGTTCTCGCATTCAGGGAAAACTTCATGACCTTCACCCGCCATCATCACGCCCACCCCATCCCCCTTCCGGGGTAGGCCGGGCCGCATCCGCCCGAATCCTCCGCCCCGGGAAACCCCCGGGGCTTTTTCTTTTGGAGCCAGACCATGGAACCCATCAACCTCGCGCTTCCCAAGGGCCGCATGGCCGAGGGCGTCCTGCGCCTCATGGAGGAGGCCGGATTCAAGGTCCAGGCGGATGGGCGGAACTACCGCCCCCTCTGCGCCGATCCCCGCTTCCGCCTCAAGCTGCTCAAGCCCCAGGACATCGTCCGCATGGTGGAACTGGGCCGCCACGATCTGGCCTTCGCGGGCCACGACTGGGTGGTGGAGCTGGGGGCCCGGGTCGACGAGCTGCTGGACACGGGCCTGGACCGGGTGCGCATCGTGGCCGCCGCCCCCCGGGAGGCCGTCGCCGGCCTGAAGAACCGCCCCATCGTGGTGGCCAGCGAGTACGAGGCCATCACCCGGGCCTGGCTGGACCGGGAGGGCTACGACTACCTCTTCGTGCGCAGCCACGGGGCCACCGAGGTCTTTCCCCCCGAGGACGCCGACATGATCGTGGACAACACCGCCACGGGGCGGACCCTGGAGGAGAACGGCCTCCAGATCGTGGGGGACCTGCTCACCTCCTCCACCCGGGTCATCGCCAGCCCCACCCTGGGCCGCAGGGAGGAGGTGGAGGAGTTCACCCTCCTCCTCCGGTCCGTCCTCGACGCCCGCAAGCGGGTGATGCTGGAGATGAACGTCTCCCAGGCCAGCCTGGACGCGGTGCTGGCCATCCTGCCCTGCATGCGCATGCCCACCGTCATGCCCCTGGCCGGGGAGGGGGGCTTCGCGGTGAAGTCCGCCGTGCTGAAGAAGGAGGTGGCCCGGCTCATCCCCGTGCTGAAGGCCGCCGGGGCCACGGACATCCTGGAGTTCCCCTTCAGCAAGGTGGTCTCGTGAGCGCCGCCTACGCCACCCGGGAGGGCAGGGGGACCTTCCTGCGCATGGACTTCAACGAGGGGCCGCCCCCGCCCCCGGAGCTCCTGGCCGGGGACTTCTCCGCCGCCATGGCCATGTATCCCGAGTACGGGGGGCTGCGGGCCGCGGCCTCCGCCGCCTACGGGGTGCCCCCGGCCCAGGTCGTGCCCGTCAACGGCGCCGACGAGGGGATCTTCCTGGCCCTGCGGATCCTGGGGGCCGGGGGCCTGGCCCTGCCCGTGCCGGCCTTCTCCATGTTCCGGGTCTACGGGGAGCAGCTAAGGATCCCCGTGGCGGAGACGCCCATGGGGCCGGGCTTCGAGCCGGACCTGGAGGCCCTCCTGGCGGCCCCCGGCGACCTGGTGGTCCTCACGACGCCCAACAATCCCACGGGCCGGGCCCTGGCGCCGGAGGCGGTGGAGCGGGTGCTGGCCGCGGGGCGGCCCGTGCTCCTGGACGAGACCTACGGCGCCTTCTGCGGCCAGGATTTCACGCCCCTCCTGGCCCGGTGGGGGAACCTGGTCATCCTGCGCACCCTCAGCAAGGCCCACGGGGTGCCCGGCCTGCGCTGCGGCTTCGTGCTGGCGGGGCCGGAACTGGCCGCCCGCTTCGACGCCCTCCGCTCCCCCTTCAACGTGAACGCCGTGGCCGCCCTGGTGGGCCAGCGCCTGCTCACCTTCGACGGGGGCTTCCGGGCCCGGGTGGCGGAGGCCGTGGCGGCCCGCCAGGGCCTGCAGGCCCGGCTGGCGGACGCCGGCTACGAGGTCTTCCCCTCGGACGCCCACTTTTTCCTCGCCCGCCTGGAGCCGGGGGCCGCGGACCGCCTCGCCTCCCAGGGGATCCTCATCAAGGACGACCCCTCCCTGGGGCTGGGCATGGTCCGCATCAGCGTGCCCACGGCCCGCGCCGCCGAACGGTTCGCCGCCACCTTCCTGAAAGGACGCCCATGAGCCGCTTCGAGCGCACCACGCGGGAGACCCGCATCGCCCTGGAACTGGGCCGGCCCGGCAAGGTGGAGACCTCCGTGCCCATGCTCACCCACTTCCTGGACCAGCTGAACCTCTACGGGGGCCTGGAGCTCTCCCTGGAGGCGGAGGACCTGATGCCCCTGGGGGACGGCCACCACCTGGCCGAGGACGTGGCCATCGCCCTGGGCCGGGCCCTGGACGCGCAGCTGGGGGACCGCTCCGGGCGGGCCCGGTACGGCAAAGCGCTCCTGCCCATGGACGAGGCCCTGGCCACCGTGGCCGTGGATATCGGCGGCCGCCCCTACCCGGTGGTGGACATCCCCTTCCCCTCGCCCATGCTGGGGGGCCTGGCCACGGAGAACATCGTCCACTTCTTCCGCACCCTGGCCCTGGAGGCCCGGTTCACCCTCCACGTGAAGGTGACGGGGGAGAACGCCCACCACATGGCCGAGGCCGCCTTCAAGGGGGTGGGCCTGGCCCTGCGGGAGGCCCTGGGCTCGGCCTCCGGGCTCATGAGCACCAAGGGGGTGCTCCGTTGATCGCCATCGTGGACTACGGCTGCGGCAACCTGCGCAGCCTGGAGAACGCCCTGGAGGCGCTGGCCCTGCCTTCCAGGCGCGTGGCCTCGCCCGGGGAGGTCCTCGGGGCCAGGCGCCTGGTGCTCCCCGGCGTGGGCAACTTCGGCCACGCCGGGCGGGAGCTGCGGGCGCGGGGCCTGGAGGCGCCCCTCGTGGAACGGGCCCGCCGGGGCCTGCCCCTGCTGGGCATCTGCCTGGGCATGCAGCTGCTTTTCGAGGGCTCCGACGAGGCCCCCGAGGTGCCGGGCCTGGGCCTGCTGGAAGGCCGGTGCGGGGCCTTCACGGCCCCCGGCCTGAAGGTGCCCCACATGGGCTGGAGCGCCGTGGACTTCGGGGACCGGCAGCTGTCCGCCTACTTCGTGCACTCGTACCGCATCCCCGCCTTCCCCGCCGGACGTCCCGCCCAGGCCGTGGGCATGGCGGCCTACGGGGCCCCCTTCCTCGCGGCCTTCCGCAGCGGGCCCCTGGCGGGCTTCCAGTTCCACCCGGAAAAGAGCGGGAAGGCCGGCCTGGCCCTCCTGGGGGAGGCCCTCACATGGTGATGAAGCGCGTCATCCCCTGCCTGGACGTGAAGGACGGGCGGGTCGTCAAGGGCGTCCGGTTCCAGGACCTGAAAGACAACGGCGATCCCGTGGAACTGGCTTCCCGGTACGACGCCGAGGGCGCCGACGAGCTGGTGTTCCTGGATATCACCGCCGGCATCGAGGGCCGGGACACCGCCCGGCGCATGGTGGAGGCGGTGGCCAGGCAGGTCTTCATCCCCTTCACCGTGGGCGGGGGCATCCGCTCCGTGGGCGACGCGGAGGCCCTTCTCATGGCGGGCTGCGACAAGGTGGCGGTGAATTCCGCCGCCGTGCGCCGCCCGGAGCTGATCACGGAGCTGGCCTCCCGGTTCGGGAGCCAGTGCGTGGTCCTGGCCGCGGACGTGCGCCGCACCTACGGTGGCGTGCGCATCGCCGTGGACGCGGGGCGGACCCTCACGGACCTGGTCATGGAGGACTGGCTGCGGGAGGCCCAGGCCAGGGGCGCCGGCGAGGTGCTGCTCACCAGCATGGACCGGGACGGCACCGGCTCCGGCTACGACCTGGAGGTGCTGGCCGCGGCGGCGGGGATCCTGCGGGTGCCCCTCATCGCCAGCGGGGGCTTCGGGGAGGCCGCCCACGCGGTGGGGGCCCTCGGCGCCGGCGCCGACGCGGTGCTGGCCGCCGGCGCCTTCCACGTGGGCGGGCTCACGGTGCGGGAACTGAAACGGCAGTTGGCCCTCGCGGGCGTGGAGGTGCGGGCATGCTGATCCCCAGCATCGATCTCATGGACGGCAAGGCCGTGCAGCTGGTGGGGGGCCGGGAGAAGGTCCTGGAGGTGGAGGACGTTCTGGGCCTGGCCCGGCGCTGGCGCCCCTACGGGGAACTGGCGGTCATCGACCTGGACGCGGCCCTGGGCCGGGGCGGCAACCTGGACCTGGTGAAGGCCCTGTGCCGGGAGGCCCGGTGCCGGGTGGGGGGCGGGATCCGCACCCCGGAGCGCGCCTTCGAGCTGCTGCGGGCGGGGGCCGCCTCCGTCATATTGGGCACGGCCGCCTCGGAGGAACTGCTGGCCAAGCTGCCCCGGGAACGGACCCTGGTGGCCGTGGACCAGCGCCAGGGCCGGCTCCAGGTGAAGGGCTGGACCGAGGACGCCGCCGAGTCCCCCCTGGACCGCATGCGGCGCCTGGCCCCCCTCTGCGGGGGCTTCCTGGCCACCGTGGTGGACAAGGAGGGGCGCCTGGCGGGGGTGGACTGGGAGGCCGCGAAGGCCTTCCGGGAGGCCACGGACCGGCCCGTGGTCTACGCCGGGGGCGTCTCCACCGCCGAGGACGTGGCGGCCCTGGACCGCCTGGGCCTGGACGCCCAGGTGGGCATGGCCCTCTACCAGGGCCTCATGGATCCCGGCGAGGCGTACGCCGCCTGCCTGGACTGGGACAAGCAGGGGGGCCTCCTGCCCGTGGCCGTCCAGGACGAGGCCGGGCGCCTCCTCATGGTGGCCTACACGGACCGGGCGACCCTGGTGGAGGCCCTGGCCAGGGGCCGGGGCATCTACTGGTCCCGCTCCCGCCAGGCCCGGTGGGAGAAGGGGGCCACCAGCGGCCACACCCAGGTGCTGCTCCGGGCCACCGCGGACTGCGACCGGGATACCTTGCGCTTCCTCGTGCGCCAGGAGGGACCCGCCTGCCACACGGGGCGGGCCACCTGCTTTGGCGAGGCCGATTTCGCCCTGGAGGACCTGGAATCCACCCTCCGGGAACGGGCCCAGGATCCGGTTGCGGGCAGCTACACCGCCCGCCTCTTCCGGGAGGAGGGGCTCCTGGCCGCCAAGCTGGCGGAGGAGGCCGTCGAGGTGGCCGAGGCCGGCACGGCGGACGAATTGGTGTGGGAGGGGGCCGATCTCCTCTATTTCCTCATGGTCCGCCTGGCGCAGGGGGGCGTCCGCATGGAGCAGGTGCTGCGGGAGCTGGAGCGCCGGCGCAAGACCGATACCCGAAAGCCCGGCAACGCCAAAGGAGTGAGACCATGCTGAAGACCCTGCCCGCCGCGGAGGCCCTGGAGCGGGCCGGCCGCGCCTTCCCCGCCGTCCCCCCCGAGGTGCCGGCCATCCTGGACGATATCCGGAACCGGGGGGACCGGGCGGTCCTGGACTGGGCCGCCAGGCTGGACGGGTTCCGGGGGGAGACCTTCGAGGTGCCCTGCGAACGCCTCCGGGACGCCCCGGATCTGCTGGAACCGGCCCTGCGCCGCCACCTGGAGGAGGCCGTGCGCCGGGTGGACGCCTTCGCCCGGGTGCAGATGGGGGGCTTCAAGGACCTGACGGCCGAACTGGACGGCATGGTGCTGGGCCAGCGGGCGGTGCCCGTGAACCGGGCCGCCTGCTATGCCCCCGGGGGCCGCTACCCCCTGCCCAGTTCCGTGATCATGGGCGTCGTGCCGGCCCGGGTGGCGGGCGTGAAGGAGGTGATCGTCCTCAGTCCCCGCCTGCACCCCGTCACCCTGGCCGCCGCGGCCCTGGCGGGGGCCGACCGGGTCTTCGACCTGGGAGGGGTGCACGGCGTGGCCGCGGCCGCCTGGGGCCTGGCGGGCCTGCCCCGGGTGGACCTCATCGCCGGCCCCGGCAACCGCTTCGTCACCGGCGCCAAGCGCATGCTCTACGGGGACGTGGGCATCGATTTCCCCGCGGGCCCCAGCGAGCTGCTGGTGATCGCCGACGGGGACGCGGACCCGGCCCTCATCGCCGCCGATCTCCTGGCCCAGGCCGAGCACGATCCGGACGCGCTGCCCATGCTGGCCACCTTCGACGAGGGCCTCGTGGCCCGGGTGAACGGGGAACTGGCGCGGCAGCTGCCCCTGCTGCCCCCGGGCACCCCCGCCGCGGAGAGCCTGGGCAACGGGTTCGCCGTCGTCCTGGCTTCGGATGGCGAGGCCGTGGCCCTGGCCGACGCCATCGCCCCCGAGCACCTGGAACTGCAGGGGGCCCGGGCCGAGGCCCTGGAGGGACGGTTCTCCTGCTACGGCAGCCTCTTCGTGGGCGCCGACGCCGCCGAGGTCTTCGGCGACTACGGCAGCGGCACCAACCACATCCTCCCCACCAGCGGCGCCGCGCGCTACACGGGCGGGGTCGGCGTGGCCACCTTCCTCAAGCTCCTCACCTGGCAGCGGACCCTGCCGGAGGGAAGGCGGAAGCTGGCCGAGCAGGCCGCGGCCATCGCCGACGCCGAGGGCCTCGCCGCCCACGCGGCCTCGGCCAGGATGCGCCTGGGGTAGGACGTGGCGAGGCGGCCAGGGCCTACTTCTTCGCCGGCGCGGGCACCTGCACCAGGGGCGTGGCCCCCGGGGTGGTGATGATCAGGTTGCCCTTCTCGCCGATGTAGCGCAGGGCCTGGATGCGCTGGTACTCCAGGATCTGGGGGGTGAGGCTGGCGCTGACGATCTGCTGGGCCCGGGCCTGGCCCTCGGCCTCGATGCGCTTGCGTTCCGCCTCCTGCTTCTCCTTCAGGAGGACGAAGGCCATCTTCTGGGCCTCCTGGTCCGCGGCGATCTTGTCGTTGATGGCCCGGGTGATCTGGTCGGGCAGGATGACGTTGCGCAGGAGCACCTGCTCCAGGAGGATGCCCCTGGCCTCCAGGGCGGCGCGCAGGTTCTTCACGACCTGGTCCACGAAGGCGGTGCGCTTCGTGGTGTAGAGTTCCGTGGCGGTGAGGGCGGCCGCGGCGTCCCGCAGGCAGGCCCGGATCTCGCTGCGGATGATGCGCTCCTCCACGTCGGGCCCGATCTTCCGGTAGATCTCGGGCACCTTTTCCGCCTTCAGCGCGTAGAAGACGGTGGCGTCCAGCTTGAGGGTGAGGCCGTCGGCGCTGATGACGGCGATGGAATCGTCGCCCCGGCGCTGGCCCTCGTCGGCCGTGTTGCTCATGGTGTAGTTCCGGGTCTTGATCTCCAGGGGCACCACTTCGCAGAAGGGATTGATGAAGTGCAGGCCGCTCTGGAGGGCCTCGTCCTTCACCCGCCCGAAGAGGATGACGACCCCGGCCTGGCCCGGGTGCACCACGACGGCCATGGAGCCCAGGAAGAGGAAGACGGAGGCGGCCCAGGCGACCATGTGGACGATGGCCAGGCGCTGGGACAGGGGGAAGCCCACCCGGGTCTTGAGGCGCCACGCCGCGAGACCGGCGACGAAGAGAAGCAGGGCAAGGAAGGCCATGGATGGCTCCTGGAGTTGATGGTTTCATCCTACCGTCCCGGCCATCGGGACATGGGTTGTTTGCCAAAATGCCTGAATTTTCACAGTCGACCCAATAAAAATGTTGATGAATTGATTGACCTGGAGGCTCGACTGACCGACTCTTGGTGATCGCGTGGGTCATCTATGACTGATCCTTTCACCGCCCTCTTCCACCTGGACGTGCGCACGGTCCTCGTGCTGCTGTTCGCCGGAAACCTGGGCCTGGGGATCCTCATCCTTCTCTTCCAGGGGCTCACCCGGGAGTCCTCCCACCAGGGGGCCCTGCGGGCCTACGCCTTGGCCCGGCTGCTCCAGGCCCTGGGCTGGCTCCTCATGGTCACGGGGGGACCCTGGGCGGGGGAGGCCGGGCTTGCGCTGGCCAACAACCTGGTGGTCCTGGGCTTCTTCCTGGAATCCCTGGTGGCCCTGGACCTGGCCCGCCTCCAGCGGCCCCGGGCCCGGCGGGTCCACATCGGCCTCTTCCTGGCCGCGGCCGCGGCCATGAACACGCTCTTCCTGGCCGCGGGGTCCCCGGCCTGGCGCATGGCCGCCATGGCCCTGGGGATGGGGGCGGCCCTCCTGGTGCCCTCCGTGCTCTTCCTCACCGATCCGAGCGAAACCCCCTTCCGGCGGATCCTGGGCGGGGGGAACCTGCTCTTCCTGGCCGTGCTGGGGGAGCGCACCCTGGCCGCCCTGGGGGACCGGGACGCGGCGGCCCTGGGCCTCACCCGGGGGCCGGCCTTCCCCGCCCTCATCCTCATGATGGTCCTGGGCGGGGCGGTGGTGCTCCTCCTGGCCAAGGAGGACGCGGACCGGGAGATCCGGGAGCTGGCCACCCGGGATCCCCTCACGGGCCTCTGCAACCGCCGGGCCTTCACGGACCAGGCCTCCCGGGTGCTGGCCTACCATCGCCGGTTCGGCCTGGACGCGGCCATGCTCTTCATCGACATCGATCACTTCAAGGCCATCAACGACCAGTACGGCCACGCCGCCGGGGACCAGGTGATCGTCCACCTGGCCTCCGTGCTCCGCCAGTCCCTGCGGGAATTCGATCTGCATTGCCGGTTCGGGGGGGAGGAGTTCG
Organism: Holophaga sp.; assembly: GCA_035298525.1. GTDB lineage: Bacteria > Acidobacteriota > Holophagae > Holophagales > Holophagaceae > Mesoterricola. The sequence continues at coordinate 18,086 of DATGXY010000133.1, forward strand.
TGCTGCTCCTTCCCAACAGCCACGAGGAGGAGGCCCTGGCCGTGGCCCAGCGCATCCGGGAGGGGGTGGCCTCCCACCAGGACCCGGGCCTGCCGTGCCCCTACACGGTGAGCGTGGGATTGGCCTCCCGGCTGCCCCAGGCGGGGGATCCCCTGGCGGACCTGCTGGCCCGCAGCGATGCCGCCCTGTACGACGCCAAGGAGGCGGGCCGGGACCGGGTCCGGGTGGACCGGGGAGGCGCCCAGGCTCGGCAACTCCCGGCCTGAAACGGGCGGGAGGATCGGGGCAACCTATACTTGGATCGCAGCCCCGGAGCGATCGAAACCGCCAATGCCGGCCTCTGGCCTGAACGTAGGGGAGGTTCCCATGTCGACCCGATCCATCCTTCCCGCCAGCGTGGAGGAGCGCCTCGCGGGCTGGGCCCAGATCCAGGAGCGGCGGTCCCAGACCCCCCTGCCGGCGCGCCCCCCGGCGACCCTCACCATCTCCCGCCAGTTCGGGTGCGAGGGCTTCCCCCTTGCCCTGCGGCTCCAGGCCCGCCTCCAGGCGGCCACGGGGCTCCCCTGGAGCATCCTGGACAAGGCCCTCCTGGAGAAGGTGGCCCAGGACGAGGGCATCTCCATGCGGCTCCTTTCGGACCTGGGGGGCGCCACCCGGTACCTGGAGGCCTTCGGCTTCCACCCCAACGGCGCCGTGACCCAGGAGCAGGCCTTCGCGAAGGTGGCCCGCTCCCTGGTCCAGGTGGCCCGGCAGGGACGGACGATCATCGTGGGGCAGGGCGGCGCCATCCTCTGCCGGGGCATGGAGCACGCCTACCACTTCCGCCTGGAGGCGGGCTTCGATTGGCGGGTGCGGGCCTACATGCGCAGCCGGGGCCTGGACCTGGCCGCGGCCGAGCGGGAGGTGAAGATCCGGACCCGCATGCGGGACCAGTTCATCCGCCAGGTGCTGGACGCGGACGTGGGGGACCGGGCCAACTACGACGCCGTCTTCAACAACGAGCGCCACTCCGTGGACCAGGTCGCCGCGGCCATCGAGGCCTACGTGGGCGCGGCCATCCTCTAGGGTGTGTCCCTAGAACCGGATCCCATGCCGGAGGCCCCCCTCCGCCTGGGTGGAGGCTGGGACCGGCTTTGAAGCTTTCATCGCCACGGGCTGATTGGCGGGCCGGGGGCGGGGTGGGGGCAGGCCCTTCCCCGCATGGAAGGTCCAGGCGGTGAGCAGGCAGAGAAGGATTGGGCCCTTGCGTGGGGGCATGGGACCTCCGGGATGGGGAGGGAAGGGGGGCGGATGCCGGTGGATAAAATATAATTCGTTAATCTATCTTCGCGAGGCTCCGGGAACAATTTCTCGTCTGTTCGCACAGGACCGGGTCATCCGGCCAAAGGGGATCCGGGGGTCCATATTCGATTCATCGAGTCCGCGTCCGCCGGCGGGCCGCGGCCCAGGTATCCTGGTGGGGAACCCGCGAGGCCCCCATGTCCCCAGGCCAGCTTCTCCCCTCCCTCCCCCCCGCCCCCCTGGGGCCGGTGCTGGACGCCCTCTGTTCGGCGGGGACGGGCTGGGAAGGCGCCCATTCCAGGCCGACCCTGAGGCGGGAGTTCCCCTCCCGCCAGGCGGTGGCGGACCTGGTGGACGACCTGCGCTCGGTGATCTTCCCGGGCTTCTTCGGCCCCTCGGAACTGACGGCGGAGACCCTCCGCTTCCACACCGGGTCCACCCTGGACCGCATCCTCCAGGAGCTGCGCGAGCAGGTGAAGCGCGGCCTGGGCACCGCCAGCGCGCCCTGCGGCGACGCCGGGGCCTGCTGGGAGCGGGCCCAGGCCGTGTCGGAGGCCTTCCTCGCGCGGCTCCCGGAGATCCGGCGCATGCTGGGCACCGACGTGGAGGCCGCCTACAACGGGGACCCGGCCCTCACCAACCCCGACGAGGCCATCTTCTGCTACCCGGGCATCCTGGCCATCACCAGCCAGCGCCTGGCCCACGAACTGCACGTGCTGGGGGTGCCCCTCATCCCCCGCATGATCACCGAGCACGCCCACAGCGTGACCGGCATCGACATCCACCCCGGCGCCCGCATCGGCGAGGGATTCTTCATCGACCACGGCACGGGCGTGGTGATCGGCGAGACGACGATCATCGGCCGCAACGTGCGCATCTACCAGGGCGTGACCCTGGGCGCCAAGAGCTTCCCCCTGGACGAGCAGGGCAACCCCATCAAGGGCGTGGACCGGCACCCCATCGTGGAGGACGACGTCACCATCTACTCCAACGCCACCATCCTGGGCCGCATCACCCTGGGCCGGGGCTCCGTCATCGGCGGCAACGTCTGGCTCACGCAGAGCGTCCCCGCCGGGGCCGTCGTCACCCAGAGCAGCCAGTGGGCCTCCTTCCAGATCCACGGGATCCAGGAAGGGGAGTGGAGCTCCTTCGTCATCTGAGGATGTCGGCGGCGACCTCCTTCACGCCGTTGATGAGGAACTGCATGGCCACCGCGGCCAGGATGAGTCCCATGAGCTTGGTGACGACCCGGGTGCCCGTGCCGCCCAGGCGCCTGGTGATCCACCGGGACTGGAGCATGAAGAAATGGATGACCCAGCCCAGGAGGAGGATCACGGCCAGGATGGCCAGCACCTCCGAGAGGCTCTGCCCCGCCACCAGGCCCATCACCGTCGACAGGGTGCCCGGTCCGGCGAGCATGGGGATGCCCAGGGGGATGATGGCCAGATCCGTGCGCCCCGGGGCCTCCTGGCTGGAATCCGCCAGGTGGGGATCCTCCCCGTAGAGCATGCGGAAGGCGGAGACCATCACCACGATGCCTCCGACGAACCGCATGGCGAGGGCCGTGAACCCGAAGAAGCTGAAGATGAGCCGCCCCAGCAGGGCGAAGCCCACCATGGCCGCGGTGGCCGTGAGGCTGGCCCGGAACGCCGCCTGCCGGAACCGGGGCCGATCCATGCCCGCCGTCATCCCGGAGAAGATGAAGGCCGCGCTCGGGGGGTTGATCACCGAGAACAGGGAGGTGAAGGCCCCGAGGACGAAGGCCCAGGTGGGGAAGGGTCGTAGCTCCAGCATTCCCCGAGTCTAATCGAATGGAGCCGGTGGAGGGATTTGAACCCCCGACCTACTGATTACGAATCAGTTGCTCTACCCCTGAGCTACACCGGCTGGATCCTGAAGGCAGGAACCTCCAGCCTAGCCGCTCCGGGGGGGCCAGGGCAAGCGGGCAATTGGACCGCGCGCGGGGATGACAGCGGTGCTAGGCTTCCCCTGTCCAGCTCTTTCAGATGGAGGTCCCAAGATGGTCGCTTCCAGCAAGAAGGTGTTCGTCCTCGACACCAACGTCCTCCTGCACGATCCCAACGCGATCTTCCACTTCCAGGAGCACGAGGTGGTGATCCCCATCGTGGTGATCGAGGAGATCGATACCTTCAAGAAGGACCAGACGGAGATCGGCCGCAACGCGCGCAATGTCAGCCGCCAGCTGGACAAGCTCCGCTCCCAGGGGAACCTGAGCACGGGCGTGGCCCTGGAGGCCGGGGGCTCCCTCAAGGTGGACGTGGCCCACCACGCCTCCGACCTCTCCTTCTCCTCCCTGGACAAGCACAAGGCCGACAACCAGATCCTCGGCTGCTGCATGAGCCTGCTCAAGGAGCGCAAGGAGCGGGTGGTGCTGGTCACCAAGGACACGAACCTGCGCATCAAGGCCGACGCCCTGGGCCTGAGCGCGGAGGACTACACCACCGACCGCGTGGCCATGGACGTGCTCTACACGGGCACCGCCACCTGGACGGTGGACCCCGTGAAGGTGGACATGCTCTTCGACGGGGGCCTCCTGCCCGACGAGGGCCAGGCGATCCTGCCCAACCAGTACGTGACCCTGGTGGACGCCACCAACGACACCCACACGGCCGTGGGCCGCTTCATGGCCGCCGATGGCCGGGTCCACCCCCTGCGGCGCCTGGAGGCCCCCCCCTGGGGGGTGAAGCCCCGGAACCGGGAGCAGCAGTTCGCCCTGGACCTGCTCCTGGACGACACCGTCCAGGTGGTCACCCTCACCGGCAAGGCCGGCACGGGCAAGACCCTCCTGGCCATCGCCGCGGGCCTGCAGCAGGTGGTGGACGACGAACGCTACAACAAGCTCCTGGTGAGCCGGCCCGTCATGCCCCTGGGCCGGGACCTGGGCTTCCTGCCCGGGGACGTGAACGAGAAGCTGCGCCCCTACATGCAGCCCATCTACGACAACCTGGACTTCATCGTGGCCGCCAACATGGAGCTGCGCCGGCGCTCCTCCATGACCCCCGCCCAGCTGGAGGAGGGGGGCTACATGAGCGTCGAGCCCCTCACCTACATCCGGGGCCGCTCCATCCCCAACCAGTTCATCATCGTGGACGAGGCCCAGAACCTCACCCCCCACGAGGTCAAGACGATCCTCACCCGGGCCGGCGACGGCACCAAGATGGTCTTCACCGGCGATCCCTTCCAGATCGACAATCCGTACGTGGACGCCTCCAGCAACGGGCTCAGCTACCTGGCCGAGCACTTCAAGCACCTGGAACTGAGCGGCCACCTCACCCTCGTGAAGGGCGAGCGAAGCAAGATGGCCGAGCTGGCCAGCAACCTGCTCTAGGGGGACGCGGTGACCGACGGATCCTGGGACCAGCCCCTGACGCCGAGCCCCGCCCCGCCCCGGAAGAAGGGCCTGGGCGTCTTCGGGAAGATCCTCATCGGGTGCGGCGGGGCCCTGTTCTGCTTCATCCTGGCCATCGCCGCCCTCCTCTGGGTGGCCTTCTCCAAGGCCTCGGGTGCCCTGGACCGGGGCTGGGCCGAGGTGCGGGCCGAGGTGGAGAGCCTGCGCACCGATGAGGGGGCGCGCAAGCTCTACCGGGACAACCCCGGCCTCGCCCAGAACTACCCCACCGAGGCCGAGTTCCTCAAGGCCAGCGCGGAGTGGCGGCCCAAGCTGGGCCACATCCCCGAGAAGCGGCCCGACCTGAAGGACCTGGTGAAGGGCAGGGGGCCCGGCTCCGTGTCCATCAGGAGCCGGGAGGGCGAAGGGAAGAAGAGCCTCACCATCCGCATGCGCATGGACACGGGGGCCACCCTCGTGGTGGAGCTGGAGGACGACAGGCTCGCCGACATCCAGGTGGATTGACCCCGGCCGGCCCGCACCCCTGGAGAAAAAGGGGTTTTTAAGCCAATATGGCTGCATGGTCAATGCCTCGCCCCAGGATGCCCTGGAACTGCTCAAGAAGGGCACGGTCACGTGCCACACGGAAGAACTGCTGCTCGCCAAGCTGAAGTCCGGCAAACCCATGCGGGTCAAGGCGGGCTTCGATCCCACGGCCCCCGACCTGCACCTCGGCCACGGGGTGCTGCTGCGCAAGATGGCCCAGTTCCAGGAACTCGGCCACACGGTGGTCTTCCTCATCGGGGACTTCACGGGCCTCATCGGGGACCCCACCGGCAAGAAGGCCACCCGCCCCCCCCTCACCCGGGACGAGGTGCTGGCCAACGCCGAGACGTACAAGAGCCAGGTCTTCAAGGTCCTGGACCCCGAGCGCACGGAGATCCGCTTCAACAGCGAGTGGATGCAGCCCTTCCGCGGCGAGGACTGGATCCGCCTCACGAGCCGGTTCACCCTGGCCCAGATGCTCGAGCGCAACGACTTCCAGAAGCGCATGGGGGCCAACGAGCCCATCGCCTTCCACGAGCTGCTCTACCCCATGGTGCAGGCCTATGACTCCGTGGCCCTCCAGGCCGATGTGGAACTGGGCGGCAACGACCAGCTCTTCAACCTCATGCGGGGCCGGGACCTCATGGCCGCCTCCGGCCTGACGCCCCAGGTGGTGCTCACGGTGCCCCTGCTCCTGGGCCTGGACGGCGTGGAGAAGATGAGCAAGTCCCTGGGCAACTACGTGGGCTTCTTCGAGGACGCGGACACCCAGTTCGGCAAGGTCATGTCCATCTCCGACGAGAACATGTGGAGCTGGTGGCTGCTGCTCACGGACCTGCTCCCCCGGGAGATCGAGGCCCTCAAGGCCGGCCATCCCATGGACGCCAAGAAGGACCTGGCCCGCCAGATCGTGGCCCAGTTCCACGGCCAGGCCGAGGCCGCCGCCGCCGGCGAGCGGTGGGTGCGGCGCTTCTCGGAGCGCAAGCTCGACGAGGCCCCCGAGGTGGAGGTGGCCCCCACCTCCGGCCCCGAGAGCCTGGCGAAGCTGCTGGCGGAGCGGGGTCTCGTGGCCTCCCGCAAGGAGGCGGAGCGCCTCATCCAGCAGGGCGCCGTGAGCCTGGACGGGGCCAAGGCCTCGGATCCGCGCATGACCGTAGAACTGCGGGCCGGCGAGACAGTCCTCGTCAAGGCCGGGAAACTCAAGCTTCAGAGGTGGGTGGTGCGATGAGCCTGCTGGCCCTCCAGGATCTATTCCGCCGTTACCGCGACCGGAGCACGGGGGTCTGGAAACTGGGCCAGGAGCCGGGCCGCACGATCTACTTCGACTACGGGGACACCGTCTTCGCCAGCAGCACCCACCTCCAGGACCGGCTCACGACGATCCTGGTGGAGCGGGGCCGCATCACCCAGGCCCAGATGGACTACGCCCTGGCCAACCTCAAGCCGGGCATCAGCATCGGCAAGAACCTCATCGAGATGGGCTTCATCACCCAGCGCGACCTGCTGGACGTGGCCAAGGCCCAGGTGGAGCGCATCATCCTGGGCGCCATGGCCCAGCCCGACGTGCTTCCCGTCTTCGAGGCGAGGGAGCTGGACGCCCAGGTGGTGCGTCTCCCCCTCTCCACCCCCCAGCTCCTGCTGGCGGGCATCCTGGGCATCCAGGACCGGGAGTGGCTGCTGGAGCTGCTTGGGCCCCTCAACCAGGTGGTGGTGCTCCAGGGGCGGAGCCTCCAGGACCTGACCCTGCCCCCGGACCTGGCCAAGCTCTCCCCCCTGCTGGACGGCACCCACACCCTGCTCGAACTGGCGCGGGAAGGGGCCGTGGAGCCCATGCGGGTGGGCGCCTTCGCCCTCTTCCTCCGGGAGATGGGCTGGGCCCGCCTCCACGAGATGCCCCCCCTGGACCGGCAGGCCCTGGACCTGGCCCTGGCCCCCGAGCCCGAGCCCCTGTCCGCGCCCCTTCCGGACCCCCCCCTGGATCCCACCCCCCAGCCCAGCCTTTTCGAGAGCATCCAGGAGGCCGAGCGCCCCACCACCAACCTGGAGCACCTCTCCATGGCCCTGGACGCGGAGGTGCCGCTGCCGGAGCCCGAACCTGAGCCGGCCGCGCCTGAGCCGGCCGCGCCTGAGCCGGCCGCTCCCGAGCCCCCTCCGGAGCCCCTGTACCTGCCCGACGAGGTGCAGGTGCCCGGCTTCCAGGAAACGGAGCCCACCCTGCGGGTGGAGCACGGCCAGGCCTCCCTTCCCACCCCTTCGGTGGAACTGCCCCCCCTCCCCGGGGAGCCCGCGGACGAGACCCCGGCCGTGACCCTGGCCGCTCCTCTCGAGCCCCCTACGGACCCGGTCCAGGGGGACGAACCCCCGGCTGAAGAGGCCCCGGAGACCCCCTCCTCCACCTGGAAGTATGCCCTGGCGGGCATCTTCCTCTCGGGCCTGCTGGTGGGCGGCTTCCTCTTCGTGAAGCGGCGCCGCCACGCCCCCAAGCCCCCGCCCCCCGTCCAGGCCGCCCAGCCCAAGGCCGAGCCGGCTCCCGGGGTCGCGGTGCCCCCCGAGGCCGCCAAGGCCGAGGCGGAGACGGAGGCCGCCAAGGAGGCCCACGCCCCCCAGGAGGAAGCCAAGGCCAAGGAGGAACCCAGGGCCAAGGAGGACCACGCCAAGGAATCCAAGGGCAAGGAGGCCAAGGCCGAGGCCCGGCCGGAGCCCAAGGTGTCCACGGCCCTGGCCGATCGCCTGGAAGCCCTCCGCAAGGGGGACCTGGTGAAGGCCGTGGCCCAGGGGCGCCAGCGGGTGAAGGAGACGGCCGCCGGCCACTGGGCCCTGCGCCTGGAGATCGCCTGCCAGGGCGACACCATCCGCCACGTGGCCGATCTCTTCAAGGGCAGCAAGCCTGATCTCTTCCTCATGCCCATGACCCTGAGGGACGGGCGCGGCTGCTACCAGGTCCTCTACGGCGACTTCCCCTCCAAGGAGGCGGCTGAGAAGGAGGCCAAGCGCCTGCCCCCCGCCTTCACCGCCGAGGGCAATCGCGCCAAACCCTTCAAGTACGGGGAAATCCCCGCCGAGCAATAGGCCGGATCCGGGAGAACGCAGGACCATGGGAGCCTTTCCGCCGTCCACCCGCACCTGGGGCGCCGCCCTGGGGGTGGCCGTCCTCCTGGGCCTGGGCTGCGCCAGGCCCCGCGCCCTGCCCAGCGCCTCACCGTTGGAGGCCGGGGGCGTGTTCGAGGAGGTGGGGGTGGCCAGCTGGTACGGGGGGGACGATGGCTTCGCGGGCCGGCCCACGGCCAATGGCGAGCGCTTCGATCCCCGGGAACTCACCTGCGCCCACCGCACCCTCCCCTTCGATACCCGGGTGGAGGTGAAGAACCTGGGCAGCGGCGAAACGGTCATCCTGCGGGTCAACGACCGGGGCCCCTATGCCCGGGGCCGGGTGCTGGACGTCTCCGAAAGGGCCGCCCGGGCCCTGGGCATGCACGCCGCCGGCACCGCCCGGGTGCGCATCCGTTCCGTGGACGCCCGGGGCAACCCGGCCCCCGTGGATCCCGAGGTGCTCCGGGGCAACCCCTACACCATCCAGGTGGCGGCCCTGGCCGATCCCGAGGGCATCCGCCGCCTCAGCCAGGAGGTGCGGGACCTGGGCCCCGTGAGCCTCCAGGAGGTGCCGGGCCGGGGGGTGAAGCGGGTGCGGGTGGGCGCCTTCGCCCGGCTGGAGGACGCCCAGCGCGCCGCCCTGGTCCTGGCCCGCCGCCTGGAGGGGAGGGGCCTGGACCCCTTCGTGACCCGTGTGCGCTGAACGTCCCTTCCTTCTGATCCCCGCGGGCGGCAGCGGCGCCCGCATGGGGGGCGGCGTGCCCAAGCAGTTCCGGGACTGGGGGGGCGTCACCCTCCTGGAGGCCACCCTGGCCGCCTTCTTCACCCCGGGCATGCCCCCCCTGGCGGGCATCGCCCTGGCCGTTCCGGCCGACCGCCTGGACCAGGTGAGGGGCTGGACCTTCCCCGTCCCCCTGTGGGCCACCGAGGGGGGGGCCACCCGCCAGGACTCCGTGGCCCGGGCCCTGGCCCTCCTGCCGGACCAGCCGAGCGCCCCCGTCCTCATCCACGACGGGGTCCGCCCCTTCCCGCCCCCGGGGCCCGTGGCCGAGGCCCTGGCCTCCCTGGGGGCCTGGGACGGCGCCGTGCTGGGCGAGCCTTCCACCGATACCCTGAAGCGGGTGGACGCCCAGGGCCGCATCCTGGGCACCGAGCCCCGGGAGGGCATCTTCCGGGCCCAGACCCCCCAGGTGGCCCCCCTGGGCCTATGGCGCCGGGCCTTCGCCTGGGCTGAATCCACGGGCTTCCAGGGCACGGACGATGTATCCCTGCTGGAGGCCCTGGGCCTGCGCGTCCGCCTGGTTCCCTCCCCGTCCACCAACCTCAAGCTCACGACCCCCGAAGACTGGGCCCGGTGGCACCCCGGCACCACAGGCTGTGGTGGATCGGCCCACACCCGGGTGCCCTAGGATCCGGGTTAGCTACTGAAATAATTGGGCATGTGTATTGGCTCGAAAGTTGCAGATAGGGCCGCGAGGACCGTATGCACCGCAGCCGCCACGCCCAGACCCTCCGCCACGCCGTGACCCTCACGGGGCGGGGCCTCCATGGGAACCAGCCCTGCACGGTGACCCTCCTTCCCGCCGACCACGCCACGGGCATCGTTTTCCGCCACACCCCCACGGGGGTGGAGATCCCGGCCCTGGCCGCCCACGTGGGCGACTGCTCCCTGGCCACCACCCTGGTCAAGGACGGCATCCGGCTCCAGACCGTGGAACACCTGCTCTCCGCCCTCAGCGGCCTGGGCGTGGACCACGCCATCATCGAAGTGGACGGGGAGGAACTCCCCATCCTCGACGGCAGCTCGGAGCCCTGGGTGGCCCTGATCCAGGAGGCGGGCCTGCGCGCCATGGCCCTCTGGCCCAGGATCATGCGGATCCTCAAGCCCGTGGAGGTCCGCAAGGGCGACAAGTGGATGCGCGTCACCCCCTATGACGGGCTCCGCCTGGCCTACACCATCGTCTACGACAATCCCTGGATCGGCCGCCAGACCCGCGAGCTGGGCCTGACCCCCGCCAAGTACCTGTCCGAGCTGGGCCGGGCCCGCACCTTCTGCCTGGAGAGCGATATCGCCTTCATGCGCAGCCGGGGCCTCGCCCTGGGCGGCAGCCTGGACAACGCCGTCGTCTTCGGCCAGGACGGGCCCCTGAACGAATCCCTGCGCTTCGAGGACGAGGCCGTGCGCCACAAGATGATGGACCTGGTGGGGGATCTGTCCCTCCTGGGCGCGCACCTGGAAGGCTTCGTGGAGGCCCACTGCGCCGGCCACGCCCTCCACGTGGAGCTGGCCCGGGCCATCCTGGCCGACCCCACCGCCTGGACCTGGGCCGACGCCGCCGTGCCCGTGCGTCCCCGGCACCTCTTCCTGGGCGCCGCGGAGCCTGTGCCCGCTTAGTCGGCCGGACCCCGGTCGGCCGGACCCCGGTCGGCCGGACCCCACCGGTTTATTCCCCGCGGCCCCGCGCCGTGGGCTACGCTTGGATGCATGGAACTGGCTGAAGGCATGTCACAGGCCCGCAGGGCCGCGGCCCTGGGGGCCCCGGAAGGGGGCGTCCTGGCCGGGCCCTCCCTGGGGGGCTTCCTGGAGGCCCTCCTGGATCCCCGCGCCACCCGCCGGGTGCACCTGGCGGCCTCCCTCCAGGGGGAGTGGGAGGGGCGCATCCAGGCCTCCGGCATCGGGTGCAGGCCCCTCAAGCTGGAGGGGCGGGGCGTCCTGGACACCCTCATGGACGCCGTTTCCAACTCCGGCGACGGGGACCAGGTGTGGCTGAACCTGGACCGCCGCCTGGACGCCATGGATCTGCTCAGCCTCGACGCCTTCCTCGCCTACGCCGCCACCCGGGAGAACCCGCCCCTCGTCGTCCTCATGCGGGACGACGCCCCGGGCCTGGCCCGCACCCAGCGCCTGGTCCCGGACCGCCAGGGCCGGGTCCTGCTGCTGCGGGAATCCGGCGACGGGGCCTGGGCCATCGGGGCCCCCGGACTCCTGGACGGCCTGGCCCGCCGGGGCGCGGGGGGCGGGGTGCCGCCCGGAACCTTCCTGCGCCCGGGCACCCCGGAGCGCCAGCTCCTGGTGCTGGACATCGACGGGGTCCTCATCGACCCGGGCCGCTCCTTCCACGAGGCGGTGGCCGGGGCCCTGGCCGAGCTGTCCCCGGGCATCACCTGGGACGACGAGCACTACACCGCCTTCAAGCGGGTGGGGGGCTTCAACAACGACTTCCGCCTCGCCGCCGCCGCCCTGGCCCTGGCCGAGCAGGGCGAGCTGGGCGGCATCCGCCGGGCCGAGGGCCGGGGCTTCCCCCACCTGGAGGCCCGCATCCAGGAGCTGGAGCCCCTGTGCCAGACGGCGGTCCAGAAGCACTACGTGCGCACCCGCCGCCTGGAGCGCCCCATCATCACCCGGGAGGAGCTCTCCGCCTTCCCCGGGGACGTGGCCATCTTCACGGGGCGGCCCCCCGACGAGCTCCTGCTGGCCTACCAGGTGCTGGGCTTCAAGCTCCCCGCCGTCTCCGACGGGGCTCCCCACCTGCGCAAGCCGCGCCCCGAGGGGCTCCTGCAACTGGCGGACGCCTACCGGGCGTCCCGGGTCGTCTTCGTGGGGGACACCTGCGACGACGCTTCGGCCCTGCGGGAGGCCCGGGCCCTCTGCCCCGGCATCCAGTGGGTCTTCGCCGCCGTCGGCCCCGACCGCCAGTGGATCGCCACCGGGGAGGACCTGCAGACCCCCCGCCTCCGGGATCTGCTGCCCCTGCTGGGCACGCCGTGATCACCCTGGTCCATCCCGGGCCCGGGGGCCTTCCGGCCCTGGAGGGGGCCCTGGCCCTGCTGGGGTATCCCTGCCGCGTCGCCCGCCATCCCGGGGAGGCGGCTCCCGCCGGCCCCCTCCTCCTGGCCTCGGAGCGGCCCTTCGACGACGGGTGCGCCGCCCTCAAGGCCTCCGGCTGGTGGTGGGAACTGCCCCAGGCGGCCGCGGGGGGGAGGCCCCTCCTGGGCCTGGGGGGCGGCATGCACCTGCTGGCGGAGGGGAGCGAAGCCTCCCCCCGGGGCTCGGGCCTGGCCCTGCTGCCGGGCCTGGCCCGCGCCCTGGGCCCGGGACGCCCCCTGTCCGGGTGGTGCCCGGTGCGCCAGGTGCGGGAGCACCCGGGCATCCCCGATGTGCGGGGGGCCTGGCTCCACTTCCACATGACCCACGCCCTGGAGACCGGGGCCCTCACCCTCTGGGCCGCGGACCACGACCGGGCCTTCTCCGTGCTGGAGATGCGGGGCCGGACCCTGGGGCTCCAGGCCCGGCCCGAGAAGTCCGGGGCGGCGGGGCTGGCCTTCCTGGACAAGCTGCTCCGGGCCCTGGGGGCGTCCCCCGCCCCCGGCCCCGGCGCCAACTGAGGTCCCCATGGACGCCAAGCGCCTCATCCCCGAACTGACGGTGCGCCAGGGCCGGGTCCTGGACCCGGCCACGGGGGCGGACCTGGGCTCCGCCGTGGACCGGGCCCGCCAGCTGGAACTGGGCGGGGCCGACGAAGTGCTGATCCGGAGCCTGGATCTGCCGGACCCGGCCTGGCTGGAGGAACTGGCCCGCCGGGTCTACCTGCCCCTGGCCCTGGCCGCGCCCTTCACGGACCCCGCCCAGGTGGCCGACGCCCTGGCCCGGGGCGCCGATCGCGTCGTCCTGCCCCTGGCGGAC
>DATGXY010000134.1:0-4126 GCA_035298525.1 Holophaga sp.
ACCTGCCGCTACCTGACCGGCGCGGGCATCGTGGGAGCCCTCCTGGCCCTGGTGAGCGGGTTCGCCCAGGCGCGGGTGGGCGGGGTGCTGCCCGCCGGGGCCTGGTGGACCTCCCCCCAGCCCGGGATGGGCTACCTCTTCCGCCTCCACGAGGTGGGGGGGGTGCTTTCCCTCGCGCTGGGCGCCGTGTGCCTCCGGGCCCTGTACCGCCGGCGCCAGGAACACCAGGGCATCGGCGTTCCGGCCCTGCTCCTGGGCCTGGCCTGGTGCGCCGCGGCCCTGTTCAGCGCCTGGTCCGGTTCCGTCATGGCTGGCAAGAGGCCCGCCCACCGGTTCCTCGTGGCCCCGCCCACGCACCAGCCCGAGGCCCCGGCCCCGGTGCCGGCGGCCGCGGTCGAGGATCCGGAAGCCCGGATCCCCGTTCGCGCCCTCGATTACCTTTCCCTCCGGCCCCAGCATCCGGAACCCGTGAAATCCGTTCCCCACGGCAACCGGTGGATCCGGGTGTGGGTGGACGCGGCGGCGGAGAAGGCCTACCAGGAGGGCGCCGCCCTCCCCCCCGGCTCCCTCGTCGTCATGACCACCGTGGAGGACCGCTGGGGCCGTCCGGGACCGGACGCGGGGCCCCTCTACGCCCTGGAAACCACGGCCGGGGGCGGTGCCCGCCTCCTCTTCTACTGGCCCCAGGTGCCCGAGGCCCGGCGGCAGGAAACCCGGGGCGAGGCCCGGGCCTACTGGCGGGGTGAGCATCCGGGCCTCCAGGCCTGCGCCTCCTGCCACGCCCAGGGGCCGGCCCCCCGCAAGGACCGCAGCCGCTGGCTGGTGCCCAGGCCCGCCGGCGTGCCGGTCACTCCCCCGCGGTAAAGACCACCCAGGGCTGGGAGGGGCGGCTGGGGAGGGTGTCCCCCAGCCAGTCGAACTGGGGGTGGGCCTCCAGGAAGGCCTTGGCGTCGAAGGCGGTGCCGCAGGCCGAGCCGAAGCGGCCCGCGAAGCTCATGCGCAGGACCATGGCCCCGTCCAGGACCTTGGCGTCGGTGGTGCCCGAGGGATCCCAGGGCACCTCGCCCGGGATCTCCGTCTCCAGGTCGAAGTGGGCGCAGAGGCTCCGGCCCCCGGCCCTTTCCGCGTTCCGGGCCACGTCCCGGTGATCGGCCTCGAAGGCCTTGGCGGCCTCCACGTCGATGCGGCCCCGGTGGGAGGCCAGGAGCTCCCGCCACCGGAGGCGGCGGGCCACCTTGGACGTGGTGACGTCCGTGTCCTTCGTCGTCGTCTCGAAGCGGAGGATGCGCTTGTCCTCGGCGATGTTGGAGCCCGAGAACCAGCCGTCGGTCTTCGTCTCGAACCCCACGAAGCGCAGCCCCAGCTCGAGGCGGGCGATGACCTTGCGCCGCGCGTCGGCCAGGAGCCAGGCGTTGGCGATGCCTCCGTTGTTCCCCTTGCGCATGAGGGCGCACCAGCCCTCGATGTCGCCGGCGCGCTGGGAGGCGGTGCGCATGCGGGAGAAGACGGGGGAGCCCCCCGGTTCGTAGGGCTGGAAGTCGCCGATGGTCGTCTCGGTGCCGGCGAGCCCCGCGTCCGTGAGGAAGAAGTCCGTGCCGCTGTGGATCCAGCCCGGGACGCCCTGCATGAGGATGCGGTGCCCCTTTTCCGGCGCCAGGTCGAGGACGATGTTCGTGAGCGGCTCCTGGTAGCTGCTCATGTTGTTGTGTCCCATGACGATGCCGCCGTCCTTCGTCCAGGAGCCCACCGCCACGAAGGCGCTGCAGCTCTCCTTGACCTTGTGGGGGGCCACGGGCTCGTTGCGCAGGCGCGCCAGCTCCACGGGCCACCAGTAGCCCAGCAGCTCCGAGGAGCCGTTGTAGCAGGCCAGCTCGTCCCGGGTCGTGGCGACGCCGGCGGCCTTCAGGCCCTCGGCCATGCCCTCCAGCTCCTCCAGCAGCTCCGCGTCGACCCCTGGCACGAAGAAGGCCTTCGCCTTCTCGAGCATGGAGTCCCAGGTGGTGCCGGTCTGGTGCTCCCAGGACAGCTTCACGGCCTTGAGGCCGCGGTCGATCTCCTTCGCCAGGAGCCACCCGTGCTGGAGTCCGCGGGCGCGCGGGCTCCCCTCCACGTGGAGGAAGATCCAGCCCGCCTTCTCCTTCCGGTAGCCCTTTCGAGCCAGGGCCTCCTGTTCCGGGCTGAGCCCGGCGAGGGCGGGCAGGACCGCGAGGAGGAAGGCGAGGCCGCGCAGGGGCATATCGGCTCCGGGAACAGGGATGTTCCCTCCATGCTAACCCGGCGCCCAGACATGTTGGCCGTCCCGCTCCCATTCTTGTGGGGGTCCCGCGTCACTGCTCGGTCCCTCCAAAAGTAAAATAAGGATCGGCCTTATTTTAGCTTTTGGCGACTTTCTAAAATAAGCGGAAGGCTTGTTTCACGTTCTTCCAGGAACGAGGACCGCCGCGCACCCTCATTCCTCCCCGGCCAGCACTTCCCTGGGCTTGCCGGCGCCCCGGTCGGGACCCACGATGCCCTCGTCCTCCATGCGGTCGATGAGGCGAGCGGCACGCCCGTAGCCGAGGTTGAGCTTGCGCTGCAGCAGGCTCGTGGAGGCCTTGCGCTCCCGCTTGACGAGGGCCACGGCCCGCTCGTACACGTCGTCCCCGCCGCCGCTCCCGGCCAGGTCCTCGGTGGCCGCCAGGGATTCCTCGTCGGTCTCCATGGCCAGGAGGAGGTGGCGGTTGTAGTCGGGCCGGCCCCGCTCCTTGAGCCAATCCACGAGGCGGAGGGTCTCCTCCTCGGTGAGCAGGGGGGCGTGGATGCGCTTGGGCCGCGCGCTGCCCGGGGCCAGGAAGAGGGCGTCGCCCTTGCCCAGGAGCTGCTCGCCGCCGCCCGAGTCCAGGATGGTGCGGCTGTCGATCTTGGTGTTGACCCGGTAGCTGAGGCGGCTGGGGAGGTTGGCCTTGATGACGCCGGTGACGATGTCCACGGAGGGCCGCTGGGTGGCCAGGATCAGGTGGATGCCCACGGCCCGGGCCTTCTGGGCGATGCGGGCGATGCTCTCCTCCACCTCGGCGCGGCAGACCATCATCAGGTCGGCCAGCTCGTCGATGATGACGACCACGTACGGCAGGGGCTCCAGCACGGGAGGCCGGTCCGGCCACCTGGGGTTCGGGGTGCGGTCGCTGAGGTCGATGCTGCCGCCGGCCTCCTCCAGCTTGGCGTTGAAGCCCTCCAGGTTGCGGACGCTGAGCAGGGCCAGGCGCCGGTAGCGCTCCTCCATCTGGGCCACGACCCACTTGAGGACGCGGCCGGCCTCCTTCATGTCCGTGACCACCGGGGCCCACAGGTGGGGGATGTCCTCGTAGATGCCCAGCTCCACCATCTTGGGATCCACGAGGATCAGCTTCACCTCGCTGGGCATGGCGCGCAGGAGCAGGGAGCAGATCATGGCGTTGACGCCCACGCTCTTGCCGGAGCCCGTGGAGCCGCCGATGAGCAGGTGCGGCATCTTGGCCAGGTCGGCCACGACGGGATGGCCCGCCATGTCCTTGCCCAGGGCCAGGGTGAGGAGGCTCCGGGCGTCCTTCTGGGAAGGGTCGCGGAAGGCGGGGCTGTCCACCACCTCGCGGAAGCTGATGACCTCCCGGTGGCGGTTGGGCACCTCGACGCCCACCAGGTTCTTGCCGGGGATGCGGTCGATGCGCACCTTCTCGGCCTGGAGGCCCAGGGCCAGGTCCTCCTCCATGCCCAGCACCTTGGCCACGGGCACGCCGGGATCGGGCTGGAACTCGTACACCGTGACGACGGGGCCGGGCTGCATGCCCACCACGTTCCCCTTGACCTTGAATTCCGTGAACTTCTGCTGCACGAGGGCGCGGGTGGCCTCCAGGGCGGCCGGGTCCTGCCGCTGGCCGGGGCCGGGGGGGTCGAAGAGGCGGCGGGGGGGGAGTTCCAGGCGGTCCACGATGCCTGGGGATTCCAGCACCACGGGCTTGGGGGCCTCCTTGGGCTTCGGGGCGGGCCGGGGGGTCAGGGCCGGCAGGGGCGCCGCGGGGGTGGGCTCCGTCATGCCCAGGGGCTGCTGCAGGGCCACGCGCCCGAAGGCGTCCTTGGCGACCTTGGGGGCCACCAGCTGGGGCTTGGG
>DATGXY010000135.1:0-52274 GCA_035298525.1 Holophaga sp.
CCCAACCTGGGGCGCAGCTTCGGACCCTTCATCGCCCTCGCCGTCCTGGGCCGGGGGGGCAACGCCACGGCGTACCGGGGCCGCTGCCGGGAGACGGGCCGGGAGGTGGCCCTCAAGGTGCCCCACCCCCACCTGGCCCGGGATCCGGATTTCCTGGCGCGCTTCCGCCGGGAGGCCGCCCTGGGCTCCCTCCTGGACCACCCCCGCATCGTGCGGATCCTGGATCCGGGCCCCCCGGAGGGTCCGCCCTGGCTGGCCATGCCCTTCGTGCCCGGCACCACCCTGGAGGCCAGGCTGCGCCAGGGCCCCCTGCCCCTGGCGGAGGCCCTGCGGGTGGCGGAGGAGGTGGCCGAGGCCATGGCCTACGCCCACGCCCAGGGGGTCGTCCACCGGGACCTGAAGCCCGCCAATATCATGCTGGCCGAATCGGGGGCGGTGGTCATGGACCTGGGCATCGCCCGCCTCCAGGGCAGCGGCAAGCAGACCTCGGTCTTCGTGGGCACGCCCACGTACAGCGCCCCGGAAAGCGTGGCCCGCCCCAGCGTGGGCCCGGCGGCGGACCGCTATGCCCTCGGCCTCGTCCTCTTCGAGATGCTCGCGGGCCATCCCCCCTTCCAGGGGGACAACCCCTTCCAGGTCTTCGAGGCCCACCGCTTCGACCCCCTTCCCGATCTGGAGGCCCTCCGCCCCGGCATCCCCCCCGCCCTGGTGGACCTGGTGGGCCGCCTCTGCGCCAAGGAGCCCGAGGCCAGGCCCGGGGACCGCGAGGTGCTGGAGGCCCTGCGGAGCCTCCGTTAAAGGGATTCGCGCAGGGCCAGCAGTTCCGGGTGGCCGGGAAAGGCCTCCAGGCCCATGGCCAGGACCCGGCGCGCGTCCTCGGCCTCGCCCCCGGCCCGCAGGGCCTGGATGACGATCTGGTGCCACACGGTGGCGCCGCCCCGGGGGGCCGCGCACAGGGCGTTCCAGGCGTCCGTGGCCACCCGGGGGTCCCGCAGGCGCGCCGAGAGGCCCACCAGGGCCTCCCACAGGAGGACATCGGCCGGGTTCTGGTCCAGGCCCGCCTCCAGCACCTGCCGCGCGGAGCCGGGGTCCCCCCCCTCCTCCAGGAGGGAGGAAAGGCGCAGGAAGGGCGTCGTGTAGGCGGGGTCCGCCTCCAGGGCCCGCACCAGGGCCTCCGTGGCCTCCCCGGTCCGGCCCAGCCGGCGCAGGGATTCGGCCCGGGCCGCCAGGGCCGGGGCGTGGGCGGCATTCTGGGCCAGGATGCATTCGAACCAGGCCAGGGCCTCCGCGTCCCGGCCCAGGCCCTGGAGGGCCATGCCCCCGCCCAGCCACACCAGCATGGGGGCGCGCTCCGCCCGGGCCCGGAAGCGCTCGGCGGCGGCCAGGGTCTCGGCCCAGGCCTCCACCATCAGGCCCTCCTGGATGACGTTGTACTGGAGCTGCAGGTCGTCGGGGGCCCCCGCCGCCTCCTCCAGGGCAAGGCGGAAGTAGCGGTCCTGCTTGAGCCGGTCCCGGGCCGCGTCCACCTTGCCGAAGTGGTGGACGGCCACGTCCAGGTCCTCCACCGGCAGGCCCCGCTCCTCGAAGGCCGTCTCCACGATCTCGTGCACCCTGCCCCGGTAGGGGGGGAAGGGCTGGGCCCGGAAGAGGCGCACCGCCTTCTGCAGGTAGAAGTGGCTGTGCTCGGAGCCCGTGCCGTAGCGTCCGTCGTTGCGCCGGGCCTGGCCGTCCATGCCCACGAAGGCCCCTCCCGCCAGGTAGTTGCGGATGGGCAGGCTGTAGCCCTGCACCCCCTCCCGCTCCAGGGCGGCCCGGAGCGCGGCGTGGTCGGCGGGGTCCAGGGCCTCGTCCGCGTCCAGCACCAGGATCCAGTCCCCGGAACACCCCTGGATGCAGGCGTTGCGGGCCTCCGCGAAATCCTCCCGCCAGGGGTGGGGCTCCACCGCGGCCCCGAAGGCCCGGGCCACCCCGGGCGTCCCGTCCGTGGAGCCCGTGTCCAGGATGCGCAGCTCGTCCCAGAGCCCCCGTATGGACTCCAGGCAGCGGGGGAGGACCCCGGCCTCGTTCTTCACGATCATGGCGACGGAAAGGCGCAAGGTTCGCTCTCCTGTGGGCTTCAGTTTAAGCTGGAAGGTCACTGGGAGTGTCGATGGACAGGCTGGTCATCCAAGGAGGGGTCCCCCTGCGGGGACGTGTCGCCATCTCCGGCGCGAAGAACGCCGCCCTGCCGTGCATCGCCGCGGCCCTCCTCGGCTCCGAGCCCGTGACCCTGCGCCACCTTCCCGCGGTCTCCGATATCCGGACGATGATCCGGGTGCTCCAGGCCCTCGGCTGCCAGGGCGAATCCATCAAGGACGAGGCGGGCTTCGAGATCACCGCCACCCTGGACGCCGCCGGCGTGGGCGCCGGGGACCTGCGGGCCCCCTACGACCTGGTGAAGACCATGCGGGCCTCCATCCTCGTGCTGGGGCCCCTCCTCGCGCGGTACGGCCGGGCCAGCGTCTCCCTCCCCGGGGGCTGCGCCATCGGGTCCCGGCCCGTGAACCTCCACCTGGAGGCCCTGGAGCGCATGGGCGCCGTCATCCACATCGACAAGGGCTACGTGGAGGCCCATGTCCCCGCGGGCCGCCTGCGGGGCATCGACCACACCTTCGAGAAGGTGAGCGTGGGCGCCACCGAGAACATCCTCATGGCCGCCGCCCTCGCCCAGGGCACCACCGTGCTCCGCAACGCGGCCCAGGAGCCGGAGATCGGCGACCTGGCCCACATGCTCGTCGCCATGGGCGCCCAGATCGAGGGCATCGACACCCCCACCCTCACCATCCAGGGCGTGGACCGCCTGGGGGGCTGCGACCACGGCGTCATCCCCGACCGCATCGAGGCCGGCACCTTCCTCTGCGCCGTGGCCGCGGCCTGCGGCGACGTGCTCCTGGAGCGGGTCGACCCCGACCAGATCCGGTCCCTCATCGACCTCCTGGAGCGCTGCGGCTGCGTGTTCACCGAGCGCGAGGGCCAGGAGGGCCTCAACCTCCGCATCCAGCGCGAATGCGGCCAGAAGCTCCGGGCCAAGGACGTGTCCACCGCCCCCTACCCCGGCTTCCCCACGGATCTCCAGGCCCAGGTCATGGCCGTCATGACCCAGGCGACCGGCATTTCCGTCATCCGGGAGACCATCTTCGAGAACCGCTTCCAGCACGCCATGGAGCTGGAGCGCCTGGGCGCCAACCTCCGCATCGACGGGAGCACCGCCATCGTGGCCGGCCCCAGCGCCCTCACCGGCTGCACGGTCATGGCCACGGATCTGCGGGCCTCGGCCACCCTGGTCATCGCCGGCCTCGTGGCGGAGGGGGAGACCACCGTGGACCGCATCTACCACCTGGACCGGGGTTACGCCGGCCTGGAGCGCAAGCTGCAGGGCCTGGGGGCCCGGGTCGAGCGCGTCGGCGGGGGAAAAGTCTAGGCCCGGATTGTCGGCCGGCGCCCGTGGACGGTAAACTGGGCATGGGGGTTCCATGTTCGGAGAGATGAAGGTCTTCTCGGGTTCGAGTCATCCTGCCTTGGCGGCGGGAATTGCCAGCCATATCGGCATGCAGCTTGGGAAATCCCGGATCACCCGGTTCTCCAACGAGAACATCAAGGTCAAGATCGACGAGAACGTGCGGGAGTCCGATGTCTTCGTCATCCAGACCAGCTGCCCCCCCGTGAGCGACAACCTGGTTGAAATGCTCATAATGATCGACGCGCTGAAGTTCGCCAGCGCGGCCCGGATCACGGCGGTGCTGCCCTACTATCCCTACGCCCGCAGCGACAAGAAGGACGAGGCGCGCATCTCCATCACGGCCCGGCTCGTGGCCGACCTGCTCCAGACCGCGGGCGCGGATCGCGTGCTGGCCATGACCCTCCACGCGCCCCAGATCCTGGGCTTCTTCCGGATCCCGGCCGACCAGCTCCTGGCCACGCCCGTGCTGGTGAACCACTTCCGCCACTCCGATCTCTCCAATTCGGTGGTCGTGGCCACGGACGCCGGCGCCGGCAAGATCGCCGGCCACTTCGCCAAGCGCCTGGGCCTGCCCATGGCCATCATCGACAAGCGCCGGGTGGACGACAGCGAATCGGCCCAGTCCACGGCCCTCATCGGCGAGGTCGTCGGCAAGGACTGCATCATCTTCGACGACGAGATCGCCACCGGCGGCTCCATCAAGGAGGCCGCGCGCATCCTGAGGGGCTTCGGGGTGCGCAAGGTGCGGGTGGGCGCCACCCACGCCGTGTTCTCCGGCGCCGCCCTCACCCGGCTCCAGGAGGCCGAGCTGGACGAGCTCGTGGTCACCGACACCATCCCCATCCCCGCCGAGAAGGCCGCCCAGATCCCCAACCTGAAGGTGCTCTCCACCGCCTCCATGTTCGGCGACGCCATCCTGCGCATCCACGGCGGCCGCAGCATCAGCGAGATGATGGAAGGCTAGGGCCTTGGACACCCTCCGGGAGCTCCTGGTGCGGCGTGCCGCCCGGCTCCAGGAATGGCCCGCCTTCAGCGCCCCCGGATGGGAGACCCTGCGCTACCCCGCCTTCCGCAACCGGGTGGAGGGGGTGGCCCTGGGCCTGATGGCGGCGCCCCCCCCCAGCGGCCGGGCCGGAGTCGCCGGCGCCGGCGCCTGGGGTTGGATCCTGGAGGTGGCGGTGGCCGTCAGCGGTCTGGCCTGGGATCCGGACCGCCCGGTGGACCCCGGCCTCCTGGGCGGGCCCGCCTTCAACGACGAGGCCGGCAGGCAGGCTTACCACGACCGGGGAGAGGACCTGGAGCCCGAAACCCCCTTCCGGGGAGGCGTCACCCACCGCGAACTGCTGGCCAGGCTGGCCCGGCTCAACGGGAAGCTGGGCTGGGACCACGACACGGGGGTGGAGATCCCCCTGGCGGACCTGGACACGGACGCGGCCCGGGGCGCCCTCTGGAGCGCCCTCTTCGCCGGGGCCCACGCCCGGCTCGTCCCGGGGCGGCCAGGGGAATGGCGGCCGGAGACCTTCGCCGGACTGTTCTGAATCAAAGCCCTTCCCAGCTCCGCTGCACCTGGCCCCCGGCGCGCTGGGCGACGGGCCGGAGCAGATCCTTCACCTGGCTCCGCAGCTCCCCGGGAAGCTCCGCGGCGGCCCCCAGGGCCTGGATCTGGAGGGGCGGGGAGAGGCGGGACCAGTCCCCCGCCAGGGCCTGGACCCAGCCCGGGTCGCCCAGGCGGGCGCGGGGGATCCAGCGCCAGGGGGCGCCCAGGCCCGGCTCCCGCAGGGCCTCCAGCACCTGGGCCTCCCGGCCCTCCCGGACGGCGATGAGGCTGGCGGCCTCCGCCGCCTCCCGCTGGGCGAAGGGGTCTTCCAGGAGGGCCATGAGGGGGCCGAGGGCCTCCCCCGATCCCACCCCGCCCAGGGCCATGCACAGGGCGAAGCGGCTTCCCTCCGGCGCGTGCGCCAGTTCCTCCAGGAGGAAGGGGGCGTCCCCGGGCCGGACCGAGCGCACCAGGCCCTCGGCGGCGTTGCGCCGGGACCCCACTCCGCCGGTCCGCAGGCCGTCCAGGTAGGGGCCCAGGCGGTCCTGGGGTTCCTCGTCGGCCCGGGGCCGGGCCCGGGTGACGGTCTCCGTCTCCGCGTCCTGGACGCTGAACCCGGGCAGGGGCTGGTCCCCCCAGCCCGCGGCCTCGGCGCTGTCCAGCCACCCCGCCCACTCCTCCCCCAGGGCCTCCATGGAGGGGATGCGCCGGGCGGGGTCGGGGGCCAGGGCCTGGATGAGGATCCGGGCCAGGCGGGGCGGGAAGCCCGGCCTCACGACGGCGGGGGGCAGCTGCACCTGGCTCCAGGCCCGGCCCGTGGTGAATTCGAAGGCGATGGCCCCCAGGGCGTACACGTCGCAGCGCCCGTCCACCCTGCGCGGGTCGCCGTGCTGCTCCGGGGCCATGTAGCCCAGGGTGCCCACCACCATCTGGCTGCGGGTCATGCGGGTGCCCTCCCCGCCCTCCCAGAGGCAGACGCCGAAGTCCGTGACCTTCAGGCTTCCGGCGCCGTCGAAGAGGAGATTGCTGGGCTTGA
Organism: Holophaga sp.; assembly: GCA_035298525.1. Classification (GTDB taxonomy): domain Bacteria; phylum Acidobacteriota; class Holophagae; order Holophagales; family Holophagaceae; genus Mesoterricola. The sequence continues at coordinate 6,073 of DATGXY010000135.1, forward strand.
GGTCCCGGTGCACGACTCCCGCGGCGTGGGCCACCGCCAGGGCGCCGGTCACCGGCGCCAGCCGGCGCAGGACGCGGGCCGGGGCCTCGCCGAAGCAGCCCCGCACGTCCCCGCCGGGCAGGAGCTCCATGAGGATCCAGGGGATGGAGCCCGCCCGGCCCGCATCGTGCACCGCCACCAGGTTCGGGTGGGAGAGGCGGCGCAGCACCTCGCCCTCGCGCAGGAAGCGGGTCACGGCCTCGGGGTTGCCCAGGGTCTCGGCCTTGAGGAACTTCACGGCCAGCGGCAGTCCCGGCCGGTGGGGGTCCACGGCGCGGTGCACCACGGCCATGCCGCCCTCGCCCAGGCGCTCCATGACCCGCGCGCCTCCGACCATGCGGGGCAGGTTCAGGCTCATGCGCGGCCGTCGAACTCGACCCGGTTCCTGCCCAGCGCCTTGGCGCGGTAGAGGGCCACGTCGGCCCGGGCCAGGAGCGAGCCGCCGTCGGCGTCCTCGGCCCGGAACTGGGCCACGCCGAAGCAGCAGGTCACCCGGAAGGTGGTGCCCTCGGGATGGCCCTCGTGGACCTCCTCGCCCAGGGCCCGCCGCAGCTCCTCGGCCACGGCCACGGCCTCCTTGCCCTCCGTCTCCGGCAGGACCACCAGGAACTCCTCGCCCCCGATGCGGCCCACGTGGTCGCTGGCCCTGAGGCGCCCCAGGGCCACCTGCCCGAAGCGGCGCAGCACCTGGTCGCCCACGGCGTGGCCGTGACGGTCGTTGACCTCCTTGAAGTGGTCGAGGTCGCAGAGGATCAGCGACAGGGGCCGCCTGTGGCGGCGCGTCAGGTCCGCGTGGCGCTCCAGGTAGTCCAGCACCGAGGCCCGGTTGGCCAGGCCCGTGAGGGCGTCCACCGTGGACTGCACCAGCACCGCCTCGTGGTAGCTGCGCTCCATCTCGTCCAGGAACTTGAGCTTGAAGGCGTGGGTGCCCATGCGCACCACGTCGCCGTTCTGGAGGGCCACGGGTCCGTTGCGGGACAGGATCCGGCGGCCGTTCACGAAGGTCCCGTTGGTGGAGTCCAGGTCCGAAAGCAGCACGAGGGGCGCCTGGGCCTCCTGCCCCGCCAGCTCCACCCGCGCGTGGCGCCGGCTCACCTCCACCTCGGCCAGGCAGAGGTCGTTGTCCGGGGCCCGGCCGATGGTGAGATCCTCCTTGCGCAGGGGGATCACTTCGCCGATGGGATTGCCCACGTAGCGGATCAGCGCCCACTCCCCGCGGGCCAGCTGCAGGGCCTCCCCCGGCGGCGACGAGAAGAGCGTCGGCGGGTCGGAATCCAGGAAATCCTCGTGGAGAGGAGGAGGGTCAGGCATGGGAGACGAAGGCACGGGCGGGATCCTATGCCATTAAAGGGGGCCCGCCTTTCCTTGTCAATGCAGGCATCGCCTTGATCTATAACGGCTGGCTCCTAGTCGCAGACGACCCGGTCCCGGCCATCCCGCTTGGCCAGGTACAGGGCCCGGTCGGCCCGGCCCATGAGGGCGCCCCCGTCCCGGTCCTCGTCCCGCCTTTCGGCCACGCCCAGGCTGCAGGTGACGGAGAGGGGGCCGGAGGGCAGGTGGAAGGGTTCATCCCGGACGGCGGCACGCAAGCGCTCGGCCAGAAGGAGGGCTCCATCCCGGTCCGTTTCCGGCAGCACGATGAGGAACTCCTCGCCTCCGATGCGCCCCGCCACGTCCGTGGTGCGCAGACCCGCGGAGGCGCGTGCGCCGAAATCCCGCAGGACCTGGTCCCCCCCCAGGTGGCCCAGGGTGTCGTTGATGCGCTTGAAGTGGTCCAGGTCGCACATGATGAGGGACAGGGGGCGGTGGTGGCGCCGGCTCAGATCGAAGCGCCGCTGCATCTCCTCCAGGGTGGAGCGCCGGTTGGCCAGCCCCGTGAGGGTGTCCCGGGAGCTCTGGTCCAGGAGCACCGCGTGGAAGGCCCGTTCCATGGCGTCCATGGCCACGAGCTTGAGCACGTGGTTGCCCAGGGCGATGCGGTCGCCCGGCCTGAGGGCGAGGGCGCCGGCCACGGGCCGGCCGTTCACGAAGGTCCCGTTGGTGCTGCCCTTGTCCTCCAGCTCAAGGCGCTCCCCGCCCGGCCCTTGGGTGAGGGTGATGCTGGCGTGGACCCGGCTCACCTCCTCGTCCAGGAGGGCGATATCCACCTGGGGACTCCGGCCGATGACATTGATGCCCGCCACCAGGGGGAAGACCCGGCCCAGGTGGGCCCCCGCGTAGACCACCACCACGTGCTCGCAGGGCACCGGGCCCGTTTCGCCCGGAAAGCGCTTGCGCAGCGCCGTCTCGAAATCGGGCCAGCCGGAGGCCGGCACCGTGGGATCGGGAGGATCCACCTCGGCCGTCCATTCCTTGTCGGGCTTGGCCATCAGACATCCTCCACGTAGCAGCAGACCACCGAATCGTCGTCCTTCCTCCGGGCCAGGATGAAGGGGGCCCTGGGAGCGCCCTGGGCCTCACCGGCCAGGGAAACCAGGAGCCTGCCCGTGGCCGCCTGGTGGTTGACCTGTCGGACGCCCCTCGCGGGGATCCGGTAGAGGCCCACCACATCCAGATTACGTATGTTCTGCCCCGTCTCCTTCACCAATTTGAGGGTATAGCGCATCCAGAGGGCCTTGGAGAGGGCGGGGATGTCCTCCCCGGTGAAGGCCACGGGCAGGGCCAGGGCCGTTTCCAGGTCCCGGCGGGCCTTCGGGGCGGGGATCCCGCAGGGGGCCTGGCGGGTGCGGGGGGCGCCCAGGGATTCCAGGCCCCGGAAGGCGGAGGTGCGGAAGGACCCGGGCGCCTCGGCCCGCACCCGGGGGGCCCGGGGGAGGGCCGGCACTTCCAGGCGGGCGCAGCCCTCGGCCCGGAAGAGGGGCAGCTCGCAAGCCTGGACGCCCGCATCCCAGGCGGCCAGTCCCGGCTCCTCCCGGAGCTTCGCCTCCCAATGGAAGGCCTCCTCCCGCACGGCGACGGCGTCGATGACCGGCACCTGCCCCCCCTGGAGGGAGAAGGCCAGATCGCCGGCCTGGGACACGGCCCCCAGCAGGGCAGCACCCCCCGTGGCGGGGCGGGCGATGGCCGGGTCCAGGGCGTGGGCGGGCGGATCCTGGAAGAGCCGGCGCAGGGTCTCGGCCATGTCCGACATCGCCTCCCGCAACCGGCCCCCCGCCATGGCTAGGCCGGCTTGACGAGGGTCTGGAGGGCGGCGGCCACCCGCTCCAGGGGCTCCACCGGATCCATGAGGTAGGCGGCCTCCAGGAGGCGGCCCAGGGCGGCCTCCTGGGCGGGCAGATCCACGGACTGGGCGAAGATGACCCGCAGGGGCGCGGCCCCTTCGGCCACCTGGAGCAGGGCCTCCCGGGGGCTCACCCGGAAGGATTCCCCCACCCGGGCCAGGGGCTGCTCCTGAGTCTTCTGCACGGCCAGGGCCGGGCAGCGGGCGTCGCCGCTCCACCCCCCCGCCATCTCCGCCGGGGGCAGGATGAACAGATCCGGGGCGCTCTTGAGTTCCTTGAGGAGGGTCTTCTGGATGACCTCCTCCTTCAGGTGCGGCTCCAGGGCCTTGCCGTACAGCACCGACTGGAGCTTCGTGGGCGTGATGGGCTCCGTGTAGCGGAAGTCCAGGGGGATCCCCGAGGGGTCCGTGAGGAGGAGCCCGCCCAGGTAGCTGGCGCCCTCCTTCATCGCCACGAAATAGGCCAGTTTGAGGGGTTCAGCCATGGTCGGCCCGCCTTTGGATTCGGCTTCCAGGATACTGCACGCCCCACCTGCTTGTCAGGGCGCCCCCCTGAGACCCCATCTCACGCCAAAGAGCGGTCAAACGGTCTTGATTCCATCCCCGAATCGGGTATGCTGAAGGGTGCCGTTTGGGGAGTGGTCTAACGGTAGGACAACAGATTCTGATTCTGTCAGGTGAGGGTTCGAATCCTTCCTCCCCAACCAAAAAGACAGGGCCCCGCAAGGGGCCCTTTCCTTTTCGAGGAAGGATTCGAATCGGCGATGGCGGCCCGGTAGGCCAAGGGGAGCGCGCCCGCGCGCGGACCGGTCCGCCGCAGGCGGATGGCCGGGGCCAGCCAGCGCCGCGGAGCGCAGCGAATCCTTCCTCCCCAACCAAAAAGACAGGGCCCCGCAAGGGGCCCTTTCCTTTTCGAGGAAGGATTCGAATCGGCGATGGCGGCCCGGTAGGCCAAGGGAAGCGCGCCCGCGCTGATGGGTTGATGGTAAAATCTTCGGCAACCACGGAACACTACAAGGCTTCCGATCACCATGATCCGCCACCCCTTCCTGCTTCTCCTGACCTTCGTCCTGGCCATCACTCCCGCCTGGTCCGCGGAGCCCCTGCGCATGGGCATCCTGGCGTTCCGCCCCCGGGAGCAGGCGCTGGCGCAATGGAAGCCCTTCGCGGTCCTCCTGTCCCGGAAGCTGGGCCGGCCCGTGGAGGTCCTGCCCTGCACCTACCCTGAGCTCAACGAGGCCGTCCGGACCCACCAGGTGCAGGCGGTCCTCACCAATCCAGGCCACTACGTGTTGCTCGACCACCGGTACGGGATCTCGGCGCCGCTGGCGTCCCTGGTGGTCCTGGAGCAGGGCTATTCCCTCACCGCCTTCGGCGGGGTGATCCTGGCCCGTGCCGACCGGAAGGACGCCACCCTGGCCTCCATCAAAGGAAGCCGGATCGCCACCGTGGGAACCGAATCTCTCGGCGGATTCCAGGCGCAGGCCTTCGAGCTCCTGGAAGCGGGCCTGCCCTTGCCCACCCCCAGGCAGCTGGTGGTGACGGGCATGCCCCATGACCGGATCGTCGAGGCCGTCCTGTCCGGCGACGCGGATTTCGGATTCGCCCGGACGGGACTGGTGGAAGCCATGGTCCGGGAGGGAAAGCTGGACAGCTCCCGGATCAAGGTGGTCCACCCGATGCCCCGGCCAGGGTTCCCCTTCGCGACGTCCACGCGCCTGTACCCCGAATGGCCCGTGGCGGTGGTCGCGGGAACGGACCCCGACCTGGCGAAGCGGCTGGCCATCGCCCTCCTTTCCGTCGACCCTGGAGACGAGGCGGCCAAGGCCGCCAACATCGGCGGCTTCCAGATCCCGGCGGACTACTCGACGGTGGAGGCGCTCCTGCGCGGCATCCGGATGCCTCCCTTCGACGTCCAGCGCCCCTTGACGGCCTCGGACCTCTGGCGCATGTACAGAGGCTCCTTCCTGGCCGCCGGAGCGATGTTCCTCGCCCTCGCGGGCCTCGGGGTGACCCTTCTCATCCTGAACCGCCGCCTGCGGGAAAGCCGGCTCCATGCCACGCGCGAACGCCAGCGCCTGGAGGAGGTCATCTGGGGCACGGACGCCGGAACCTGGGAATGGGACATGCGAACCGGCCAGATCGAGGTCAACGCCCGATGGGCGGAGCTGCTGGGCTGCACCCTGGAGGAGATCACCCCGGTGAGCCTCCAGACGCTGGCGGACCGGATGCATCCGGATGACCGGGCGACTCTGGATCCATGGCTCGAGGCGTTCGCCGCGCAAGCCAGTGAAAGCTTCCAACAGACGTTCCGGGTCCGCAGGACAGGAGAAGGCTGGTCCTGGGTCCTGGCCCGGGGGCGCATCGTGGACCACGCGCCCGGTGGGCGTCCCGTCCGGGCCGCGGGGACGCTGCTGGACGTGGATGCCCAGAAGGAGGCGGAGCGGAAGCTGCGCGCCAGCGAATACTTCTTCAAGGAATCGCAGCGGGCGGCCTCGATCGGGTCGTACCGCTACGACATCCAGACGGATCATTGGGATGCCTCCGAAGTCCTGGACGAGATCTTCGGCATCGGCGACGGCTACCCCCGGGGCCTCCAGGGCTGGCTCGACCTGGTCCACCCCGAGGACCAGGCCGGCATGGCCGCCTACTTTGCAGGCCAGACTTCCAAGGGGGCCACCGAATTCCATCACCAGTACCGGATTCTGCGCCCGGGGACGGACGAGACCCGTTGGGTGGAGGGACAAGGCCACTTCCACTACCAGCCGGATGGATCTCCCGCCTACCTGATCGGGACGATCCGGGACATCTCCGAGCAGCGGCGGATCGAGGCCGAAAAGGCCCACCTCCAGACGCAGCTCGCCCAATCCCAGAAACTGGAAAGCCTGGGCAGCCTGGCCGGGGGCGTCGCCCATGACATGAACAACGTGCTGGCCGCGATCATGGCCCTGGCCAGCGTCCACAAGGCCAGGACGGACCTGGATCCGGCCCTTGCGCGGGACCTGGGCACCATCGAGGTGGCCTGCCAGCGGGGCGCCAACATGGTGAAGGGACTGCTGACGTACACCCGCAAGGGGCTCGCGGAGACACGAAGCGTCGACCTGAACGCCACCGTGCGGGATCTCACCGCCCTCCTCGAGCGCACGACGCTGCAGAAGGTCCAGGTGGACCTGGACCTCGCTCCCGACCTGAAACCCATCCTCGGCGACCAGGCGGCCCTCCATCACTGCCTGATGAACCTGTGCGTGAACAGCGTGGCGGCGATGCCGTCCGGAGGCCGGCTCACGATCCGGACCCACAACCACGGCCTGAACGCGACGAGCCTGGAGGTCCAGGACACCGGGGTCGGGATGCCGCCCGAGGTGCTCAAGCGCGCCACGGATCCCTTCTTCACCACCAAAGGCCCGGGGACGGGCACCGGACTGGGGTTGTCCATCGTCGAAAGCACGGTGGCCAATCACCGCGGCCACCTGAACATCACGAGCGAAGTCGGGGTCGGCACGCGGGTGACGATGGTCTTCCCCGCGCTCGAGGAGGCGGATCCGGCCCGCCCCGAAGGCGAAAGGATGGCGGGGACGGGGCCGGAAGCCCTGCGGGTGCTCCTGGTGGACGATGACGAGCTGATCCTGATGGCGGTCCCCCCCCTGGTGGAAGCCCTCGGGCATCACTGCGCCACGGCCCTCGGGGGCGGGGCCGCCCTCGAGGCCCTGCGGGAAAGGCCCCTTCCCGATCTCGTCATCCTGGACATGAACATGCCGGACATGGACGGCGGGGAGGTCCTGGCCGGAATCCGCCGGGAATGCCCGGACCTCCAGGTGCTGCTGTCCACGGGCAAGGCCGACCAGCGGGTGCTGGACCTGGTCTCCCAGGACCGCCACGTGGCCCTGTTGCCCAAGCCATTCACGAAGGAGGACATGGCCCGGGAACTCGACCGGGTCGGCGCCCTAGGAGCCTGACGGATCCCCCATCACCTCCCGGAAGTGCTCCTCCCGGCATTCGGGGCAGATGCCGTGGGTGAAGTCGGCCTTCGAGTGGGTGCGCACGTAGTGCTCGATCTGGGTCCAGTAGCCGTCGTCGTCCCGGACCTTGCGGCAGTAGGAGCAGATGGGCAGCAGGCCCGACAGGGTGCGCACCTCCTGGAGGGCGGCCTTCAGGCTTTCGATGAGGTCCAGGCGCTCCTGCTCCTCCTTCTTGCGCGCGGTGATGTCCTTGGAGATGCACACCACGGATTCCACCTGGCCGTCGGGGCCGGGAATGGGCTTCACGGAGGTGATGTAGTACGTGTCGCCGGCGGGGGTGGGCACCCGCACATCGAAGACGATGGCGCGGCCCGTTGCGAAGGCCTGGCGGACCACCGCCATGCGCTTCTCCGCCTCGTCCGGGGCGAACAGATCGTGGATGCGGCGCCCGATGACCTGGTGGGGCTCCCGCCCGAAGGGGGTGCTGAAGGCCCGGTTCACGTAACGGTAGGTCCCGTCCGCCAGGATATTGAAGATGGGATCCGTGGATTCGTCCAGGACGGTGCGCAGCACCTCCATCCGGCGGAGCAGGTCGGCGGGGTCCGGGGCCCCGGCGGGGGGCTGCGTGGGTTCCATGGGGCGATGGTATCCCAGGCCGCGGCCCTTCCCAACGGCTGAAACCACGCGGCCCCGGCATGCGCGGCGCCGGTCCCGGGCCGGGGTGCGCCCCGCCTGGGGGGGACCCGGAAAATCCATGGAAACGGGTCGGCAATCAGCGCGGCGCCGGTCCCGAACCGTCCCACCCGAAGCGGGCCAGGTCCAGGTCCCCCCCGTCGTCCACCTCCACGCCCTCCTCCCGCAACCGCGCGATCTGGAGCAGGGCGCCCCACCACCGCCCCTCGCTGGGCACGTGGCCGTTGCGGTTCACGATGCGGTGCCAGGGGAGATCCGTCCCCTCCGGCAGGCCCTTGAGCACCATGCCCACCTGGCGCGGACGGCGGGGCCAGCCCGCCATCAGGGCGATCTGCCCGTACGTGGCCACCCGGCCCCGGGGGACCCGGGCGACCATGGCGCACACCGCCTCCCGGAAGGCCGCCGCGCCGTTCACCCGCGGGGGACCCCGGGCTTCAGGGCCACGGGAACGCGGGAGGCGAAGCCGCCCTCGTAGCTGTGCCAGTGGTCCAGGTCCTCCTCGGGGAAGGCCCAGCACCAGTAGCCGTCGCCGGAATCGAAGTCGACCAGCCAGGGGCCCTTCACGTCCGGCCCCAGTTCCCGCACCGCTTCCGCCCAGCTCTCCATGAGGGTCTCCAGGCGCAGCTGCAGGGCCTCCACCTGGGCATCGTCCTGGCGGTCCTCGGAGGCCTGGAGCTCCTCGGCCAAGCTGGAGGCCAGCTCGAAGACAGGGCGGGTGATGCCCTTGACCCTCGGCAGCGCCGCACGGGCCTCTTCCAGCGTGAAAACTCGGGCCATGGATGCCTCCGGTGCTCCATGATAATCACCTGATGCGCTTTCTGCCCCTCATCCCCCATCATTTCGATCCGGCCCCCTGGCGGCCATTTCGGGCCGCCGAGCTGGCTTGGGGCCCGGAAAAACCCGCGCCGTGGCGGGATTCCGGCCTGGAGATCCACGCCATCCACCTGCAGCCGGCCCCCTGGGACGAACGCCTGGGGGAAGCGGCCATGGCCGCCATGCGAGCAGGCATCGGTCCCGATTTTCTGGTCATTCCCGCCGCGGTGCCGGAGGGGCGCATGGAGGATGCCCGTTTCATGACCACCCTGGAAGGCCTCCTGGAGCTCACCCACGGCTCTGGCGTCAAGATCGCCCTCCGTCCCCGGCCGGGCGACGCCGGGGCCCTGTACCGGCGCCTCCGGGAGGTGCGGGGGGAGGCCGTGGGCTTCTGCTGGGACAAGGGCGTCGGCCCGGACCTCGACGCCATCTCCGACCGCCTCTTCTGCGCCGCCGCGGAGGCCGGGGACGACCTCCAGGCCCTGGCGCGCCTGGGCTACCGCTGGAACGTGGCCGTCCCATGCGCGGATCCCGCCGCCGCCGCCCCGGCCCTGGCCGCCCTGGAGGCGGCCCACCCCATGGTGTACTTCCCCGAGGGCATGGCCGACCTCCTTCCCCGGGAGGAGAAGTGAAGCCCCTCCTCGTCATCGCGGGCGAGGCGTCCGGGGACCTCCACGGCGCCGAGATCCTCCGGGAGCTCCGGGCCCTGGCCCCCGGCCTGCGCATCCTGGGCGCCGGGGGGGACCTCATGACCCCCCTTCTGGACCGCAAGCTGGCCGACGTCAAGGATCTGGGGGTGGTGGGCTTCGTGGAGGTGCTCAAGCACGTGCCCGGCCTCCTCCGCCTCAAGAAGGAGATCCTGCGCGCCGCCCGGGAGGAGGGGGTGGGGGCGGTCCTCCTCATCGACTACCCCGGCTTCAACTTCAGCCTGGCCACCGCGCTGCGCCGGGAGATGCCCGGCGTGCGGCTCCACCACTACGTGTGCCCCCAGGTGTGGGCCTGGAAGGCCGGGCGCATCCCCAAGTGGGGCCGCACCCTGGACACCCTCTACTGCCTCTTCGACTTCGAGCCGGAACTCTTCGCGGGCCTGCCCGTGGAGGCGCTCTGGGTGGGCAACCCCCTCGTGGAGGCCGTGAAGCCCGAGGTGGACCGGGAGACCTTCTTCCGGGAGACGGGCCTGGACCCGGCGGGGAAGGTCGTCGCCCTCCTCCCCGGAAGCCGCCGCAGCGAACTGGAGCGCCTCCTTCCGCCCCTGATGGAGACGGTGCTGGCCTGGGACGGCCCTCCCGTCCAGTGGGTGCTCCCCGTGGCCCCCACCCTGGAGGCGGCCCCCCTGGACCTGCGCGGGGCTCCCGTGCTCACCGTCACCGGCCGGGGCTACGCCGCCCGGGCCTACGCGGACGCGGCCCTGGTGTGCTCCGGGACCGCCACCCTGGAGACGGCCCTCCTGGGCACCCCCTTCGCGATCCTCTACCGCCTGAGCCCCCTCACGTACTTGGCCGCCAAGCGCTTCGTGCGCATCGCCCACTTCGGCCTGGCCAACGTGGTGGCGGGGCGGGGCGTGGTGCCCGAACTCCTCCAGGGGGAGGTCAACCCGCGGCGCCTGGTCCGGGAACTGAAGGCCCTCCTGGATCCGGCCCGGGCCGCGGCCATGCGCGCGGACCTGGCCGGCATCCGCGCCAGGCTGGGCGAACCGGGCGCGGCGCGCCGGGTGGCGGAGCACCTCGCCGGGAAGCTCGAAGGGGCCTGACCGGTCAGAGGTCCTTCATGATCTCGGCCTTCTTGGCCTTGTATTCGGCGGGGCTGAGCAGGCCCTTCTTCCGCAGGGCCTCCAGCCGCTCCAGGCGCTCCTCCACGCTGGGCCCCTCCGCCTTCCTCGGGGCGGGGGCCGGGGCGGCGGATTCGGCGGCCCGGGGCAGATCGATCTCCACCTTGGCGGAGCGGGCGTCGACCCGGGTCATCTCCTCGGCCAGCGCCTTCGCCCTCAGGCATTCGGCCTCCGCGCCCGCGAAGATCTTGTGGTCGGGATCCGTCTCCCGCGCGGCCCGCAGGAAGGGCAGCGCCCCGGCGTAGTCGCCCTGGATGAACCTGCACATGCCCACGTTGTAGTGGGTCCGCCCCAGGTACTTGGGCTTGGCGTTGTCCTTGCGCGCGGCCTCGAGGGCCTCCAGGCTCTTCGCCAGGGCGCCGGCGGTGTCCTTGAGCTGCAGCCGCCGGTAGGCCTCCTTCATCCCGTAGTCCTTGTCGTCGTAGAAGATCAGCTTCCGCTGCTCGGTCCAGGACAGGAGCATCTGATGGACGCTGGCCGTGGCCTGGGCCACCGCGTCCTCGATCACGGAGGTGTCCGAGGGGTATTCAGGCTGGCCCTTGTCGGAGGAGGCTTCCCGGGAAGGGGAGACGGCGATCCGCTTCTGGGCGTAGATCCGGCCCGTGGCGAGGTCCACGGCCTGGATGGAGGCGTTGTAGTCCACCTGGGTCTTGGAGGTCCAGGTGGTCTCCGCGGGATGGTACGTGCCCTTCTTGTCGGTCCAGCCCGGCGTCGTCTTCGAAAGGGGGATCCGCTTCACGTCCGCCCGGATCACCTGGGTGAAGAGCAGCACGGGGGCCCCCAGGAGCCGGCCCATCCTCACGGCCGTCGCCTCGTCGATGAGCCCGGAGTTGGTGAGCTTCTGCTCCCCCAGCACCTTCTCGATGTTGCCCCGGTCCACCACCTCCACGTTCCCGCTCGCGACGAGGTCGGCGATGCAGGCCGACACCAGGTCCTCCGCCATCCGGTTGGTGACCGGAGCGAAGGCCACCCGCTCCACCTTGATCCCCAGGGACGGGGGATGGGTGATCGTCACGTTCACGTCGGGGTTGATGAGGCTGTCCCAGAACTGGGCCCGGGCCGGGATCCCGCAGGACGCCGTCAGCAGGGCGAGAAGGGCGGCTTTCCTGATCATGCGGCATCCTCCGGCGAAGGTCGGGTTGCGGGGAACGGGGCCGCAGCCCCTAGAAGCGCCAGGTGGCCGCGGCCATGGCGGCCAGGGCCGTGGTCTGGGGATCGATCTTGCCCATGAGGACCTTCACCTCCAGGTCCAGGGACTTGTTCATGCGCCAGCCGCAGCCCAGGATGCCCGCCGGGTGGGCGGAGCTCATGTCCACCTTGCCCAGGGTGCTGTCCACCCGGGTGCCGGACCAGGCGTACATGCCCGCGCCCAGGGTCAGGTAGGGGCCCAGGGTGATGGGGGTCCCCCCGGGGCGGAGGAAGCGCACGAGCTCGCCGGACACGTGGCCCGCCGACACCCGGCCGGACTTCCCCGGCAGCTGGGTGAGGTTGCCCCAGAACCAAACGTCCATGCCCAGGTCCAGGCGGGCTCGCCAGCCCTCGAACCACTGCGCCAGGTCCATCTCGGCCACCAGGCTGGCCCCGAGGCCCGGAGCGGTGCCCCCGCCCACCGCGTCCGAGAGGCCCGACTGGGGGAAGCTGGCCCGCGCCTGGACGCCCAGGGTGGCGGGCTCGGGCTGCTGGGCGGCGAGGGCCGTGCCGAGGAAGGCCAGGGAGAGGAGGCTGCGGAGCTGGGTCATGGGTCGTCCTGGGAGGTTGGGAAGAGTCTAGATCAGTACGAGGCCACCACGTCGTCCCAGCGGCCCTGGGCCTTGAGGATGGCCTCGGCCACGGCCCGGAGGACCCCGTGGCCCCCGTCCACCGGCACCACCCAGTGGCAGGCCTCCTTCACCTCCGCCACGGCATCCCGGGGGCAGCAGGCCAGGCCCACCCGCCTCAGGAGGGGCAGGTCGGCGAGGTCGTCCCCCACGTGGGCCACCTCCTCGGGGCGCAGGCCGTACTTGGCGCAGAGCTGGTCCAGCACGGGCCCCTTCACCAGGTGCCCCACGAAGCAGTCCTCCACCTTCAGGTCCCAGGCCCGGTGCACCGTGGCCGGGCTGTCCAGCCCCGAGATGAAGGCCACGGGCACGTGGTGGCGCTGGAGCCACTTGATCCCCGCCCCGTCCCTCACGTTGAAGCTCTTCGTGTGCCTGGGCTCGGTCCCGTAGTGCAGGAGGCCCGTCGTCAGGACCCCGTCCACGTCCGTGCACACGAGCCGGACCCCCTTGGCCCGCTCTTCCAGCGTCGACATGCGCACCTCCGCAAATGGGTCAGACCAGGATACCTTCAAGGCCAGGGAAGGAGGCGCGCCGTGTATCTGGGCAAGGCGATGATCATGATCGTCCTGGGCTGGGGCGTCCTCTTCGTGATAAGACTGGTCATGTTCTGGATCAGGGGAGGCAGGCGCCATGGATGAGATCGACGAGCTGAAGGCGGCGGGCGCAACCATGCTGGATGTCCGGACCCAGGCGGAGTGGGACCAGGGCCATGTCCCCGGCAGCCTCCACATCCCCCTGGACCAGATCCAGGCCCGCATCGGGGAGCTGGACCCGGACCGGCCGCTGCTGGTCTGCTGCGCCAGCGGCGCCCGGAGCGGCATGGTCCAGCGCTACCTGATGCAGAGCGGCTTCGCCCGCGTCGTCAACGCGGGGCCCTGGCAGCGGCTCCTGTAGCCCCGCGGAAAGGCGAAGGCCCCGCGCCGGCGGCGCGGGGCCTTCGCCATCACCGGATGCCGGGGACCTACTTGCGGCAGGGTTCCTCGAGCCCGAAGCCCTTGACCTTGTCCTCGGCCTTGAGCAGGAACCCGAAGAGGACCGCCAGCAGGCTCAGCCCCGTGAAGATCATCATGGGCAGGGTGTAGTTGTAGGCGGGGCTGCCCTCGGCGCGGGTGCCCACGATGCAGAACCTGTCCAGCACCCACCCGATGAGGTAGGGCACCCCGAAGAGGGCCACCAGGTTCTGGGTCCAGAAGATGAGGCCGTAGGCCGTGCCCAGCTGCCGGTGGGGGATGAACTTGGGGATGGAGGGCCACATGGCGGAGGGCACCAGGGAGAAGCCGAAGCCCAGGACGATGGTGCCCGCCAGGGCGACGATCCAGTTGCTGAGGAACGGGACGGCCAGGACGAAGTGCACGCCCACGAGGAGGAGGGAGCCCAGGATCATGAGGGAGGCGCCCTTGCCCTTGCGGTCGTAGTAGTTGCCGAAGACCACGGTGAGGGGGATGGTGGCGAAGGGGAGGACGCTGGGGATGGCGCCGGCCCAGTTCTCGGGCACGTGGAACTTCTGCACCATGAGGTCGGGCGCGTACTTCAGGAAGGGGAAGACGGCGGAGTAGAAGAGGGCGCACAGGAGGGTGATGTACCAGAAGCCCCGGATGGAGAGGATCTCCTTGATGTCCGAGAGGCGGAAGGCATCCTCCTCGCCCGCGGCGCCGTCCTCGCCCTCGGTCCGGTCCAGCTTGCGGTCCATGGCGCAGTAGAAGAGAAAGGCCACAAGGCCCGTGCCCAGGAGGATGACGCCCACCAGGACGGGAGCGGCGACCGCGTGGAAGATGTTCGCGATGGGGGCGCCCAGGCCCAGGGCCAGGGCGGTGCCGATGCGGGCGGTGCCCACCTGGAGGCCCATGGCCAGGGCGATCTCGTAGCCCTTGAACCAGCGGGCGATGACCTTGGTGGCCGTCACGCCCACGATCTCGATGCCCACCCCGAAGGTGGCGAAGCCCAGGGCCGCGGTGAGGACCTGGGCCTTGGTTCCAAGGATCACGGCCCCGTCCAGGGCGTGGGTGCTCATGGCCCACCACTTGACGGCGCAGCCGCCCACCATCAGCGCGCAGGAGAGGATCCCCGTGAACCGGGCCCCCAGCTTGTCCAGGATGATGCCTCCGAAGATGAGCATGCCCAGGAAGACGTTGAACCAGGCGTAGGCGCCCGTGAAGAAGCCGTACTCGGCGCTGGTCCACTTCAGCTGCTGCTCGATGAGCGGCTTCAGGGGCGAGGCCACATCGGCCACGTAGTAGCCGCAGAGCATCGAGAAGGAAACGATGAGGAGGGAGGTCCAACGGGCGGCCACGGAGTGGCGCAGGGACTTGGAAAGGGCTTCCGTCATGGTTGATCCTGGGGAAAGGGCTGGACCCAGCCTACCGGATGGCCCCGCCCCTTGTCTCCCACGGCGTCGCCCCCGTCTTTTTTTCGCCGCCGGGGCCCGGCCGTGGCACCTTGGAGCCCTGGAGGTGCTCCATGGATCTGGGGATCAAGGGCAGGGTCGCCATGGTGGCGGCGGGAAGCAAGGGCCTGGGCCGGGCGGCGGCCGCCGCCCTCGTCGCCGAGGGCTGCCGGGTCTCCATCTGCGGCCGGGACCGCGGGGCCCTGGAGGCGGCCAAGGCCGCCCTGGGGGGCTCCGTCCTGGCCTTCCCCTGCGATGTCACGAAGCCCGCCGATATCGAGGACTGGTACAAGGCCACCCTGGAAGCCTTCGGCCAGGTGGACATCCTCGTCACCAACACCGGCGGCCCCCCGGCGGCCACCTTCCTGGATCTCACCGAGGCCCAGTGGGAGAGCGGCGTGCAATCCACCCTCATGAACGTCGTGCGCCTCTGCCGCCTGGCCCTGCCCGGCATGCGGGAGCGGCGCTGGGGCCGCATCGTCCACATCACCTCCCTCGCGGCCAAGCAGCCCACGCCGCTCCTCACCATCAGCAGCGCCCTCCGGGCCGGCCTCTCCGCCATGACCCGGACCCTGGCCCAGGAATTCAGCGGGGACGGGGTCACGGTGAACGCCCTCCTGCCCGGCCACGTCATGACGGACCGCCAGCTGCACCTGGCGGAGATTCGCTGCGCCAAGGAGGGGATCACCCAGGAGACCTACTTCGCCCGGGTCGCCGCCGAGATCCCCGCCCGCCGTCTGGGCAGGCCCGAGGAGGTGGGGGACGTCATCGCCTTCCTGTGCAGCGAGCGCGCCAGCTACATCACGGGCTCATCCATCCAGGTGGACGGGGGGATCATCACCAGCACGTTCTGACGGCCCCGGCACCCCGGGGAACATCCCTCAGGTTCCGCCCACGCATGGAGGCTCCCCCAGCCCGGGATGGACCTGGGCCGGGAAGCCCCGGAGGTCCCATGCGCCCTGGTCTGATGCTGGCCCCATGCATCCTCGTATCCGCCCCCCTGGCAGCCGATTGGGCAGAGCCCATGTGCACGGCCCAGGACTTCTCCACCCAGGCCCCCTTTTCCCAGGGAAGGAGCGGCAAGGTGCGGACGGGCAAAACCTACTCGAATTGGCAGTGGAAGGACCCATCCGGCACCGTGCATTCCTTCCCGGGGACCAGCCGGTCCTATACGGAGCTTGAGCCCATCCCGGGCATGGGGTTCATACCCCTCGCATCCTCCGGTACGAAGCCCATCACCGAGGAACTGGTCGAGGTCCAGGCCTCGGACGGGTCCCCCATCTACCTGACCACCGAGGGCGGCGGCAAGGGCAGGATCGAGGTCCGGCACCGGATCTATCCGAAATACAAGGTCCTTTCGGTCATCTACGCGCCACCGGGAAATGGCAGCCAGGTGAGCTACGGCAGCGGCTTCGGCATGGGGACCACCACCAGCATCTCCCACAGTTATTCGGATGCCCTGAATTTATCCTTCAGCGTGGGAAAGGATGACCATTCGGCGGAGACCGGGATCCATGCAGGCCTCGGCTTCAACGAATCGACCAGCACGGAGGATGGACGGAGCCTATCCCTGACCACGATGCAATCCGGCAGCCGCGCATGGTCCAGCACCGCGGATGGCATCGACCACGGTCAGGACAATGAGTATCTTTTGAAGGCCCTTGCTCGACCTTGGTCTGAGCATGGCGGCCACTCAGTGACATGGACGGATACAACGTCCAGGACGTCCGTCCGTTCCACCAGCGCCAGCTGTGAGCTCCAGATCCGACAGCCCGCCCAGGACTGGAACGGGCCCACCCGGGTAGCCGTCTACGCCGACGAGCGTTTCGGCACCTTTCTCTTCGTCTACGTGAAATGATGCGCTCCCTGCCCTTCATCCTCCTGGGCCTGGTGGCATGCAAGCAGCCCGAGACCGTGCCCTTCATCAATCCGGAATCCGTGCCCGAAGGAAACCCTGGCGGGGACGGGAAGGCCAGGCGCGGGATCCATGAGCCCCGCTGCTTCCCCATTTCCCTTGACGCGGCAGTTCCTCGCTTCGTGAATGCCCTTGTCGACGCCCAGTTCCAGATCACCTTCTGCCACGAGCGCCTGGGCCTCATCTCGTTCCGCCAGGTATGGCGGGAGGATTCGGAGGAGGCCCGGCGAAACCACACGGTGGAGGGCACCCTGCGCCTGCGGGAGATCCAAGGCGGAAGCATCGAGGCGAGCCTTCTGTTGACAGGCCGATGCAGTCAACTGGTATCCATGAGGACGGGCCCCGAGACGTCCGGTTCCGGGCTCACCGAAGCCAACATGACCGACCTGGGTCCGCAGCAGCGCCAGATCATCTGGGATATCCTCGAGGCCGCCTGCAGGTGAATCCCCTTGGGTTCATCCATCCAGGTGGGCGGAGGGGTCCTCGCCAGCCCGTTCCGGAATGTTCCCGGGCCGGGCGGCCAGTTCCCAGGCTTCCGCCCCGGCCAGGTCCCGGTCGCCCCCCAGGCCCCACCGCAGGCATTCGGCCAGCATCTTCATGCACCCGCGGTCTCCCGCCTCGGCCCCGGCCTGGAACCACCCGCGGGCCAGTTCCCGGCTCTGGGGCACGCCGGGCGCCCCCCGGAAGTAGGCCATGCCCAGGGCGTGGGCGGCGGCGACGTCCCCCTTGGCCCAGGCCCGCTCCAGGGGGTCCAGGGGCCTGCGGAAGGTGCCCGTCATGCGCCGCAGCCGGCTCCCGAAGAGGGCCCCCGCCAGGGCGGCCAGCAGCACGGCCCAGGCCCGGGGCGGCCGGGCCCGGAGGGCCTGCAGGGCCACCGCCGCCATGGCGAAGATGGCCATCCAGAAGAGGATGGGGAATCCGGGCCGGGCCATCCAGGCCTCGAAGCGGGGCCCAAGGATGCCGTCCATGCGGGCCACGCCGGAGGTCCAGCGTTCGGCGCAACGTTCCTTCAGGTCCGTCCAGTCTGGGAGCATCCCCCCATTCTACGGGGTCCGCCGCTTCCGGGTGGGACGGGTGGATCGGGTCGGCTTGGCCTCCGAGGCCGCCTTGCGCCCGGGCTTGAGCCCCGCGCCCGGATCCAGGATCTTGCGCACCCGGGCGGCGCCCCGGCCCTCCTCGTCGCCCCGCCGGCGGCAGGCGATGCGGATGGGGGTGCCCTTGTAGCCGAACTGGTCCCGCAGCCGGTTCTCCAGGTAGCGCAGGTAGCTGAAGTGCATCTCCCGGTCCGTGTTGGTGATCACCACGAAGCTGGGGGGCCTCACGCCCACCTGGGTCATGAAGTAGAGCTTGGGCAGCTTGCCGTCCACCGCCGGGGGCGAGAAGTGGGCGACCGCCTCCCGCAGGAAGGCGTTGAGCCGGCCCGTGGGGATGCGCCGGGCGTGGGCCTCGGCCACCTCGTGGATGAAGCTGAAGAGCTTGGAGACCCGCTGGCCGGTCATGGCCGACACGAAGACCATGGGGGCGTGCTGCAGGAAGCCCAGGTCCTGCCGGATCCGGTCCTCCACGGCCATGCTCGTGTAGGTGTCCTTCTCAACCAGGTCCCACTTGTTCACGACGATGATCACGGCCGCCCCCGCCTCGTGGGCGTAGCCGGCGATGACCGCGTCCTGGTGGGTGACCCCCTCCACCGCGTCCACCAGGAGCAGGGACACGTCGGCCCTGGCCATGGCCTGCTTGGCCTTGAGGATGGAGAGCTTCTCGGCCCCCTCCGTGGTCTTGCCCTTGCGGCGGATGCCGGCGGTGTCGATGAGGCGGTAGAGGCGTTCCTCCACCTTGAACACGGTGTCCACCGTATCCCGGGTGGTGCCGGCCACGTCGCTCACCAGGCTCCGTTCGTAGCCCAGGAGCTTGTTGACGAGGCTCGACTTGCCCACGTTGGGGCGGCCGATGACGGCGAAGCGCAGTTCCTCGGCGGGATCGTGGGCCTCCGCCTCCTCCGGCGTGCGGTGGAAGGGGAGCCGGGCCCGGATGGAGGCCAGGAGGTCGGCGACGCCGTCCCCGTGGCTGGCGCTCAGCACGTGCACCTCGTCGAAGCCCAGTTCGAAGAAGGCCCCGTCGGGGTGCCCGCCCCGCACGCCGTCGATCTTGTTCACGACGAGGATGGCGGCCTTGCCCTTGGAGCGGATGCGGGAGGCGATCTCCGCGTCGGCGGGGTTCCACCCGTCGTGGGCGTCCACCATGAGCACCAGCACGTGGGCCTCGGCCATGGCCTCCTCCGCGATGCGGGTGATGCCCTTGGTGATGACATCGTCGCCCCCGAAGTCGAGGCCGCCCGTGTCCACCAGCTCGAAGACCTCCTCGGGCTCGCCGTCCTCGCCCAGGCAGGTCACCCGGCCATAGCTCCGGTCCCGGGTCATGCCCGGCAGATCATGCACCAGGGCCGCCCGGGTGCGGGTGAGCCGGTTGAAAAGGGTGGACTTGCCCACGTTGGGGCGTCCGCAGAGCGCGACGATGGGGAGTTTCATGGGCTTTTTCCCCCATAAGAAACGCGCCCACTTGTTGGGTGGGCGCTTCCTTGGGACTGGCGGGGCTGACGGGGCTCGAACCCGCGACCTACGGCGTGACAGGCCGTCACTCTAACCGACTGAGCTACAACCCCAGGTTTTCAAAGCACCATTTCTGGTGGGCGATGACGGGCTCGAACCGCCGACATGCTGCGTGTAAGGCAGCTGCTCTACCGACTGAGCTAATCGCCCGAATCGCCGAACACAAAGAGTCTCACCCTTTGGCCGGGAAGTCAACAGGAGAATGCGCCCGGGGGAATCGCGAGCGGGGGATCCGAAGGGGGATCGCTTTAAGATAGACTGTTTTATCCATCCTCATCGCCACAACACCAACCATGCGGAGTCCTTCCGTGAACCAGGCATCTCTGCGCGTCCCCTTCCTGCTCGCCGCCCTCCTCCTCGCCCTGCCCCTGGCGGCCGGAGCCAAGTGGAATCCCCTTCCCGCCGATGCCTGGTCCATCAAGGCCGGCGATCCCCGGGCCCCCAAGGGCGCCCTCGTGCTGGAGGAGAGGTTCATCCTCAACACCCACGATGTGGAGTGGTACTACCGGGTGCGCATCGTTTCCGAGGAGGGACGCCGGGCGGCAAGCATCATGGCGTTCCCCGAGAACCCGGTGGAACTGGAGGGGCGGACCCTCTACCCGGATGGCAGGATCACCGTCTTCAACAGCAACAAGGACTTCAAGACGGAGACCCGGCAGGTCGGCTACCGCCGGACCCGCACCAAGCACGTGATCCCCCCGGGGGTGACCCAGGATTGCGTGGTGGAGATCTACTACCGGGAAAAGATGAAGTGGTTCGGGATCCGCCAGTGGCTGCACGGGCTCATGCGGCCCTGGCCCATCCAGAAGATGGTGTTCCAGGTGGACAACCAGTTCCCCATTTCCTGGTCCCTCCAGGGGGTGAACCGGATCCGGCCGGACGTCAACCTCATCGGGGGCGCCAGGCTTTTCGTCTTCCGCGACATGCCCGCCAAGGAGGAAGGCCCCTACATCCTGGAACCGGGCCTGGACCTGCCCACCGTGTTCATCTACAGCAACGATTTCCTGATGGCCTATGACGAAAAGGCCGGGCCCGACGCCTACTGGCCCAAGGTCCTGGACAAGTGGTACAAGCCCTTCCTGGACGGCCGCCTCTCCCTCGGCAGCCGGTACAAGGCCTTCTCCAAGGAACTGCAGGCCGACCTCCCGCCCTACCCCCAGGAGGCCGCCAAGGAGCTGATCCGCCGTGCCCACGCCCGCCTCGTCAACTTCGAGCACCTCACCTGGGAGGACAAGGAGAAGCTGAAGGCCGCGGGCCTGAAGGCGCCCGAGATCATCCACGGCACGGACCTGGGCGACACCCTCAAGTACGGCGGCACGGACGACTGGGGCTGGACCTGGCTCGGCTGGCGCCTGCTGGAGGACGCGGGCCTGAAGCCCAAGCTCCTGGGCGTGTGCGACCGGGAGCGCTGGATCTTCCGCTGGGGCTTCCTCAACGGCAACCAGATCCACGCCCACCTCCTGGGCGTGGACGAGCCCGGAAGGGAGACCCTCTGGATCGATCCGACCCACCCCCTGCTGGAGCCCGGCCTCCTGGCCAGCAATGTCCAGGGCACGCCGGCCCTCCTGGTGGACGTGCCCCAGGGCACCGTCCGCCAGCACATGCTGCCGGCCCAGCCCGCGGAGGCCAGCGCCCAGACCTACGCCTACGAGGTGGGCGTCCAGGGCGATCGCCTGGCCTTCTCCATGCAGGGCAGCGCCACCGGGCAGGTGGCCTTCGCCGCCCGGGAGGAACTGGGCGCCGAGGAGCCCGACGGGCGCGACAAGGCCTTCCGCCTGGAATTCGGCGAAAGGGCCAAGGGCTGGACGCTCACGGAGGCCAAGGTGGGCCAGGCCGCAGTGGCCGACAAGCCGCTCACCTGGTCGGCCAAGGGCTGGAAGGAGTTCGAGGAGGACCGGCAGATCCGCCTGAACCCCTTCCCTGGCCTCGCCGCCCACCTCGACATGCCGGACGCCTGGCCGGAGCAGCGCCGGGCCCGCATCGTCCTGCCCTACCGCTCCGTCTTCAAGGCCGCCTGCGAGGTGAAGGCCCCCAAGGGCTACCGGATCCCCCGCCAGATGGGCTCGGACCAGGGCAAC
Organism: Holophaga sp.; assembly: GCA_035298525.1. GTDB lineage: Bacteria > Acidobacteriota > Holophagae > Holophagales > Holophagaceae > Mesoterricola. The sequence continues at coordinate 27,424 of DATGXY010000135.1, forward strand.
CTGTTCGGCCGGGTGTCCTGGACCTTCGTCCCCTCCGATTCCGAAACCGAGGCCCGGATCCTGCTCGAGATGAACCTGCGGTCCCTGGGTGCGGGTCCGGAAAACTACGAGGCCTTCAAGGCATACACGGGCTGGATCCAGGAGGCCCTCAACCGGACGGTCATCCTGGAAAAGGTGAAATGATGCGCTTCCGCACGCCCACCCTCGTCCCCCTCCTGGCCCTCGCCCTGGCCCTGCCGGCCCAGGACCTGCGCAAGCTGCCGGAATGGGCCGTCCCCCACGCCCAGGCCGCCGCCCAGGACCCGGCCCCCGCGGACGCCGACGCCTGGGTCCTCCTGGACCGCATCGAAATGGCCTATGCGGGCGGCGGCGAAATCCGGGTCCGCCACCTGAGCCTGATCAAGGTGCTGACGGAGCGGGGCCGGCACGTGGGCACCTTCTCCCTATGGGGCCTGGGCGGCGGGGCCAACCGCATCAAGAAGCTCAAGGGCTGGAACCTGCGGGCGGACGGCGAGCTCCTGAAACTGGACACGGACAAGGTCGCCACCGTGGACACGGATCTGCTGGGCGCGTCGGACGTGAGCACCCACACCCGGACCCTGGCCCACCTGGACGAGGTGGCCAAGGGATCCCTCGTGGCCTTCGAATCCCTGGAGATCATCCGCCACCCCATGGGCCCCGTCATCGGGGACACCCTCCTGGGCGCCTTCCCGGTGAGGCGGTACGAACTGGAACTGGCCCGCCAGGCCACTTGGCTTGGCCCCTCCCTGGAAGGGGTCGCCCTGCGCCTGGATCCCCGGCATTTGTCCCCCTGGATTCCCGCCGCCCAGGTTGACTTCGTCCAGGGAAGCCACTTGCGCGCCTGGAACCTGCCGGCCCTGCCCCGGGACGAAGGGGCCCACCCCCCCGGCCTCAACGCCAGCCCCTGGGTCCTGGTGCGCTTCCTGGACCCCGCCTTCCGGGAGGGCCTGGACCACACCTCCTGGGATGCCCTCGCCCAGGGCATGAACCGGCGCTACCAGCCCTTCTTCCGCGCCCCCGAGCTGGGCCTCCCCGCCGGGGAGCCCCAGGCCCGCCTGAAGGCCGCCTGGGCCTGGATGCACCGGGAACTGGGCTACCGCGCCGTGTACCTCTCGCCGGAGCGGGGCTGGATCCCCGAGCAGCCGGAGGAGACCCAGCGCCGCCGGTACGGGGACTGCAAGGACCTGGCCACCTTCTTCATGGGCCAGGCCAAGGCCCTGGGCCTGGCCGTGGCGCCGGTGCTCGTGCAGACCGTCGGCGGGGCCCTGGACCCGGACGAGCCCCCCTTCTTCGGCCGCTTCAACCACGCCATCGCGGCGGTGCGCCTGGACCGTTCCTGGGGCCTTCCCGCCGAGGTGGAAACGAGCCGCGGCCGGTACCTCCTCGTGGACGGCACCGACGCCTTCACCCCCTTCGGTCAGCTCAGCACCTGGCTCCTGGGGTGCCGGGTGCTCATCTGCGCCCCGGAGGGGGCCGCCTGGGCGGAGATCAAGCCGTCCCATTGCCTGGGCGAATCCCTGGACCTGGAACTGCGGGCCAAGGTGGACGAGGTGGGCACCCTCCGGGGGACCTGGCGCGTCCTGGAAACCGGCAACGCCCGGACCCTCCGCGGGACCCTGGTCCACCAAGGACGGGAGGGCCTCCGCAAGGCCCTCCTCCAGCAGTCCCCCCTGCCCCCCACCGGCACCCTGGAGATCACGGGGACGAGCGACCCCAAGGACCTGGACAAGCCCTTCGAGATCACCTGCCGCATCGTCCATCCCAAGGCCCTGGTCCGCAACGGCCAGGAGGTGGAACTGGCGCCCTGGGGCATGCCGGGCATCCCCGCCGTCCTCCAGAAGGGGGACACCCCCCGGGTCTACCCGGTGCACCTGGATCGCCGGGGCGGGCTCCATCTCCACGTGGAGGTGGAATTCCCCTACGCCGCCGAGCCGGTGCTGCCCGAAGCCTCCCTGGCCAGCCCCTGGCGCAAGGGGACCTGGAAGGCCAGCGCCGGCCCGGGCAATCGCGTGGTCCTGGACTACGTGCAGGAGGGCCGCCTGGGGGATTTCCCTTACGCGTCCCGGAACGAAGGCATGGCCGCCTGGAAGAAGGACCGCACCGAGGTGCGCCGCCTCCACCTGGATGGCCTCAGCTTCAAGGTGAAGCCCTGATGCGCCACGTTCGTTCGTTTATCCATCCGCCCGCACGAAGGCCGCTCCGGGGGGATGCTATCCTGCGGGTTAACTCCTTCATTTCCATCTTCTTTCGCGACGGGAGCTCTCGGTGATCCGCCCTTCCCTTGTCTTGCCCGCACTTCTGACGGCAGTGGCCCTCCCCCTGGCCGCCAAGATCCCCCTCAGCCCCCTCCCCGCCGATGCCTGGTCCATCAAGGCCGGGGATCCCCGGGCCCCCAAGGGGGCCGTGGTCCTGGAGGAGCGGCTCCACATGGGCACTTCCGACATGGAGTGGACCTGCCGGATCCGCATCGTCTCCGAGGAGGGTCAGCGGGCCGTCGCCTTCGCCGCCTTCGGCGAAGGCACCCGGGAACTGACGGGGCGGACCATCCGGCCCGACGGCACCGAAATCCTTTTCGACTCGGTCAAGGATTTCAAGAAGGAAACCTTGAAGGTCGGCTCCTCCAAGCGCAAGTTCACCAACATGGTCCCCCCCGGCGTCACCTCCAACTGCATCGTGGAGGTGTACCACCGCACCAGCGACTTCTGGCTGAGGGGACGCCAGTGGCACCGGTCCCTGGTTCGCCCCTGGCCCATCCAGGAATTCATCCTCAGCTTCGACACCCGCTTCCCGGCCCGGTGGGGCCTCCAGAACATGGCCCGGGTGCGGCCCGAGGTCCTGGACCGGCGGGGCGATCGGATCTTCCTATTCCGGGATCTGCCGGCCCAGGAGGAGGGCCCCTTCCTCCTCACCTCCGCCCTGGACCGCCCCACCCTCGTGGTCTACCCCGATGACCGGCTCACCGGCTCCCAGGTCCCCGACCCCGACGCCTTCTGGCTGAGGACCATCCAGGAGTGGTACCGGCCCTACGCCTCCCGCCTCTCCCTGGGCTCCCGATACAAGGAGTTCTCCAGGACGGTCCGGGAAGGGCTCCCCGCCGCCCCCCAGGAGGCCGCCAAGGCCCTGATGCTCCGGGCCCACGCCCAGCTCGCCAACTTCGAGCGCCTCACCTGGGAGGAAAAACAGCAGCGCAAGGAGGCCGGCCTCACCGAGCCCATCAAACTGGACGCCTCAGACCTGAGCCAGGCCGTGAAGTATGGCGGCACGGACGACTGGGGCTGGTTGTGGCTGGGCTGGCAGCTCCTCACCGACGCCGGCCTCAAGCCCCGGCTCCTGGGCGTCTGCGACCGGGAGGATTGGATCTTCCGGTACAGCTTCCTGAACCCCTACCAGATCGAGCACTACCTCCTGGGCATCGAGGAGCCGGGCAAGGACATCCTCTGGGTGGATCCCTCCCGGGGCCTGCTGACCCCCGGCGTCATCTACGAGGACTACCAGGGCACCCCCGCCATGCTGGCCGACCTGCCGGAGAAGATGGCCCGCCCCGCCGACACCCCCGTCCAGCCCGCCTCCTCCAACACCCGCACCTACGCCTACCAGGTCACCTTCCAGGATGACCGCCAGGCCTTCACCCTGGACGCGTCCTTCCAGGGCAACCCCGCCTACATCCAGCGCGACGACGCCCGGGACGAGGATCCCCAGGGCAGGGAGAAGGCCCTCCTGGAGCGCCTCCAGACCCCCCTCAAGGGCTGGACCCTGGCCGGGGCCAAGGTCATGAACCTCAAGGACGTGGCCAAGCCCTTCCAGTGGTCCCTGAAGGGCTCCCGCGAATGGGAGGAGGAGCGCCGCCTCCGCATCGATCCCTTCCCGGGCCTGCCATCCCCCCTGGACACCCCCTCCGCGTGGCCGGCCCAGCGGAGCGCCCGCATCGTCCTCCCCTTCCTGCAGACGCATCGGGCCACCAGCCGCATCCAGGCCCCCAAGGGGTACCGCATCGTCCCCCAGGCCCCCTTCCAGCAGGACAACCTCTTCGGCTCCGTGCGGTGGAAGCTGACCCCCACCCCCGCCGGCGACGCCGCGGACGTGGAGCTCGTCATCACGGTGGACGAGCTCGTGGCCGGCCCCGAGGCCGTCCAGGACCTGCGCGCCTACCTGGGGTGGATCCAGGAGGCCCTGCGCCACCCCGTGACCGCCGAGAAGGGGGCCTGAGGACGCGGCCCCCGGGGAGATTCCTGACCAATCTGCCCGGAATTACGCCCTTGAGGAATCCCGGGAACATTGAGAGAATGAAATGCTCCCTTAACCCGGATCAGCCTCTCTGCGCCTCCGGCGCTCCACGGCGAGGAATCACGCAGGAAACTGGAGGAACTCGTGTTGATTGACCTGATGAGATCGATGAGCGGCATCGGCCTCCTGGCGCCCGAAGGGGAAGCCCCCAAGAGCTTCATGGACGCCCTGCCCGATCCGATGAAGATCAACTGGGAGGCCCTCCTCTTCGTGATGGTCCTCGTCACCCTGCTCTACCTCTTCCTGAAGATCGCCTTCTTCAAGCCCATCATCCAGGTCATGGACGAGCGGGACGCCGCCATCGCCTCCGGCGCCGGCCGGCGCGCCGAGGCGGCCAACCTCGTGGAGCGGCGCCAGGCCGAGTACGCCTCCCGCCTCAAGGACCTGCGGGGCCAGGCCTTCGAGCACCGCAAGTCCCTGGCCGCCGCCGCGGGGCAGGAACGCCAGACCCTCCTGGAAAAGGCCCGCGCCGAATCCCAGGCAGCCCGGGCCCAGGCCCTGGCCGAGCTGGAGGCCGCCCAGGCCGCGGCCAAGGCCGATCTGCTGGCCCAGGTGGACACCCTTTCCGAATCCATGGTTTCCCACCTCCTCCGGCAGGCCTGATCCGATGCGAACCTTCCGATTCCTCACCCCGTTCGCCCTGGCCGCCGCCGTCATCCTGGGAGCCCCCGCCCTGCGGGCCCAGGAGCAGGGCGGCCACGGCCAGCAGCCCGCCCACGCGGAAAAGCAGGCCCAGCCCGAGCACGGCGCCGAGCACGCCGCCCAGCCCGCGGGCGGGCATGAGACGCAGCCCGGCCACGAGGCCGGCCACGGCGCCGCGGGCCACGAAGGCGGCGGCGCCCACCACACCACCCTCAAGCTCTTCGGCCTGGAGCTGGGCAACGGTGGGCAGTTCCTCGTCAAGCTCTTCAACTTCGCCCTCTTCGCCGCCATCCTCGTCTTCCTCCTCAAGGGGGCCCTTTCCAGCGCCTTCAAGGCCCGGGCCCGGGAGCTGGAGGACAAGCTGAGCCAGGCCGAGCGCGAGCGCCTTGAAGCCGACGCCCAGATCCAGGAGCTGGAAGCGCGCATGGCGGGCCTCCAGGCCGAGCTCGAAGGCATCATGGCCAAGGCCGAATCCGAGGCCGAGGCCGAGAAGGCCCGCATCATCCAGTCGGCCCAGGCCGAGGCGGCCCAGATCCTGGCCCAGACCAAGGCCGAGATCGACTTCGCCCGCCGCACCGCGGAAGCCGATCTGAGGAACCTGGTGGCCGGCCTGGCCGTGGAGGGCGCCACCCGGCGCCTCCAGGACCGGGTGAAGGGTGATGTGGCCGCGGGCGTGCTCGATCGGTCCATCCAGCAGGTCGGAGGTGCCCAGTGAGCAACCGCCTCATCGCCCACCGCTACGCCAAGGCCCTGGCGGACCTGGCCGTGAAGGACGGCAACCTGGTCAAGTACGGGGAGGAGCTGGCCGAGATCAGCGCCCTCGTGCGCCAGAGCCCCGACCTGGAACGCCTCTGCTTCTACCCCCTCCTGGCCCCCTCCCAGAAGGCCGCCGCCTTCGGCGCCGTCCTGGAGCAGGGCAAGGTCAGCCCCGTCCTGCGCACCTTCTTCAAGGTGGTGGCCCAGGCCGCCCGCCTTTCCCTCGTCCATGAGATCGCCGCCTGCTACGCGGAACTGGTGGACCGCCACACGGGGGTCGTGGAGGCCCGGGTCCTCAGCGCCCAGCCCCTCAGCCCCGACCAGACCAGCGCCCTCTCGGCCTCCCTGGCCAAGCGCACCGGCAAGATCGTCCGCCTGCGCTGGCAGCCCGACCCCGCCATCCTCGGCGGCGTCAAGGTGCAGGTGGGCTCCACCGTCTTCGACGCCTCGCTCCAGGGCCAGCTCCGGCTCCTGAAGGCCAAGCTCCTCACCGCCTAACCCCCGTCCCGGAATTTCGGAGGAACAGATGGACATTCGCGCGGAAGAGATCTCCCGCATCATCCGCAGCCAGATCGAGGGCTTCGACGCCCAGGTCGACGTCTCCGAGATCGGGACGGTCATCAGCGTGGGCGACGGCATCGCCCGGGCCCACGGCCTCGAGAAGGTCATGGCCGGGGAGCTCCTCGAGCTGCCCCACGGGGTCATGGGCCTGGCCTTCAACCTGGAGGAGGACAACGTCGGCATCATCCTGCTGGGCGAGGCCTCCGCCATCAAGGAGGGCGACACCGTCAAGCGCACCGGGAAGATCATGAGCGTTCCCGTGGGCCCCGCCTACGTCGGCCGCGTCATCGACCCCCTGGGCAACCCCATCGACGGCAAGGGCCCCATCGCCGCGGCCACCCGCAACCCCATCGAGCGCATCGCCCCCGGCATCGTGGACCGCGAAAGCGTCAGCGAGCCCATGCAGACGGGCCTCAAGACCGTCGACGCCCTCATCCCCATCGGCCGCGGCCAGCGCGAACTGATCATCGGGGACCGCCAGACCGGCAAGACCGCCGTGGCCATCGACGCCATCATCAACCAGAAGGACACGGGCGTCATCTGCATCTACGTGGCCATCGGCCAGAAGCGCTCCACCGTGGCCCAGGTGGTGAAGACCCTCGAGGACTTCGACGCCATGAAGCACACGATCGTGGTGGCCGCCACCGCGTCGGAAGCCGCCCCGCTGCTCTTCCTGGCCCCCATGACCGGCGCCGCCCTGGGCGAGTACTTCATGTGGCACGGCAAGGACGGCAACCCCGCCGGCCCCGATAACCCGGGCCAGCACGTGCTCGCCATCTACGACGATCTTTCCAAGCAGGCCGCGGCCTACCGCGAAATCTCCCTGCTGGTGCGCCGTCCTCCGGGCCGTGAAGCCTACCCCGGCGACGTGTTCTACCTCCACAGCCGCCTCCTGGAGCGCGCCGCCAAGCTCTCCAAGGCGAGGGGCGGCGGGTCCATGACGGCCCTCCCCGTCATCGAGACCCAGGCCGGCGACGTGTCCGCCTACATCCCCACCAACGTCATCTCCATCACCGACGGCCAGATCTTCCTGGAATCCGACCTCTTCAACGCGGGCGTCCGCCCCGCCCTGAACGTGGGCATCTCCGTGTCCCGCGTGGGCGGCGCCGCCCAGGTGAAGGCCATGAAGCAGGTGGCCGGCTCCATCAAGCTCGAGCTCGCCCAGTACCGCGAGCTGGCCGCCTTCGCCCAGTTCGGCTCCGACCTGGACAAGGCCACCCTGGCCCAGCTCAACCGCGGCCAGCGCCTCGTGGAGATCCTCAAGCAGCCCCAGTACGTGCCCATGCCGGTGGAGAAGCAGGTCGTCACCATCTGGGCCGCCACCGCGGGCTTCCTGGACGACCTGGAGGTGTCGAAGGCCCGGGCCTTCGAGACCGGCCTCCACGCCTACCTCGACATCAACGCTCCTGAACTCCTCAGGACCATCCGGGAGACCAAGGTCCTCTCCGACGAGACCAAGGCCGCCCTCAAGACCCAGGTGGCGGCGTTCAAGGAGACCTTCCTCCAGACCCTCAACCAGCCCGCGGGAGCCTAACCCATGGCAGGCCTCCAGGACATTCGCCGCCGCATCCGGTCGGTGAAGAACACCCAGCAGGTCACCAAGGCCATGAAGATGATTTCCGCCGTCAAGCTGCGGAAGTCGCAGGAGGCCCTGCTGGCCCTTCGCCCCTACGCGGCCAAGATCGTGGAGGTGGTGACCGACGTCGTCGCCCGCGCCACCGAGCTGGGCGCCGCGGGCCTCTCCCCCATCGCCGGGGCCTTCCTGGCCCCCCGGGAGGAGAAGAACATCCGCCTCGTCGTCATCGCCAGCGACAAGGGCCTCTGCGGCGGCTTCAACGCCAATGTGCTCAAGCAGGCCTCCGCCTTCGTGGCCCAGACGGGCTCCACCATCGTCCACCTGGACGTGGTGGGACGCCGCGCCGCCGAGTGGGCCAAGAAGAGCCGGCTCCCCGTGCAGGGCGACCATCAGGGCGTGGCCCTGGCCGGCCTCCCCGACGTGGCCGAGCGCATCGCCGCGGAAGCGGCCCGCCAGTATGAGGCGGGCGAGATCGACGCCCTCTACGTCATCCACAACTACTTCGCCTCCGCCATCGCCCAGGTGCCCACCACCCTGCGGGTCTTCCCCATGGAACTGAAGGGGGAGCCTTCCGCCAGCGTGCCCGCGCTCCTGGAGCCCAGCCCCGCCGCGGTGCTGGACGCGCTGCTGCCCCGCTTCATCGAGACGACCCTGATCCACGCCCTGCTGGAGAGTTCCGCCAGCGAGCACGGCGCCCGCATGGCCGCCATGGACAAGGCCAGCACCAACGCCGAGGACATGATCGCCCGCCTCACCCTCAACATGAACAAGCTGAGGCAGGCCTCCATCACGAACCAGATCATCGAGATCGTGTCCGGCGCCAACGCCTGACCCCCACCATCGCCCGAGGTCCGACATGAGTGAAATGAAGAAAGGCCGCGTGATCGCCATCGTAGGCCCCGCCGTGGACGTGGAGTTCGAGGAGAACCATCTCCCCGAGATCATGAACGCCCTCCACACCGATATCACCGACGCCGCGGGCGTCACCGCCCGGGTCACCCTGGAGGTGCAGCAGCACCTGGGCGAGAACCGGGTGCGCTGCGTCGCCATGCAGCCCACCGAAGGCATGGTGCGCGGCCAGGAGGTCGTGGACACCGGCAGCGCCATCCAGGTGCCCGTGGGTCCCGAGACCCTGGGCCGCATCATCAACGTCGTGGGCGACCCCGTGGACGAGCGGGGCCCCCTGAACCACAAGAGCACCCTCCCCATGCACCGGGAGGCCCCCAAGTTCGACGAGCTGAACACCACCGCCGAGATGTTCGAGACGGGCATCAAGGTCATCGACCTGCTGGAACCCTACGCCAAGGGCGGCAAGACCGGCCTCTTCGGCGGCGCCGGCGTGGGCAAGACCGTGCTCATCATGGAGCTCATCAACAACCTGGCCAAGGGCCACGGCGGCCTCTCCGTGTTCGCCGGCGTCGGCGAGCGCACCCGCGAGGGCAACGACCTCTGGAACGAGATGATGGATTCGGGCGTCATCAAGAGCGACAACCTGGCCGAGTCCAAGGTGGCGCTCATCTATGGCCAGATGACCGAACCCCCCGGCGCCCGCGCCCGGGTGGCCCTCACGGGCCTCACCGTCGCCGAGTACTTCCGCGACGCCGAGGGCAAGGACGTGCTCCTCTTCATCGACAACATCTTCCGCTTCACCCAGGCCGGCTCGGAAGTGTCCGCCCTCCTGGGCCGCATGCCCAGCGCCGTGGGCTACCAGCCGACGCTGGCCACCGAGATGGGCGAGCTCCAGGAGCGCATCACCTCCACCAAGAAGGGCTCCATCACCTCCGTGCAGGCCGTGTACGTGCCCGCCGACGACTACACCGATCCCGCGCCGGCGACCACCTTCGCCCACCTGGACGCCACCACCAACCTCAGCCGCGAGCTTTCCGCCCTGGGCATCTACCCCGCCGTGGATCCCCTGGCCTCCACCAGCCGCCTCATGGACCCCCGCGTCCTCGGCGACCTGCACTACGGCACCGCCATGCGCGTGAAGGCCATCCTGCAGAAGTACAAGGAGCTCCAGGACATCATCGCCATCCTCGGCATGGACGAGCTCTCCGACGAGGACAAGCTCACCGTGGCGCGGGCCCGCAAGCTGCAGCGCTTCCTCAGCCAGCCCTTCCACGTGGCCGAGACCTTCTCCGGCATCCCCGGCAAGTACGTGAAGCTCGAGGACACCATCAAGGGCTTCCGCGAGATCTGCGACGGCCAGTGGGACCACCTGCCCGAGCAGGCCTTCTACATGGTGGGCACCATCGAGGAAGCCGTGGCGAAGGCGGAAAAGCTGGCTTCGGCCTGAGGCTGCCATGAGCGAACTCATCACCCTTGAAGTGCTGACCCCGGAGCGGAAGGTCTTTTCCGCCCAGGTCGCCGAGCTCCAGTTCCCCACGAAGGAACGGGGCTACTACGGCATCCTCCCCGGCCACACCCCCCTGGTGACGGCCGTGGGCGACGGCCTCGTCACCTACACCGAGGGTGGCCAGAAGCACTGGCTCACCGTCTTCGGGGGCTTCGCCCAGGTGGGTCCCGGCCACGTGACGATCCTGGCCCGGGCTTCGGAAACCGTGGACATGCTCGACGCCGACCGCGCCGAGGCCGCCCGCGCCCGGGCCCAGAAGGCCATCAAGGACGCCCAGGGCGAGGACGACCTGGAGCACGCCCAGGTCAAGCTGGCCCGGGCCCTCATCCGCCTCCAGGCCGCGGGGAAGCCCGTCGGCCACTGATCGGATTTACAGCGAACAAGGAAAGGGCCGGGGCCTTCCCCGGCCCTTTCACCGTCCGGGCCCCGTTCAGGCCACGGCGGCGAGGGTGAACATCGGCGCGCAGAGCAGGGCCAGGCCCAGGGCGACGGCGCCGCAGATCATGAAAGACCACCAGGAAGGGGGATGGGTTGGGGGATCCGGCCGCTCCCGGGTGACTGCTTAGCTCCAGCGCGCCCCCCGCAAGGGGATCCAGCCCCTACCAGACGAAGCGGGCGTTCTGCTCCAGCAGCCGCACCCGGGGGTCCTTCAGGGCGGCCAGTTCGGGCAGCATCACGTCCCGGTCCCCGGGGGTGAGGTGGTAGATCCCCACGGGCACGTCCTTCTTCAGCTTGCGGAGTTCCCGCTCCAGCTTCTCCGGAGTGAGGTGCTTGGCGGCGTCGGCGAGCCAGCCCTGGACGTTGGGGAAGCTGCACTCCGTGATGAAGAGCCGCAGGTCCTTCGCGGCGTTGGCGGCCTCGTACACGAGGTCCGTCCCGGCGGTGTCCGAGGTGAAGAGGAAGGCGCTGTGGTCGTCCTCCACCAGGTAGCCCACGGTGGGCACGAGGTGGTTCACGGGGATGGGGGTGATCCGCAGGCCCTCCAGGCGGTACGTGCGGCCCGGCTCGATCTCGGAAAAGCGGATGATGGGGTTGTCGGGGCTGGGTATGACGGAGAAGTCCGGCCACAGTTCGTCGTTGAACAGGTGGCGGCGCAGGGCGTCCAGGGTCTCCGGCAGAGCGTGGATCTGCACCGGCACCTCCGTGTGACCGAAGATGTTCTTCGTGAAGAAGGGCAGCGTGCAGATGTGGTCCAGGTGGGAGTGGGTTATGAAGATCTGGCGGATCCCCACCTGCTCCTCGATGGTCAGGGCCTGGGTGAGGCTCCCCGCGTCGATGGCCAGGACGCCGTCGACGAGCAGACCCGTGAGGCGGTGGCCCTCGGCCTCCCCCCCTGAACATCCCAGAACGCGCAATTCCATGCGGCCTCTCGACCGGGACCACCCCTGGACCATCGACTCACCAATCTTCCTGGGATGCCCCACGCGGGTCAACCACCTTTGCTAATCTCAGAGGATGCGGGCGCACCTCCAGTACCTCCTCCTCGACGGGTTCGACCCCGATACCGGGGAGCTGGGCCTGCGCGTGCGGGTCGAGTCCGAGGCGGCGGCGGACCTGCGCTACCTCCGCCTCAAGCTCCACCTGGGCAGGACGGGGGACCCCCTCCAGCCCCTGCGGCGCGAGCTCCAGACCCACGTGCAGATGCCCGTTCCGCCCCTGTGGGACCGCGGCCTGCGCATCGTCATCCGCGCCATCGAGGACGAGCTCGCGTCCAAGGAGGGGCGGGATCCCAACCGCTACGCCTGGGTCCAGACCCAGATCCTCCACCCCACCGACGAGCGCAGGGGGACCCTCACGCACCCCATCGCGCGCCAGTCGGAGATCCTCTGGGAGTGGGCTCTCCGGGCCGAGCAGGAGGGGGATTCCGTCCACGCCATCGAGCTCCTGGAGCGCCTCCTCCTCCTGGCCCCCCAGCACCGCTCCGCCCTGGAGCACCTGGCCTCCCTCCTGCGCCGGGAGGGCATGGTGGAGGAGCTCCTGGAGGTCGCGGACCGGCTCCTGGCCCTGGATCCCCGGGATCCGGAGGCCCTGCTGCGCAGGGGCGAGTGCCTCCTCGCCCTGGGCCGCCATGGGGAGGCCTTCGACGCCTTCGGCCGGATCCTCAAGGCCAACCCCGTCCATCCCCTGGCCCACCTGGGCGCGGCCCAGGCGCGGAGCCTGGGGGGCCAGGACCCCTTCCCCCACCTGGACGCGGCCCTGGAGCTGGACCGGGAGGCGACCCTCTCCGTGCTGCGCGAGACCTTCGACTTCCGCATCCTGGGCCCCATCCCGTACGACAATTCGTACCCCTTCGACATCCTCCCCGCCCTCCTCGGCGTCACCCCGGGCGAGGTCCAGGCCTTCCGCGACCAGCGGGGCCTGCCCGTGAACGGCCACGAGGGCACGGTGCGCGAACCCGAACTGAGCCGCTGGGTGAACGTGCAGAACCGCTACCAGCTCCTCCCCATGGCCCTGCACTGGCTGGCGCCCACGCCCCGGCAGATCCCCCACCTCCCCCCCACCCCCTGAACGAGGCCTCCATGACCGCGCTCCTCACCACCGACCTGCCGCTGCCCGCCTTCCGTCGCGGCAAGGTCCGGGACGTCTACGACCTGGGCGCGAGCCTGCTCATCGTCGCCACCGACCGCATCTCGGCCTTCGACTGCATCATGCCCGAGGGGATCCCCGGCAAGGGCCGCATCCTCACCCAGGTGGCCAACTTCTGGTTCGGGGCCACCCGGGACATCCTTCCCAACCACCTGGAGGCCACCGATCCCGCCGGCTACCCGGAGGTCCTGCGCCCCTATGCGGACCTGCTCGCGGGCCGGTCCATCCTCGTGCGCCGGACGAAGCCCCTGCCCGTGGAATGCGTGGTGCGGGGCTACCTGGCGGGCTCCGGCCTCAAGGAGTACCAGAAGTCCGGCACCGTCTGCGGCATCCCGCTCCCCGCGGGCCTGCGGAACGCGGACAGGCTCCCCGAGCCCATCTTCACCCCCAGCACCAAGGCCGAGGAGGGCCACGACGAGAACATCGACTTCGCGGCCATGGCCGGGATCATCGGCCAGGACCTGGCGGCACGGGTGCGGGACGTCAGCCTCGCCCTCTACCGCCGCGGCTGCGAGCTCGCCGGGGAGCGGGGCATCATCCTCGCCGACACCAAGTTCGAGTTCGGCCTGCTGGAGGACGGCGGCCTCATCCTCATCGACGAGGTGCTCACCCCGGATTCCAGCCGCTACTGGCTGGCCGACTCCTGGGCGCCCGGCGCCAATCCCCCGAGCCTGGACAAGCAGTTCCTCCGGGACTACCTGGAAGGCCTCCCCGGCTGGAACAAGCAGCCTCCCGCGCCCCACCTCCCCGATCACGTCATCGAAGGGGTGCGGGCCCGGTACCTGGACCTGGCGGCCCGTTTCGGGATCGAGGTCCAGTGACGTCGGATCCATCCTGCGGGGGAACGCCCGCGGGGCCTTTCAGAGCGAGGCCTCCGCGGCCCTGACCAGGGCCGCGTCCGCGCCCAGAAGCAGGAACTTCAGCCCCGCCGGGTCCAGGATCCGGCGGAGCCCCTCCGCCACCTCCTTCGCCCCCACCTGGTCCACGGCCCGGGCCAGGGCGGGGTCGGTGAGGCCTTCCTGGATGGCGTGCACCTGGTCCCGGGGGTGGAGGGGGAGGGAGGCCACCCGGGCCTTCCAGCGGACCCGGGCCCGCTCCACGTCCCGTTCCGAGAAGCCCTGGCCCCGCAGCTGGTCCAGGGTGCCCAGGAGGGCCTTCACGAGCCCGTCCCGCCCCCCGGCGCCGGCCTTGGCCTTCACCAGGAGGATCCGTTCCCCCTTGAGGCCGCAGCCCAGGATGATGCCCGGGCCCGCCACGGGGGGCACCTGCTCCAGGAGGAGGCCCAGGAGCTCCCGCACGGGGCGGTCCAGGGCCGAGGCGTCCACGCCCGCCCACAGCTCCGCGTCCAGGGAGTCGTCCAGGACCGTGCGCAGGCGGGGAAGGGCCGCCGGCGCGGGCCCCTTCCGGGCCGGTTCCCGGGGGGTGCGGGGGCCCCAGAGGCCGAAGTGCAGGTGGACCAGCTCCTTGGCCTGCTGGAGGCTCAGATCCCCATGGATGACGAGGGTGGACGCTTCCGGACGCACCACCTGCCGATGGAAGGCCGAAAGGTCCTCGGGACGCACGGCGGCCAGGCCCTCAAGGACGGGGGGCCATACGGTGGCGGGGTCGCCCAGGCCCCACAGGAAGGCGGCCTCCCCCCGGTCCCAGGGGGCCGTTTCCTGCGCCCGCCCCAGGAGGGCCTGGCGCCGGGCGTCGGCGAGAGCGGCGTCGAAGGCGGGCCGGAAGACCGCGTGGGCCAGCAACTCCAGGGCGGGTTCCTGGCTCCGGCTGTCCACCGCGAGGGTCCAGGTGAACCCGTTCCGGCGGCTCTCGAAGGCGTAAAGGGCCCCCAGATCGTCCAGGGCGCGGTCGAACTCCGCCCGGGAATGGGGTCCCGCCCCGCCGGCCCGGAGCACCTCGGCCAGGAGCCCGGCGATGCCTTCCCGGCCCGGGGGTTCCTCCGAGGGGTCCCACCGGGTGGCGAGTTCCAAGCGCACGAGGGGCTGGTCGTGCTTCTCCAGAAGCACGCACCGGAGGCCCGAAGGGAGGGTGAAGACCTGGGCGTCCGACTGTCCGGCGCCCGGCAGCCCGGCGCCCGGCAGCCCAACCAAGGCGCAGGCCAGGATCGCCGGCCGCATCATGGGGCCACCTGGGCTTCCAGGAGCTTGAGGGTCTGCTCCCGCTCGGCGGTGCTGAGCATGCGGAGCTGGCGGATGGCCTCCCGCAGGATGTCCTGGGCCTGGATGGGATCCTCCATGCGCCGGCGCACCAGGGCGGTGAGGGCCTGCAGGAGGCGCGCCTCCGTGCGGTCCATGGGCAGCAGGAGGGGATCGGGGCCGAACTGGGCCACCGTCATGCGGGCTGGCACCAGGTACGTGCGGGCCGCCCCCTGGATATCGGTGACCCGCAGCTCCCGTCCCAGGGTGGGGGCGCGGAAGGCCGTCCGCCAGTCCCCGGACTGGCAGTGGGCGGCCCCCAGGGCCGCCACGAGGGTGGCGCCGTCTTCCTGCAGGAGGATCTGGCGGGCCTCCAGCTGGTTCCGGGCCCGGTTCAGCTCCGTTTCCGGCAGCGGCTCCCGCTGCAGGCGCAGCACCTCGCCCTCGATGGCCTGGGTCAGTTCCGCCAGGGAGTGCCCCGGGGCGGGTTCGGCGTTGATCACCAGGAGATTGGCGTCCCGTTCCCCGGGCACCCCCAGTTCCAGGGTGAGGCGCCGGGCCAGGGGCCGCGTCGTCACCAGGGCCTGATTCAGCCGGGAGCCGGGGCTGCCGGCCAGGATCTGGGCCAGGACCTGCAGGATGGGGCCATCGGGGTGGTTGGCCCGGGGCACGCGCCAGGCCATCAGTACCCGGGTCTCCCCGGAGGTGCTCACCTGCATGCGCCGCCCGGCGGGGGAATCCAGGGCGCTGGAGGGGTCGTCGTCCCGGAAGGGGGCGGGCCCGGCGGGGGCCGCCCCCTTTCCCAGGCTGCCGAAGGTGCGCTCCAGGTCCGGCAGGACGGCGGCGGCCTCCAGGTCTCCCACCAGGACGAGGGTCAGGCGGGAAGGCACGAAGAGCCCGTGGGCCAGGTTGGCCAGATCAGCCCGAGTGAGGGCCTCCACGTCCGCCCTTTGGAATTCGGAGGCCTGAGCATAGGGGCGGCCCGCCAGGGCCATGGACAGGAGCACGGACAGGGAGGGGGCGACGGGGGGTTCCCCGGCGTCCAGCTCCTGGAGGAAGCGCTCCCGCTCCAGAGGGAAGCGGCAGAGGTCAGGCCGGGCCAATTGGGCCGCCTGCACCTGGAACCAGGCCTTCAGGCTGGCCGCAGGCAGGTCCACCCCATAGGCCATGTAATCGGCCGTAGCCTCCCAGGCCCGGCGGGTGCCCCCCAGGGCATCCACCCCGTCCCAGGCGTCGGAGGGGGCGAGCTTGGCCTGGATGGCCTTCAGGGCCGTCGCCTGCATGGCCTGCAGGGAAGGCAGCTCCGCCGTGGGGGCGCGATCCGGGCGGCGGGTCTGGCGCAGGTGCTCCAGGCGCAGATCCTCCCAGGCGGCCTCCTCCTGCCTCAGGGGCAGTTCCAGGTCCTGGCCCGCCGGCGGCATCCGCCGGAAGAGGCTCCGGACCAGCAGGTCGGCCGCGGCCGGGGAGAGGGCCCCCGTGGCGCAGCGCCCCCCCTGGATGAATACCCCCGCCCGGACGGCACCGGTTCCCGGACGCTCCACCACCAGGACCTTGATCCCGTTGGAAAGGGAGCGGTCGAGCACATCGGGCAGATGGCGACCCTGGGCCCGGCACAGGAGGGCCGCGGCGAGGAGGATGGATGTTCGGAGGCCACGGACCCGCATGCGTCCAGATTAACCCAATCCTCGCGCCGCGCCTCAGCGGACGGTGATGCCTCCGTTGGTGGTCTCCAGCACGATCTTCTGCTCCTTGCGGCCGGGCACCTTCACCCGGGCCGAGTGCTTGGACGACTCGACCACCGTGGCCCCGGGCACCTTGATATCGATGCCGCCGTTGGAGTTCTCCGCGTGGATGTCGCCGGTGGCCTTGCCCAGCACCACGTCGATGCCGCCGTTGGTGGATTCCAGGTGGATGCCCTCGCCCCAGCCGTCCAGGTTCCGGGCCGTGATGCCGCCGTTGGTGGTCTCCAGGTGGATCCCGCCCTCCACGTCCTCGAGGCGGATCCGGCCGTTGGTGGTGCCGCCCTTGAGGCGGGCCCTGAGGTTCCGGGCGTCGATGGCGCCGTTGGTGGTCTCGGCCATGGCCTCGCCGGCCAGGTCCCGCAGGATGATGTCGCCGTTGGTGGTCTCGCAGCGGGCGTAGCCCTCCACCGCCTCCACCCGCACCTCGCCGTTGGTGGTGCGGAAATGGGCCATGAGCTTGCGGGGCACGTTGAGGGTCATCTCGCACCGGGGCGAGGGGGAGAAGCCGAAGCTGAAGATCACCACGGGCTGCTGGAACACCGCCTCGATGTCCAGGTCGGCGCCCTTGCGCTGCACCACCAGGTCCACCTTCCGCTTGGGGGTATCCCGGATGGCCGCCGTGAGGGCGACCTCCTCCCGGTCCCAGCCAGCGACCTTGATGAAGCCGTTGCGGTTCCGGACCCAGAGCCGGGAGCCGGGGGCGAGCTTCTCGGTGCGCACCTCGGTTCGATTGCCGGAGCCCGACCCCTCGCCCGCTACGAGACGGAGGCTGGCGGCACCCAGGCACACGGCGCAGGCGGTCAGGGCGATGCCGATCTTCATGGGAAGTTCCTCCTACCTATATAGATAACGCATGAATTGCCCGGAAGGTTAGACCCGGAACACCGGATGGTAAGGTGGAAGGTCCAGGAGTGCCCATGATCCGCGTTCCCGTCAGCCAGCTTCCCCACGGCCTGGGCCTTCCCCTGCCCGAAAGGGCCACGGCCCACGCCGCCGGCATGGACCTGCGGGCGGCCCTCCCCGAGGGGGAGGTCTGGGTCCTGGCCCCCGGGGAGCGGCGGCTGGTGCCCACCGGCCTCGTGATGGCCATCCCCCCGGGCTGGGAGGGCCAGGTCCGTCCCCGGTCGGGCCTCGCCCTCCGGCATGGCGTCACCGTCCTGAACGCGCCGGGCACCATCGACGCCGATTACCGGGGCGAAGTGGCCGTCGTCCTCGTCAACCACGGCGGCGAGCCCTTCACGGTCTCCCGGGGGGACCGCATCGCCCAGTTCCTCCTGGGGCCCGTCCCGGCCTGGGAATGGGGCCCCGAAACGGACGCCGCCGCCCTCGGCGAGACCGGAAGGGGCGGCGGCGGGTACGGCTCGACGGGACGCTGAGGGTCCCGGCTACTTCTTGGGAGCGGCCTTCGGCGCGGGCTTGGCGGCGGGCTTCTCGGGGGCCGGGGCGCCGGCGGCGTACTTGGCGTCGTAGCGCTTGGCCACCTCGGCGGTGAAGGCCATCATCCAGCCCTCCTCGGCGTAGGCCACCAGGCCCTGCTGGTACTGGAGCACCAGCTGGAGCTTCTGCTCCTTGGCCAGGGCCTCCACGATGGGGCCCACCTCCTGCTGGAACTGCCCGAAGACCTTCTGCTGGACCTTCTGGAAGTCCTGCTGGCTGTCCTCCTGCATCTTCTTGAACTCGTATTCCAGGTCCCGGAGCTGCTTCTGGATCTGCTCCTTGCCCGCGTCGCTGATGCTGGGGGACTGGAGCTGGGCCTGGAGCCGGGCGCCCTCCTCGCTCTTCGCCTTGAGCTTGTCCTCGAGGTTCTTCTTGGTCACATCCAGCTCGGCGAAGAGCTGGCGGCCGCGGACGGACTTGGAGATGAGCTGGTCGGGAACGAGGAAGGCGATGCGGGGGGCGGTGGCATCCTGGGCGGCCAGGGTCGCGACGGCCGCCAGGGGCAGCAGCAGGGTGCTGATCTTCATCTTGGGCTCCATGCGTGGAAGGGTGTGAAGGGGGAGGCTAGAAGGTGGTGCCGATGCTGAACTGGAACTGGGTGTTGCCCTCGGTGTCGAAGGAGTAGGGGTTGAGCTTCTTGGCCCAGATCAGGCGCAGGGGGGCGGGGCTGATGGGCAGGAAGAACCGGAACTCCACGCCCGCCGACCGGCGCAGGGACTCGGAGAAGATCTTCGTGCCCTCGGACCAGGCGTTGCCGGCGTCATAGAAGAAGACGAGCCGGAACTGGTCGGCGATCTTGAACTGGTATTCGGCGTTGGCGATGAACTGCTTGTTGCCGCCCACCACCACCTGCTGCTGGTTGTTGTCCAGCCGGGTCGTGCCCACCTGGCCGAAGTTGTAGCCGCGGATGGAGTTCTCGCCGCCGGGACGGTACAGCTCCCAGATGGCCATGTCCGTGCCGGAGAGGTTGCGCAGGTAGCCGTAGTTGGCGTTGATGCCGAAGATGTGGCGCTCCCCCAGGTTCGTCCACTTGGCGAAGTCGAAGGAGGAACGGATGAAGGGACGGTCGCCGCCCAGCTGCCAGCCTCCGTACTCCAGGCCGAAGGAGAGCTTGGTGCCGTTGGTGGGCTTGAAGGGGTGGTTGACGGTGCTGTAGGTGATCGAGTTGCTGATGGTGGAGGTCAGCTGCTGGCTCGTGTCGCGGAAGTAGTAGTTGCGGCCGCCGATGACCTGGAGGATGCGGAAGGAATAGCCCACCTGGTACGTGGTGAAGAAGGCCCAGGTGTGGCCCGGGATGAAGGTGGCCAGGCGGGTGCCCATGGAGATGCCCAGGCCGCGGGTCTTCTGCTTGTAGGCGTAGGCCGCGCCCACGCGGGAGGCGTCGTAGTCGGTGGTCCCGTCGGAGATGCTGGTCGTGAGGGAGTACGGCAGGTCGAAGATGTAGGGCTCGGTGAAGGAGACCGAGGCCATGCGCTGGTACTTGCCGCCGTTGTAGCTGACCGAGAGGGTCTCGCCGCCGCCGCCGAGGTTCCGGGTGGAGAAGCTCAGGCCGAGGGAGAAGCCCAGGACCGAGCCGTAGCCGCCCTGGAACAGCACCTCGTTGACGCCGGACTCCTCGCCCTTGATGGTGATGTCCACCTGGGGCTTGTCGGGGACCAGGTCCACCTTGGGTTCGGACGACTTCACGTCGAAGAAGCCCAGCTGGCCCATGCCGGTGAAGGAGTCCTTGAACACCTCCATCTGGAAGGGGTCGCCCTCCTTGAGGAGCATGGCCCGCCGAAGCACCTTGTCCTTGGTGGTGGTGTTGCCCTCGAAGTTGATGTGGCGGACGGTGTACATCTCGCCCTCGTCCACCTTGAGGGTGACGTCCACCTTCTTGACCCCGTCCTCCTCGCGGACGTCGAACTTCTTCTCGGCCCGGAACATGATGTAGCCCAGGTTGCTGTAGAGCTCCTTGATCTTGTCGATGCCCCCGTTGAGGGAATCCAGGTCGAAGGGGCGCTTCTCGCCGGGCCTGGGGTCCCCGAGCTCGGGCTTGAGATTGAGGAGCTTGCGCAGCCAGGAATGGTTGTCGCGCTTGACCTCCGCGATCCGCTCGCGGTACAGGCGCTCGCCGCCCTCGCCCTTGAAGACCTCGTTGTTGCCCTCGATCTTCAGCTTGCCCTCGTAGAAGGCGTCGCCCTCGAGGATGGGGATGGTCAGCTCGGCCCGGAGGTCGTACTTGGGCGACTTGGCCTCCTTGACCCGCTTCTCGTTCTTCTTCTTCTGGGAGGCCGTGGTCTTGTCCTCGACGACGATGGTGGGCTTGCCCACGAACACGTCCTTGTAGCCCAGGCGCCAATAGGCCTTCTTGATGTTCTGGAGGTCCTCCTCGAGGTTCTTCTCGACCAGGAGGTCGTGGGAGGTCAGCCAGCTGAAGGCCCAGTGCTTCCGGGTCTTTTCCATGATGTCGGCCAGCTTCCCGGCGGGGATGGCCTTGTTGCCGCGGAAGGAGACCTTGTAGATCCGGACCTTCCCGCCCTCCTTGATGTCGAAGACGAGGCGGCTCGTGGTGGGGCCCATGGGCTCGAGGGAGACCTCGATCACCGGGTTCCGGAAGCCCTTCTCCGCGCACTGGTCCACGATGAGGTCCTTGACCTTGCGGGCCGCCTCGGGGTCGTAGATCGTGTCGGGGTTGATGGCGAGCTTCTTCTCCTTGATCTTGTCCTTCACGGCGGTGAGGCCCACCTCCGTGCCGCCCCGGTAGTCCACCTCCTTGATGAGGGGACGCTCCCGGACCTGGATGATCAGCTTCTTGCCGTTGCCCTCCTCGTCGGCGAGGAACTTGATGTCCTCGAAGGCGTTGGTGGCCCAGAGCTTGTCCAGGATCGACGTCAGGTCCACGGTGCGCAGATCGTCGCCCACCTTGAGGCCGGTCTTGAAGATGATCGTTTCCGGTGACTGCTTCTGGGCGCCGGTCACCTCGATCTTGTTGATCACTTCCGAATCCTGGGCCAGGCCGGGCAGGCCATGGAGGGCCAGGGCGAGGGCGAGGGGCGGCAGGCTACGGGCCCAGCGGGGGCTTCCGGAGTTCGGGCTCGGGGCTGTCTGGCGCAAGTTCATTCACGATCCATGACTTAGGGGGGGACATTCAAATCCCGTGGCCCGGGGGGCCAGGGGCGGCGGCGGCAGGTGGGATCAGGAGAGGGTCGTGCCAGCTAGGTGCTGGCGCGGATCACCCCTGGACCTCCGCGGGCTGGGGTTCGGCGGGAGCCGGCGTTTCAGTGAAAAGGGGAACGAGCTTTTCATCCACCACATCGAAGTGGACGACCCCCGCGGGCACGGATTCCTGGGCGACCATGAGTTCGGCCAGGGGATCCTCCACCTGCTTCTGGATGGCACGCCGCAGGGGGCGGGCGCCGTAGGCGCGGTCCCGGACCGTCGTCCTCACCAGCCAGTCGCAGGCCTCGTCGGTGAGGGTGACCACCAGGCGGTGCTTCTGGAGGGTGGTGTTCAGGTCGGCGATGAGGAGACGCACGATCTTGCGCAGCTCCTCGTCACCCAGGCGGTTGAAGACGACGATCTCGTCGATGCGGTTCAGGAACTCGGGCGGGAAGGTGCGCTTGAGCACCTTCAGCGCGTCCCCGGCCTTGGCGTCGGGGCGGTCGTCCTTTTCGACGAATCCCAGGTTCTTGTCCGGGAGGAGCTCCCGGCTGCCCACATTGGAGGTCATGATGATAATGGTGTTCTTGAAATCAACTTGGTTCCCGAAGGCGTCCGTGGCCTGCCCGTCGTCGAAGATCTGGAGCAGGACGTTCATCAGGTCCGGATGGGCCTTTTCCATCTCGTCGAAGAGGATGACGCAGTAGGGATTGCGGCGGATGCGGTCCGTCAGCATGCCGCCCTCCTCGTAGCCCACGTACCCCGGAGGGGCCCCGAGGAGCTTGGAGACCTCGTGCTTCTCCATGAACTCCGACATGTCGAAGCGAGTCATCTTCTTCGGGTCGCCGAAGAGGAACCCGGCCAGGGTCTTGGCCAGCTCCGTCTTGCCCACGCCCGTGGGGCCCAGGAAGAGGAAGGAGCCCATGGGGCGGTTGGGGTTCTTGAGGCCCGTGCGGGCCCGGCGCACGGCCCGGCTCACGGCGCTGACGGCGGCCTC
Organism: Holophaga sp.; assembly: GCA_035298525.1. Classification (GTDB taxonomy): domain Bacteria; phylum Acidobacteriota; class Holophagae; order Holophagales; family Holophagaceae; genus Mesoterricola. The sequence goes on from DATGXY010000135.1 coordinate 49,658, forward strand.
CTGGCCGATGACGCGGTCGTTGATATGGGCTTCCATGTGGGCGAGGTTGGCCTTCTCCTCGTTCTTCAGGGCCCGGACGGGGATGCCCGTCCAGGAGGCCACCACGTCCTCGATGTCCGCCTCCAGGACCTCGGCGAAGCGCTCGTAGTCCTCCTCGCTGGGCTCGCCCTGGGCTCCGCCCGTGATCTGCTCGCGGAGCTGGACCTCCTTCTGGCGCAGGAGCACGGCCCGCTCGAAGTCGCGGTTGAGCACGGCCTCGTTCATCTCGGTGATGACCCGGTGCAGTTCCTCCTCCGCCTTGTGGCTCTCGCCCACGACGCCCCCGGTGCGCAGCTTGACCCGGGCGCCGGCCTCGTCCAGGAGGTCGATGGCCTTGTCGGGGAGGGACCGGTCCGTGATGTACCGGTTGGAGAGGTAGACGGCGGCCTGCAGCGTGGCCGGGCTGTAGCGCACCCGGTGGAACAGCTCGTAGCGGCTCCGGATGCCCTCCAGCACCCGCAGGCTCTCGGCCTCGTCGGGGGGCGCCACGTTCACGGGCTGGAAGCGCCGCACGAGGCTGCGGTCCTTGTCGATGTACTTGGCGAACTCCTTGTGGGTGGTCGCGCCGATGCACTGGATCTCGCCCCGGGAGAGGGCGGGCTTGAGGATGTTGGCCGCGTCCAGGCTGCCCTCGGCGGCGCCGGTGCCGATGATCGAGTGGATCTCGTCGATGAAGAGCACGACGCTGGGGTCCTTGGAGGCCTCGGCGATGATGGACTTGAGCCGCTCCTCGAACTGGCCCCGGTACTTCGTGCCGGCCACCACGAGGCTCAGGTCAAGGGCGTAGATGCGCTTGTCCTGGAGGCTCGGGGGAACGAGGCCCTCGAAGATCTTCTGGGCCAGGCCCTCCACGATGGCGGTCTTGCCGACCCCGGCCTCGCCCAGGAGGATGGGGTTGTTCTTGCGCCGCCGGCTGAGGATCTGGATGATGCGCTCCACCTCGGTCTCGCGGCCGATGAGGTTGTCGAAGATGCCGCGCTCCGCGAGCTCCGAGAGGTTGCGGGCGAACTCGGCCAGGAGCGGGTGCTCCTTCTTCTTCTTGGCGATCTTCTCCTCCTTCGTGGCCTCCAGGAGGATCTCCTTGGCCGCGATGAGGTCGGCGCCGGCCTCCTTCAGGAGCCGGCCCGCGAGGCCCTGCTCCTCCTTGAGCATGCCCAGGAGCAGGTGCTCGGCGCCCACATGCTTGTGGTTGAGCTTGGCGCTCTCCTGGGTGGCGTGCTGGAGGATGCGCTTGACCTCCTCCTCCATGGGGATGTCGATGGAGGTGGACGAGGGCGTCACCCGCTTGTCGCGGGGGCTCAGGGCGGAGATGAGGCGCTCACGGAGGAGGTTGGTCTGGACCCCCATGCGGTCCAGGAGCTGGATGGAGGTCTTCTCCGCCTCCCGGAGCAGACCCAGGAGGAGGTGGCCGCTCTGGATGCTTTCGGAGCCGAACTGGCTCGCCTCGTAGCGGGCGAAGAACATGACTCGACGGGCTTTTTCGGTGAACTTCTCGAACACGGCGACACCCCGGGGATCCTTCCGGGACCCGCCCCCCGGGAGGGAGGGCGGGCCGGACATTCAAGGGTAGCCTCTTCCGGGTCCCGTGTCCCCTATCGGTTCCCTTGCACCACCTGGGATTTGCCGCTGGGACGCAGGTCGCGGGCAGGGTATTCTGGAGGATGGGGGTCATTTCATGAGCGGTCTTTCCGAAAATCTCGCCATCCTCGGCCTGCAGTGGGGCGACGAAGGCAAGGGCAAGCTGGTGGACCTGCTGAGCGCCCGGTTCCAGAACGTGGTGCGCTTCCAGGGCGGCAACAACGCGGGCCACACGGTGGTCGTGGAGGGCCAGAGCATCGCCCTGCACCAGGTGCCCAGCGGCGCCCTCCATCCCGGATGCTTCCTGGTGGTGGGCTCCGGCGTCGTCCTCAACCTGGAGGTCTTCCTCCAGGAACTGGACCGCCTGCGCCAGCGGGGCTTCGAACTCGCCGGCCGCCTCCTCATCTCCGACAAGGCCCACATCATCCTGCCCCACCACATCGCCCTGGATCGCTGGCGGGAGGGGGGCTCCAACAAGATCGGCACCACGGGCCGGGGCATCGGTCCCGCCTACGAGATGAAGGCCGCCCGCATGGGCGTGCGCATGGGCGACCTCCTTCACCCCGAGACCCTCCAGGAGCGCATCAGCCACGGCTACAACGAGGTGCGCCACCTCCTGGGGCCCGACGCGCCCATGGCCTCCCTGGAGGAGACCACCGCCGGCCTCCTGGCCACCGCCCAGCCGCTCCTGGGCATGATCGGCGATATCCAGGACCACCTCTGGCAGGCCTGGCGCCGGGGCGAATCCATCCTCTTCGAGGGCGCCCAGGCCACCCTCCTGGATATCGATCACGGCACCTACCCCTTCGTCACCTCCTCCAACTGCTCCATCGGCGGCCTCTTCACCGGCACCGGCCTCCCCCCCAAGGCCCTCACCCACGTCCTGGGCGTGGCCAAGGCCTACACCACCCGGGTGGGCGCCGGCCCCATGCCCAGCGAACTGCTGGACGCCACCGGCGACCGCATCCGGGAGGTGGGCCGGGAGTTCGGCACCACCACG
>DATGXY010000136.1:0-2947 GCA_035298525.1 Holophaga sp.
CCCTGCCGCCCCGGACCCCTGTTCGTTTGACCCTCTGGTCATCCCTGGACGCCGGGACCTTCCCCGGGCCCCCGCCCCCCACCTGGCAGACCTTTGAAGTGCCCCTGGTCGCCTTCAAGGAGGTGGAGCCCCTGTGGAGCCCCCGGGATCTCCAGGAGGTGCGCTTCCGCTTCGACCGGACGCCCCGGGGGGGCCTGCTCGTCGACCAGGTCGGCTTCCGCCCCTGAGCGCTTTCCCGTAGAATCCCGGAAAACGCTAAAGATCGCTTGATCTTTTCCGATCAAGGAACCAGGAAGCGACTTCCATGGAACTGCAGGCCATCCAGGCGACCCCCCTCCCCGCGACCCCGGCCCCCGCGGCCCCGGCCCAGGGCGGGTTCGCCCAGGCCCAGGCGGCGGCCCTTCCCCCGGCGACCCCGGCCTACGAGGTGTCCGTGGCAAGCCCGCCCCTCGCCGCCACGGTCAACCTGCAGGCGGCTGACGCGGAGGCCCTGGCCCAGCAGGCGGTCCAAGCCCAGCAGTCCGTCCTCTCCGCCCTCCGCAGTGGTTCCGCCGACGCCTCCGTCCTGCTCAGCGGCCTGCCGCCCGGGGCCACGGCCACCCTCCTGGGCGGCGGCTGGGCCCGCCTGCCCCAGGGCATGGACGCCGTCGAGGCGGAGGCCATCTGGTCCTTCCACTTCCCCTTCCGGCGGCGGGAAACGACCCAGGTGCGTCAGTCCCCCCGCACGGAGCCCGCGGGCGAACAGGAGCGGGGCCGCTCCGGGGGCCTCGCCCGCCGCTACGGTTCCAAGGGTCAGGGTGAACCGGAACCCGAGGCGGACGAGGGCCATACCCTGGATATCCTGGATTGAGGGGATCCCCGGGGGCGCGCTGAAAGCTACCTGACGGGAATCTTTGGTTATGATGTGGGTTCCCCAGGAGAACCCATGACGACGGATAGCGGCAAGATCATCTGGACGGGCATCGACGAGGCGCCCGCCCTGGCCACGTACTCCCTCCTTCCCATCGTCAACGCCTTCACGAAGGCCGCCGGGGTGGCCGTGGAGACCCGCGATATCTCCGTGGCGGGGCGCATCCTCGCCGCCTTCCCCGAGTGCCTGGCCGAAAACCAGCGGGTGAGCGACGAGCTGGCCTACCTGGGCGCGCTCACCCAGAAGCCCGAGGCCAATATCATCAAGCTCCCCAATATCAGCGCCTCCATTCCCCAGTTAAAGGCGGCCATCCGGGAGCTGCAGAGCCAGGGCTACGCCGTGCCCGACTACCCGGAGGCTCCCGCCAACGATTGGGAGAAGGCCATCCAGGCCAAGTACGCCAAGGTCCTGGGCAGCGCCGTGAACCCCGTCCTGCGGGAGGGCAATTCGGACCGCCGCGTGGCCGCCTCCGTGAAGCAGTACGCCCGCAAGCACCCCCACCGGCTCGGCGCCTGGAGCCCCGAGGCCAAGGCCCACGTGGCCCACATGACCGGGGGTGATTTCTACGGCAGCGAGAAGTCGATCACCCTGCCGGCGGCCACCACCGCCCGCATCGAGTTCGTGGACGGCGCGGGGAACATCAAGGTCCTGAAGGAGAAGCTGGCCCTCCAGGCCGGCGAGGTGCTCGACGCCTCCTTCATGAGCGCCCGGGCCCTGCGGGCCTTCATCAAGGAGCAGATCGAGGACGCCCTGAAGCAGGGCGTGCTCTTCTCCGTGCACCTCAAGGCCACGATGATGAAGGTCTCGGACCCGGTCATGTTCGGGCACTTCGTCAGCGTGTACTTCGAAGAGGTCTTCGCGAAGCACGCCGCCGTCTTCAAGGAGCTGGGGGTCAGCCCCGACCTGGGCCTGGGCGACCTCTACGCCAAGCTGAAGAAGCTCCCGGACGCCCAGCGCGAGGCCATCGAGGCCGACATCCAGGCCGTCTACGGCAAGCGCCCGCCCCTGGCCATGGTGGATTCCGACAAGGGCATCACGAACCTGCACGCCGGAAACGACATCATCATCGACGCCTCCATGCCCGTGGTCATCCGCGATTCCGGGAAGATGTGGGGCCCCGACGGCAAGCTCCACGACGTGAAGTGCGTCATCCCCGACCGCTGCTACGCCACCTTCTACCAGGAGGCTTTTCTCTTCTGCCGCGAGCACGGCGCCTTCGACCCCGCCACCATGGGCAGCGTGAGCAACGTGGGCCTCATGGCCCAGAAGGCCGAGGAGTACGGCTCCCACGACAAGACCTTCAAGGCCGCCGCCGATGGCGTCATCCGCGTGGTGGACGCCTCCGGGGCCGTGCTCCTGGAGCACGCGGTGGAGGCCGGGGACATCTGGCGCAGCTGCCAGACCAAGGACCTCCCCATCCGCGACTGGGTGAAGCTGGCCGTGTCCCGCGCCCGGGCCACGGGCGCCCCCGCCGTCTTCTGGCTGGACCGGAACCGGGCCCACGACGCCCAGCTCATCGCCAAGGTGGAGGCCTGCCTCAAGGACCACGACACCACCGGCCTGGACATCCGCATCCTGAGCCCCGTGGAGGCCATGCGCTTCACCCTGCCCCGCTCCAAGGCCGGCCAGGACACCATCTCGGTCACGGGCAACGTCCTGCGCGACTACCTCACCGATCTCTTCCCCATCCTGGAACTGGGCACCAGCGCCAAGATGCTCTCCATCGTGCCCCTCCTGGCCGGCGGCGGGCTCTTCGAGACGGGCGCGGGCGGTTCGGCCCCCAAGCACGTGCAGCAGTTCCAGCAGGAGGGCTACCTGCGCTGGGACAGCCTGGGCGAGTTCCTGGCCCTGGCCGTGAGCCTCGAGCACCTGGGCAACCTCTTCGGCAACGCCCGGGCCCTCCTCCTGGCCCGGACCCTGGACGAGGCCACCGCGCGCTTCCTGGACGAGAACAAGAGCCCCGCGCGCAAGGTGGGCCAGATCGACAACCGCGGCAGCCACTTCTACCTGGCGATGTACTGGGCCCAGGCGCTCGCC